>NZ_CP121648.1:5395000-5695000 GCF_029714205.1 Methylobacterium sp. CB376 | reverse complement strand
ACAGGCCCCCGAGACCAGCCCGACATAGCCGGACCCAACCATCGCGACCCGCATGGCCCCATTCCTTTGGTAGGCGTTGCAGACGCCGGATAGCAGCCCTCCCGGGTCCGACTCAAGGCTGGCGGCCCGGCGGCCGCCGCGCGGGGCGGGGCGATCATCGGGGCCCGGCGAATTGGCGCGCCGGATCAACTCGGCTAAGGAGACGGCCGCGCTCCTCGCTGACCGGCCCCCTGCACCGAAGTCAGCCCGTCGCGCGACGCAAGGAAATCGTCCGACGCAATGCAGCAACGACCGAATGGGACGCCCCGGCGCACCCCTCGCATCCGGGTCCTTCAGGATCCGGTCACACGGCGTGCCGGCCTCGCAACTTGTCGATCCCGGAGCGACGCGGCGGGCCGGCCGGGCGACGCCGCTCGAGCGATGCTCCTGCCGGCGCGCGCCCTCCCGGCCGCCTGACGGCTGCCATCGCGGGACCCGGTTCGATCCGGGCGAGCCCCGCCAGCCCCGTCGCGATTCCCTCCCGAGGCCAGACATGACGACGAACGACACCGCTCCCCCTCAGCGCAAGCGCGTCGCCGGCTGGGTCACCACCGTCTACGCGCGCGGCAGGACGCCGAAATCGGCCGTCAGGTCGAATATCGACGTCGTCGAGGGCCGGCGCATCGCGGGCTGGGCCTATGACAGCTCGCGCGCCCACGCCGCCCTGACCGTCGAGGCGACCTCCTCCGCGGGCCAGCGGGCGCGCGCCACCGCCGACATCTTCCGGCAGGATCTGCGGGAGGCCGGCATCGGCAACGGTGCCCATTGCTTCGAGATCGACCTCGGCGGGTGGACGCAGGAGGCGGGCGAGGTGACCGTCCGGGTGGTGGAGACGCAGGACGTCCTCGGCGTCTTCCCCTTCGACACGGGCCCGCTTCCCGCCTCGCCCGCCCGGCGGGAGGAGTCCGCGCCGGCGTCCCGCTGGCGGTGGAACATCGACCGGGTCGATTCGCGGTCGGTCCTGGGCTGGATCCAGGACACGCGCAGCCCTTCCGGCGCCGTCCTGCTGCAGGCCCTCGGGGAGACCGGCAGGTCGGTCCTGATCACGGCCGACCTTTACCGCGCCGACCTGGAGGAGGCCGGGATCGGCGACGGCCGCCACGGCTTCGAGGTCAACCTCGCCGAGGTCGGCGCGCGGAACGCCGTCACCCTCCTCATCGCCGAGACGGGCGAGCCCCTCACCCCCGCGCCGATTCCGACGAGCGCCGTCGCGGTCGTCAAGAGCGGCGGGATCTCGGACCAGATGAAGGTGCAGCTGCGGATGGCGCTCGTCGAGATCGCCGCGCTCGCGCGAGACCACGGCATCGAGACCGCGGCGTCCCGCGACTGAGCCCCCGCCGCCCTCCGACGACCGATCAACCCGCAGGCACCCGATGAGCAGCTCCCCCATCCTCCAGGTCGCCAATCCGGAGCGCGACCCGGAAGGTCTCATCACGAAGTACGTTCAGTTCGAGAGCTTCCGCCTCGTGCGGGACCACCACCTCGACGACATGACCGGCTCGCTGCAGGATCGGCTCAAGGTCCTGATGTGGTACCTGACGGACTATCAGGCGCACCGCAAGGCGCAGGGCACGCGCTTCGAGATGCCGCTGTCGCGCGCGCAGGTGGCGTTCCTGAACCGGCCGATGCCGCTCGCCGGCCTGTCGCCGGCCGTGACCGTCGCCCTCTACAATTCCGTCGTGCGGGAACTGCCGAGCCACCTCAACCTGGCCGATGTGCGCGTGCTGCGCGAAGCCGTCTACTGGTGGTGCTTCGAGCGGACGATCGACGCCAAGCTGCATCGCGCGCTCGTGACGCGGGAGCAGATCGCGGTCCTGCAGGCGCCGTCGAGCGCGCCGTACGCCGACTTCCCCTTCAACATCTTCATGGAGATCCAGTTCGAGCGCGACCGGGCCAAGCTCGACCTGACCAGGGACAAGGCCTCGGACCGCGCCGCCTATCTCTGCTACCTGATCCTGTCGAGCTACACGCGGCCCTACCTCAGGAGCTTCCTGCCGGGCAGTCAGGTCCGGCAGCTGCTGCGGGCGAGGGCGGAGGCCGCCTCGCTCTTCGACGAGATCATCGCGGCCGTCGCCCTGCCGCCGGGCGCGCCGCCCTCCCGCGTGGCGGCCCTGCGCGGGCAGGCGGAGGCCCTCGCGGCCAAGCTGGCGAGGCAGGGGGCCGGCGAGAGCACGGCCGAGGTTCGGGATTACGGCGAGTTCCTGCTGCCGAAGCGGGATTTCCCGCGCTCCCACCCCGAACCCGGCGTCGCCCTGATCGGTCCGCTCCTCCAGACGTCGGGCCTCGGCCAGGCGACGCGCATCTCCTACGAGATCCTGACGGCCGCCGAGCGCGTGCGTCCCACCGCGCTGCCCTTCGGCCTCGACAACCCGGCGCCCATCGGCTTCGCCACCGAGCTGAACTTCGAGACCTTCACCGCTCCGCGCGAGATCAACCTCATCCACCTCAACGCCGAATCGATTCCCCTGGTCTACGCGTTCGAGCAGCGCGAGATCGTGGCCAACAGTTACAATATCGGATATTTCTTCTGGGAGCTGAATCAGATCCCGAAGTGCCATAATCTGGCGCTCGATCTGCTCGATGAGATCTGGGTCTCTTCGGAGTACAACCGCGAGATCTACGCCCGGTTCACCGACAAGCCGGTGGTGAACGTGGGCATGGCGGTCGAGCCGCTGCCCGAGGTGGAGGCGATGGACCTCGGCAGCCTCGGGCTGGAGCGCGACGCGACAATCTTCCTCACCACCTTCGACTCCTTCTCCTTCATCGAGCGCAAGAACCCGCTGGCCGCCGTCGAGGCGTTCCGGCAGGCCTTTCCGCTCGGCACCGAGGCGGTCGCCCTCGTCATCAAGACCCAGAACAGGACCCGGGTCGGCGATCCGCACCAAGTGGCGATCTGGAGGAAGATCGACGACGCCTGCAGGGCGGACCCGCGGATCCTGATCGTCGACGAGACGCTCAAGTACAGGGACCTCCTCGCCCTCAAGAAGGCCTGCGACTGCTACGTCTCGCTGCATCGGTCCGAGGGCTGGGGCTTCGGCATGATCGAGGCCATGCAGCTCGAGCGGCCGGTGATCGCGACGGCCTATGGCGGCAACATGGATTTCTGCAGCGAGGAGAGCGCCTACCTGATCGGGTACGACCTCGTCGGGGTGCAGAGGGACGAGTACATCTTCGTCGAGCGCGGCAGCGTCTGGGCCGATGCCGACCTCCGGCAGGCCGCCGCCGCCATGCGCCACGTCGCGACCGACCAGGCCGCGGCGCGCGCCAAGGGCGTGAGCGCGGCCCGTCTCGTCAAGGCGCGTTTCAGCATCCCGGCGATCGCGAAGCGCTACGGCGCGCGGCTGGAGGAGATCCGCGCCGCGCCCGCTCGCCGCCTGGCCGCCTCGTGACGGGCCGCAGCGGGCGGGTCGCGCATTGGTCCCGACCGGGGCAAGGGGCCTCTGACGCAGAGGCCGGCGCTCTTGCGGGGCCGGTACGAGGACGAGATGACGGCCGCGGCAAGCCCGCAGACGAGCTTAGCCATTGCACTTGACTTCATCGGGAGCCCTCCATACCGAGGGCCCGAATAGCGGCAAGGGGAACTGAGATGACACGCAGACGTGCCTTGATCACCGGAATTACCGGCCAGGATGGGGCCTACCTGGCGCAGCTTCTGCTTGAAAAAGACTACGAAGTCTACGGTATTGTCCGTCGGTCGAGCCATGCTGGTGTTTATGATCACAGGCTGAAGTGGCTCGGCGTTGCCAAGGACGTTCACCTCATCGACGGCAATCTGATCGATCTGTCGAGCCTGCTGCGCATCGTCCAGCAGGTCCGGCCCGATGAGGTTTACAACCTCGCCGCACAGTCGTTCGTCACCTCGTCCTGGCAGCAGCCGATCCTCACCGGGCAGGTGACCGGCCTCGGGGCGACCAACCTGCTCGAAGCGGTCCGCATCATGGCCCCGCAGGCGCGCTACTACCAGGCCTCCTCGTCGGAGATGTTCGGCCTGATCCAGGAGCAGGTGCAGAGCGAGCAGACCCCCTTCTACCCGCGCTCCCCGTACGGCGTCGCCAAGCTCTACGCGCACTGGATGACGATCAACTACCGGGAGAGTTTCGGCCTGCACGCCTCGAACGGCATCCTGTTCAACCACGAATCCCCGCTGCGCGGGGTCGAGTTCGTGACCCGCAAGGTCACGGACGGCGTCGCGCGCATCAAGCTCGGCCTCGAGACGGAACTGCGGCTCGGCAACATCGACGCGAAGCGGGACTGGGGCCACGCCAAGGACTACGTCCGGGCGATGTGGCTCATGCTGCAGCAGGACGCGCCGGACGACTACGTGGTGGCGACCGGGCGCACCACCACCGTGCGCGACATGTGCCGGATCGCCTTCGACCACGTGGGCCTGACCATGGACGACCACCTCCGGATCGACGAGAAGCTGTTCCGCCCGGCCGAGGTCGACGTGCTCCTCGGCAACCCTGCCAAGGCCGAGCGCATTCTGGGCTGGAAGCCGGAGATCTCGCTCGAGGAGATGATCACCGAGATGGTCGACGCGGACCTCGCCCGCCTGCGCGCCTCCGTCTGAGCCGCCCTGCCGAGGCTCTGGCGTGAAGCGCATCCTGATCACCGGCGCGACGGGTTTCGTCGGCCGCCACGCGGCCGCCGCCTTCCTCGACCGGTTCGGCGCCGGCGCGGAGATCGTCGGTCTCGGCCGCGAGGCCAGGCCGGCGGCGCTTTCCGCCGGGATCGGCTACGTCGCGGCCGACCTGTCGGACGGTCGCCGCACGGCGGAGTGCCTGCGCGAGGTCGCGCCGACGGACATCCTCCACCTCGCCGCCCTCTCCTCCGTCTCGGACGCCGCCGCGCGGCCGGTCCGGGCCTGGAGCGAGAACGTCGGCACGGTGCTGAGCCTCGCATCGGCGCTGGTCGACCACCTGCCCGGGACGAACCTGTTCTTCGTGAGTTCCGGGGAGGTGTACGGTCGGGCCTTCCTGTCGGGACAGCCCGTCGGCGAGGCGGTCCGGCCGGAGCCGGCGAGCACCTACGCCAAGACGAAGCTCGTCGGCGAGCAGATCCTGACGGACGTGCTGGGCCGGGCGGGGTCGCGCCTGGTGATCCTGAGGCCGCTCAACCACATCGGCCCGGGCCAGAGCGAGCGGTTCGTGGTCGCCTCGTTCGCCGCGCAGATCGCCCGCATCGAGGCGCAGCTGGTTCCGCCCGTGCTGGAGGTCGGGGACCTCTCGGCCCGTCGCGACTTCCTGGACGTCCGCGACGTCGTCGAGGCCTATGCGGGTCTGGTCGCGGCCGCCGACACGCTCGACCGATGCAGCATCTTCAACATCGCCTCCGGCCAGGCGCGGTCGATCGGCAGCCTGCTGGAGACGCTGGCATCCCTCTCGCGCAGGCCCTTCGAGGTGCGGGTGGCGCAGGAGCGGCTGCGCCCCTCCGAGATCCCGACCGCCTGCGGGGACGCCTCGGCGCTGGCCGCCCGCACCGGCTGGGCCCCGAAGCGCTCCCTCACCGAGACGCTCGCCTCCGTTCTCGACCACGCGCGGGCGGAGGTCCGCCACGGCTGAGCATCGCGGGCCGACGGGGCGGCGCCGCGGGCGAGGAGTGGATCCGGCGGGACGGATCGCCGGAGACGATGGAGCGGGAGCGGCGCCCGAACCGCCCTCGCGGGAGAGTCCCTGGATCGGACCAGGCCTCTGATTTGCAAGCGCTTTCCGGCGAACCGAAATCCGCTTCGCCGGAATGAACCCTTCAATTACCTTACGACGAACGGGAGCCTCCCGGGGAATCGGCTCACCGGCAGGGCCCTCGGGCCCGCCCTTGAACGGCAGGATGAGAGTGATGACGTTTCCGAAGCCGCATGCATCGCTGGCCCCGAACAGCTTCGCGTTCGAGTCGCTTCCGCTCGTGGCCCCCACCGGCTTTCGCGAGTACGACGCGCGGTGGCTCTTTCCCAAGGACCTCAACCTCATGGGGGTGCAGGCGCTGGGGCTGGGCCTCGGGACGCTCATCCACGAGATGGGCGTGCGGCCCGACATCGTCACCGGCCACGATTTCCGCGCCTACTCGGCCTCGATCAAGCTCGCCCTCATCGCCGGCATGATGGCGGGGGGCTTGCGCGTGAAGGATATCGGGCTCGCCCTCTCGCCCATGGCCTATTTCGGGCAGTTCGCCCTCGATTGCCCCTGCGTGGCCATGGTCACGGCCTCCCACAACGACAATGGCTGGACCGGCGTGAAGATGGGCGC
This sequence comes from Methylobacterium sp. CB376, assembly GCF_029714205.1. NCBI lineage: Bacteria > Pseudomonadati > Pseudomonadota > Alphaproteobacteria > Hyphomicrobiales > Methylobacteriaceae > Methylobacterium > Methylobacterium sp. CB376. The sequence goes on along the minus strand of NZ_CP121648.1, from coordinate 5,688,719 downwards.
CGAGCGGCCCATGACCTTCGGCCCCGCCGAGATGGGCCGCCTGAAGGAGATCGTGCTGGCGGGCGCCTTCAAGTACCGCGACGGCGGCGCCTACGCCTTCGTGCCGGACTTCGCCGCCCGCTACCAGGCCGACCTGCTCTCGCGGACCAAGACGATCGGCCGCAAGCTCAAGGTCGTGGCCGCCTGCGGCAACGGCACGGCGGGCGCCTTCGCGCCGGCGGTGCTGGAGGCGCTCGGCTGCGAGGTCGTGCCCCTCGACACCGAGGCCGACGCGACCTTCCCGCGCTACAACCCCAACCCCGAGGACATGGCGATGCTGCACGCGATCGCCGACACGGTGCGCGAGACCGGCGCCGATGTGGGGCTGGGCTTCGACGGCGACGGCGACCGCTGCGGGGTGGTCGACAACGAGGGCCACGAGATCTTCGCCGACAAGGTCGGCGTGCTGCTCGCCCGCGACCTCTCGCAACTGCACCCGGGCGCGACCTTCGTCGTGGACGTCAAGTCGACGGGCCTGTTCGCCTCGGATCCGGAGCTGCGGGCGCGCGACGTCAAGGCGGATTACTGGAAGACCGGCCATTCCTACATCAAGCGGCGGGTGAACGAGCTGGGCGCGCTGGCCGGGTTCGAGAAGTCGGGACACTTCTTCTTCAACGCGCCGATCGGCCGCGGCTACGACGACGGGCTGATGACGGCGATCACGGTCATCGAGATGCTGGACCGCAATCCGGGCCGCAGCCTCGCCGACCTGTACCGGGCGCTGCCGAAGACCTGGGGCTCGCCGACGATGTCGCCGCACTGCGCCGACGAGGTGAAGTACGGGGTGGTCGAGAAGGTGACGGCCCGGGTGCGGGCCATGATGGAGCGCGGCGAGCCGATCGGGGGCGCGCGCATCACCGACCTCGTGACCGTGAACGGCGTGCGCGTGGTGACGGAGGACGGCACCTGGGGCCTGGTGCGGGCCTCGTCGAACAAGCCGGAACTCGTCGTCGTGGTGGAGAGCCCCGTCTCGGAGGCGCGCCTGCGCGCGATGTTCGAGGGCGTCGACGGGGTGCTGCGCGAGAATCCGGAGGTCGGCGCCTACAATCAGACCATCTGACGCCGCGTCCGGGCCCGCGCCGGCGGCGGTCTCGCGCGCCGGCGCGGGCCCGCATGCGGGCCGGCAGGTTCCTCGGCGCGCGCTTCCGACCTATGAAGGCCGCAAGCCCGCGAGACATCGACCCGTCGGCGCCCACCGCGCCGCGGGCCCTTCCCTTGATCGATACGGAGACGGTGACGCCATGACCACCCTCATCCATCCGGTGATCCTCTGCGGTGGATCGGGCACACGGCTGTGGCCCGCCTCCCGCGAGAGCCATCCCAAGCAGTTCATCCCCCTGGCCGAGGCCGAGCGCTCGTCCTTCCAGGCCACCGCCCTGCGCGTCGCCGACGGCGCGGTCTTCGCGCGGCCGACGGTCATCACCGCGCAGGACGCGCGCTTCATCGTCGGCGAGCAACTCGCCGCCGTCGGCCTCTCGGCCGAGATCCTGCTCGAGCCGCAGCGCCGGGATTCGGCCGCCGCCGTGGCGGTGGCGGCGCTCAGCGCCGCGCAGAGCGAGCCCGAGGCGCTGGTGCTGATCCTTGCGGCCGACCACGTGATCGGCGACACCCCGGCCTTCGTCGCCGCCGCCAAGGCCGCCGCCGTGGCGGCGCGGGCGGGCTACATCATGACCCTCGGCATCACGCCGACCGCGCCCGCCACCGCCTACGGCTACGTCCAGCCCGGCGAGAGGCTGCCCGGCGAGGCCGGGGCGCAGGGGGCCTGCCACGTGGCCCGCTTCCTGGAGAAGCCCGACGCGTCCCGGGCCGCCGGCCTGATCGCCGAGGGAGCCCTCTGGAACAGCGGCTACTTCCTGTTCCGGGCCGACGTGATGATCGAGGAGCTGCGCGCCCACGCCCCGGCCGTCCTGGAGGCCGCCGAGCAGGCCCTGGAGAAGGCCCGCCGCGACCTCGACTTCATCCGCCTCGACCCGGAGGCCTTCGGGCAGGCGCCGCAGATCTCGATCGACTACGCGGTGATGGAGCACACGGCCCGCTCGGGCGTGCTGCCGGTGCGCTTCCCCTGGTCGGACATCGGCACCTGGGGCGCCCTCTGGGACGTGTCGGAGCGGGACGCCTCCGGCAACGCCCTGCGCGGCCGCGTGGCGGTGCGCGACACCCGCAACAGCCTCGTGCACAGCCCCGAGGAGATCCTGACCACGGTGGTGGGCCTCGACGACGTCGTGGTGGTGGCGACCCCGGACGCGGTGCTGGTGACCTCCCGCGAGGCCGGCGCCGGGGTCAAGGCCCTGGTGGAGGATCTGCGGGCCAAGGGCGCGCCCGAGGCCGACGCGCATCGCCTGATGTACCGGCCCTGGGGCTCCTACCAGCGCATCGACATCGGCGACCGCTTCCAGGTGAAGCGGATCACCGTGAAGCCGGGCGGGCGCCTGTCGCTGCAGAAGCACTACCACAGGGCCGAGCACTGGATCGTGGTGCACGGCACCGCCGAGGTGACCGTGGACGACGCCGTGACCCTCGTCCACGAGAACGAGGCCATCTACCTGCCGATCGGCTGCGTCCATCGCCTCGTCAATCCGGGCAAGATCCCGCTCGAACTGATCGAGGTGCAGGTCGGCAGCTACACGGGCGAGGACGACATCATCCGCATCGAGGATGTCTACGGCCGCCAGAGCTGAGCGGCACGCGCGAAACCGGTCACCGGCCGGGCCGCGGACCGGATCACGCGCCCGCGCGGCGCGTGAGCGAGGCCCCCAGCCGCCATCCCGAAGGGATCTGGCGGATGGGGGATGAGAGGCCGAGCGGATCCGCCCACCATGCCGGTCCGCTCGGCACGAGACGTTGCGCGGCGTCGCGCGGCGGAGGGACAGCGCCGCCTGCCTGACCATCACCGGGACGGTGCTGATCCTCCGGCAGGGCGAGACGCTGGCCAGGATCGAGATCGCGCCGCCGCGCTGATCGGGCCCGCCCCCGCCCGGCTCCGCGCGGGTCCGACCTCGCCGCGGGCCCGCCGGGTCGCGGCGTCGCGCGGGCCTGCCTTGGTCCGCGCGTCGCTCTCCACGGGCTCGCCGGGTGCCGGACGCCCGGCCCGCGTCGTACGGCGTCCGACGGATTGCGTCGCAATATGCGGATGCCGGCGTCGCTCACGCGCCGCGCGGGCCTGTCATCCGCTGTCCGGACGATCACGTGCGGACAGAGGATGACAGGCGCCCACATGGCCGGACGGGATCGACGCCTCGACCGGCGGCGCGGAGCGCCTGGCTGCGGATCGGGGGGATGCGGCGCGGAGGGAAGGATGGCTCCCCGAGCAGGACTCGAACCTGCGACAAGGCGATTAACAGTCGCCTGCTCTACCAGCTGAGCTATCGGGGATCACGCCGGGGCGCCTCTGTAGGCGAAACACGCGGCCCCGTCAAATCGATCCCGCGGTCGGAGCGCCCCATCCGCCCCGCCCCCTGGCCGCCGGGATGCCCCTGTACTCCTCCCACCCGGTCACCAATAACGGGTCGCGTCCGCCCGTCATTGCCCCGCGCGGGGCCGGTGATTGACACGGAAACCTGTCCGAAGCCGCCAGCGATTTGGAACAGCCGTATCGCTCTGCTGCGCTCCGATGTGAATATGCGAGAATTCCTGTTGACGTTCCGCGACAAACACTACACTGCTGTGTCGGGCGCAAGCACAGGAACAGATTCATGAGCGAGACCGGGGCAGCAGCCATCGACCTCAGCGGCCTGACGAGCGATATCGTGTCGGCCTACGTGTCGAGGAACAGCGTTCCGAGCGCGGAGCTGCCGGCGCTGATCCGCAGCATCTACGACGCCCTCGTCAGTACGGGGAAGGCGCCGGCACCGAGCACCCAGGAGAGCGCGAAAGCGACGCCCGCGCAGATTCGCAAATCGATCAGCTACGATCATCTCGTGAGCTTCGTCGACGGCAAACCTTACAAGTCCCTGAAGCGGCACCTGACGAAGCACGGGCTCACGCCGGAGGAGTACCGGGTCAAGTACGGTCTGCCGCGCGACTACCCCATGGTCGCCGAGAGCTACGCCAAGCAGCGCTCGGAACTCGCCCGCACCCTGGGCCTCGGCCAGATCCGGCGCGACCGCGCGGCCCGGGCGAAGGCCGAGGCGCCCGCGCCGGACCCGGTCGAGGCGCCGCAGGACGTCGCGCCCGCGAACCCGGATTCCGCCGCGGAGGCTTCGGGGAAGAAGCCCCGGCGCGCCCGCGCCGCCAAGGCGGCGGCCGAGTAGCACCCGGCGCGCGGCGGGTGCGCCGCGCCGCCGTCTCGGGCGCGTCCGAGAGAGCGGGCCCGGGAGGCGGGACTGCACGCGGACCCCCCCCGCGGCCCTGTATCCCCGCAGGCTCGACTGATCATCGGCCGCGCCGACCTTGATCTCTCCTCGGCAGGACTGGACCGGCCGCCCGCTTCCACCTTGACGGCCGCTGCGGCTTTGGCCGACAACGTGGTCGCCGCGATGCGGGGTGGCGGCGTCCGAGGGGGGCGATGCGCGCCGCGATCCTTCCGATCCTCGTCCTCTGGACGCATGGCGCCGCCGCGACCGAACCGCTGCCCGCGGTCGAGTCGCGCACGGATTACTCGGAATTCCGCATCGCCCTGGCGCTGCAAGGCTGGAAGCCCGACCGGCAGGCCAAGGCGCGCGAGAAATGCGTGAGCGGCCGGACCCGGATCTGCGAGACCTACGCCGAGACGATCAGCTGCCAGCGCACCACGCCCTCGCGCTGCCTCTTCCTCTGGAACAAGAACCAGACCCAGATCGAGATCGAGACCGTCGGCAGCAAGCCGCAGGTGATCAAGGTCGAGCAGATGCGCTGCCGCGCCGGCTGCCTGCCCGAGGAACCGTCCTGGCCCACCACCGACCGCTGAGGCGGGCCCGGCGAGGGCCGGGGACCCATGCGGGGCCGCGGGGGACCCATGGGGGCCGAATGGCCGGGCCGACACCGGGGCGCCGGCCCGGAGCGGCTCAGCCCTGCGGGCCGCCCATCATCGCCTGCATCTGGGTGAGCTGCGCGATGTGCAGGCGGATCAGCGGCAGGGCGCCGCGGGCGATGCGGCGCAGGGCCGGATCCTCGCCGGCCTCGGCGTAGGAGCCGTGGATCGCGAAGGCCTCGCGGTGGCCCTGGAGGGAGGCGCCGACGAAGGCCGCGTCGTATTGCGGCCCGCCCTGCATGCCGGCGAGCTGCGCCTGGATGGCGGCCTTCTGGGCGTCGCTGGTCATCGGGGCGCCGGCCGCCCCGCCCGCGCCCGGCGCCCCGAGGACGCCCGCGGCCACGCCGGCCGCGGCCCCCGTCGCCGCGCCCGCCACCGCGAGCGGGGCCGCCACGAGGCCGCCGACGAGGCCGCCCGGCCCGGGCGGCGGACCGCCGGCCGCGACGGCGGCCCCGGCGCCACCCGTGTAGGCGTCGATCCGGTTGGCGAGGTTCACCTGCTCGACCACCTCGGCCCGGGCGAATTTCCTGACCCGCGGGTTGCCGGTCTTGGCGAAGGCGTCGCGGGCGGTGCTCTCCAGGAACAGGCCGCCCTTCGTCGCCATGGCCAGGTAGGCCCCCGTGGGGACGGCGCCCCCCGGGAGGGGCTGGGCGAGGGCGGTGCGGGTGACGGCGAGGGCGGCGGTCGCCGACAGCAGGCTGACCAGGACGTCGCGGCGGTGCATGGAACCTCCGGGATGGGGCGACGCTTCCGTGCTCCCAGCCGGTTGTCCGGGGCCGAGCGTTCGCCGACATAATCTTGCCGGGGTCGCGCCTGTTCCTCGCATCGCGACGGCGATCCGGGCCGGGTGCCCGGATCTTGCATCGCGGTCGACCGGGCCGGAGGGGCCGGCTCGGCCCCGTGGCGGACCGGGAGCGGGCGCGCAGCAGAGCGGGAGACATGCGGCGATGAGGGATCGGACGTCGCCTTTCGCCCCGGTGGAGGAGCAGGTCCAGCGCGTGCTGGCGGCCTCCGTGGCGCTCGCCCAGCACTCGGTGCTGCTCGGCGTCGCGCTCCAGGCGGCGTGGCTCGACGCCTGGATGCGGGCCGTCCTGGAGGCGCAGGACGCCTGCCGCACCTGGCGGACGCAGCAGGAGCGGCGCACCCGCCTGGTGCGCCGCGGCGTCCCGGATCAGCTGGCCCGGCAGGGCCTGCGGCTGGTTCCGGGCGCGGGCCGGTGACGCGTCCCGCCGTTCCGCCGCCCGGCACCATGCGCCGAAGCGATCGCGGGCTCGCCGGCAGGTAGGATGCGGGGGCAAGAGCCCGTGGGGGCAAGAGCCCGTGGGGGCAAGAGCCCGTGCGGGCAAGAGCCCGTGCGAGATTGCGGCCCGCCGCTCCGCACAGGTCCGGAACCGCGCACGGCCGCCCGCTGTTGATCGCTGTTGACGGGAGCGAAAGGGCCTCGCCCTTCGGCGCGCCGCGTGCGACAGCGCACAGCGGCCGGCGCGTCCGGCGGTTTACCGAAATTCGAACGGACACGCTTGGCCCGCGGCAACCCTTCGGACCCTCGCGACTTATCTATGGCAGGAGCGCGGTGCGGCGGCGAAGCTGCTCGCCGCGCCGACACCCTCTCAGGAACAGGATGCCTCCCATGCGCGCGCTCCTCGGCGCCCGGCTGACCCTGCTCGCCGCCCTGATCGCCGGTGCGTGTCTCGGCGCCGGTCCGGGACTCGCGGCCCCCGCCGTCGACAAGGCGCCGAAGGCCCAGGGCCGCAGCGCGGCGGTGCGCGACGTGACCGTCACCGCGACCGCTCCCGAGGAGGGCGCGGACGACGCCACCTGCACGACCTCGCGCAAGCGCCTGTTCGTCGAGGGCGAGGGCTGGATCGTCCGCCGGGTCACGACCTGCCGCTGAGGGTTAGAGCAGGCCGAGATCGGCCGGCGCGACCCCCGCGAAGACCCGGCGCAGGGCGGCCTGGTCGAGCCCGTAGAGGCGGGCGAGCAGGCCCGCCAGCAGCGCCCGGTAATCGGTGAGCACCGGGTAGTCCCGGTTCTGGAACAGGTGCGCCTCGTCGGCCGGCACCTGCGGGCCGGCGATCCGCCCGCCCCGCACGGCGCCGCCCAGGACCCAGTAGACGCTGCCGTGGCCGTGATCGGTGCCGCGGTTGCCGTTCTCCCGGAAGGTGCGGCCGAATTCCGACAGCACCACGACCACCGTGTCGGCCCAGCCCGGGCCGATCTCCTGGGCGAAGCCCGCCAGCCCGCGCCCGAGCTCGCCGAGCCGGTCGGCGAGGTAGCCGCTCGCCCCGCCCTGGTTCACGTGCGTGTCCCAGCCGCCGACATCGACGAAGCCGAGGGTGAACTGGTCGCGCATCAGCCGGCCGATGCGCCGCGCCGCCCGTTCGAAGCCTTTGGGCGAGACGGCGCCCCGGTCCGCCTGCATGGCGTGCTCCGAGACCGTCTGGTAGACGGCGTCGCGCACGCGGAAACCCTCCTCGATGGCGCCGGCGAGCGGGCTCTCCCGGTACATCGACGCGATCAGCCGCGCTTGGCGCTCATCGATGCCGGGCTTGCCGACCTGGTGGATGGCGACGTTGGGCACCGGCTCGCCGCCCCGGAAGATCAGCGGCATCTGCTCCGCGAAGGCGACCGGCCGCGCCCGCGTCAGCTCGGCGGCGAGCCGGGCCATGAAGCCCGAAGTGTAGTCCCGCGCCGCCCCGGCCGCCTGGCCCATCTCGATCGTGTCCTGGGTCTCGAAATGGCTGCGCGTGACGTCGTCCGTGCCCGCGAAGGGCACGAAGGCGGCCTGCCCCCTGGCGAAGAGCGGCAGGATCGTGTCGCGCAGGGCCGGGTGCAGGCTCCACTCCGCGTCGAGGGGGAGCGCGGCGGCGGGATCCGCGGCCGAGGGCCGGGCGAGGGCGAGCGTCGGCCGGGCCCGGTAGTAGAAGTCGCTGCCGGTCGGGATCACCACGCCGGCGGCGTCGTAGGCTCCGCGCAGGAAGACGACGAGCAGGCGCGCATCGGCCCTCGGCGCCGCCCAGACCCGGCCGGCGACGGTCGCGGTGCCGAGGGCCAGGGCGGCGCGCAGGAGGTCGCGGCGGTGCATGGGCGGCTCCCGGCTCAGCGCATGAATTCGGGGGAGGACAGGAACAGGGTGTTCCACTCCTGGGGCGAGACGGCCCGGGCCAGCGCCGCGCGGGTCGGCTCGCCGAGCATCCCGGCGAGCGTCGAGAAGTAGAGGGCGTTCTGCACGAGGGGGAAGGCCGGCTCCTCGGTCGCGTCCGGGCCGGGCGGCCGGAACAGCCCGGCCGGGCCGGAGCCGATCTGGCGCGCGACCTCGAATCGGGCGACGAGCTGGCCCGGCCCGTTCCAGGCCGCGGCCGCCAGCGGGTAGCCGTCCGGCGTCGAGCGGTTGAACAGGCCCTCGCCGAGGCGGGTGAGCCAGCCCTGGACGGGGCCGGTATTGAGGATCACCCGGGTGTCGTAGGCGAGGCGCAGGGCCGAGAGCACGTAGCGCATCGGGTCCTTGAAGGGCGCGGCCGCGCGGGTGAGGTCGGGCGACTCGGCCAGGGCCGCGACCGTCGCGGCGATGTCGCCCCGCGTCCGGACGAACACGGCGGCGAGGCGCTCCACCAGGGCGTCGGGCGGCTCCGCCCCGGTCAGGGCGGCGGCGAGCATCCGCGAGACGTGGCGGGCCGTCGCCGGCTGAGCCGCCAGGAGGTCGAGGGCCTCCTCCACCTCGGCGAAGCCGCGGCCCCGGATGGTGTGGCCGAGCAGGACCTTGTCGCCGTAATCGTGCCGCGCCGGGTTGAAGATGAACACTCCGTCCCGGATCAGGTCGGCGCGGCGCTCGGGCGGCAGCTTCGGGTCCTCGGGGCGCGCGTCGAGGCCGATTCCGGTGAGGATGCGGGCGAGGGCCTCCACGTCCGCCTGCGTGTAGCCGGAGCCGACGCCCATCGTGTGGAGTTCCATCAGCTCGCGCGCGTAGTTCTCGTTGAGGCGGCCGGCGGCGTTCTCGGCATTGTCGAGGTAGCGCAGCATGGCCGGGTGGCGCAGCGTCGCCCCGAGGAGGTCGCGGAAGCGGCCGAGGGCGTGGGGGCGGATCGCGGTGTCGAGGTAGTCGCCCACCATGGCGCGCAGGTTCGCCTTGCCCTGGTGGACGTTGAAGCGGTTGAACCAGATCCAGGTCAGCCGCTCGCGCAGCTGGTCCGGGCTGGAGAGGGCGCGCAGCAGCGTCGCCGCGACGGCGTCGCGCAGGGCCGCGTTCAGCGCCTCCTGGTAGGCCTGCAGCGCCGCCTTGCGGGCTTCCGCGTCCGGCAGGGCGCCCGCCGCCCTCTGCTGCGCGTCGAGGGCGACGATCCGCTCGCGCAGCGGCTGCCGCGGGGTGAGGGCCTCAACCTGCGCCTGGGCGGCCGGCGGCAGCCGGGGCTCCGCCCGTGGGTGCAGCTGCGCGGCGAGCCAGCGGGCCCGGCCGAGGGCGCGCAGCTCCGCGAAGCCGGACGGGGTCACGCCCCAGGTGAGCGCGTTGAGGAAGGCCGCGTCCTCGTCCGGGGAGGCGGCGCGCGCGGGCGCCGCCCCGGCGAGGAGGAGGAGAGCGACGCAGAGGCCCGCCGCGACCCGGTTCCGCTGCCCCGCCCGCACCATGGCCATCCTCCGCGCGGCCGGCCGCCCGGGGGCGGCCCGAGATCCTGACCCTGAGGCAAAGAACGGTCACATTGCGGCATCCGGCCGCCGCGATCCTCACGATCCCGTGTGCGCGGGGACGGCCCCGCGCCGGACGCGGCGGAGGATCCCCGCCTCCCCTCGATCCCCGGCCGCCGCGGCGCATGGCAACGACGAGAGCCCCGCCCCCTCGCGGGGGCGGGGCTCTCCGCGCCGGGGCGCGTCAGGCCAGGATGTCGCGGTCCTTGGTCTCGGGCACGAACAGGAGGCCGATGACGAAGGTCATCATGGCGATCACGATCGGGTACCAGAGGCCGTAATAGATGTCGCCGGTCTGGGCCACCATGGCGAAGGCGGTGGCGGGCAGGAGGCCGCCGAACCAGCCGTTGCCGATGTGGTAGGGCAGGGACATCGAGGTGTAGCGGATCCGGGTCGGGAACAGCTCGACCAGGGCGGCGGCGATCGGGCCGTAGACCATCGTCACGTAGAGGACGAGGACGGTCAGCACCGCCACCACGGTCAGCTTCTGGCCCGAGAAGATGTCGACCGGGTGCTGGGCCCTCACGATCTCGGGGTTGTTGGCGCCCGGATAGCCCGCCTCCGCGAGGGCGGCCGGCACTGCCTTGGCGAAGGCCGGGTCGCTCACCGCGAAGGACTTGCCGGCCACGGTCACGCTGGTGGGCGTGCCCGCCGGCACCGCCTCGGTCCGGTAGTTCACCGCGTTGCGGGCGAGCAGCGCCTTGGCGACGTCGCACTCCTTGGTGAACTTGGCCGTGCCGACCGGGTTGAACTGGAACGAGCACTCGTCCGGGTTCGTCCTGACCACGACCTCGACGCTGGATTGCGCCGCGTAGAGCTTCGGGTTGGCGTTGGCGGTCAGCACCTTGAAGAGCGGGAAGTAGGTCATCGCCGCGATCAGGCAGCCGCCCAGGATGATCGGCTTGCGGCCGACCCGGTCGGACAGCGCGCCGAAGAACAGGAAGCCGCCGGTGCCCAGAACCAGCGACCAGGCGATCAGCACGTTCGCCGTGTACTGGTCGACCTTGAGGATGCTCTGGAGGAAGAAGAGGGCGTAGAACTGGCCCGTGTACCAGACCACGGCCTGGCCGGCGGTGAGGCCGAGCAGGGCGAGGAGCGCCCACTTGGCGTTGCGCCACTGGCCGAACGCCTCCGAGAGCGGGGCCTTCGAGTGGGTGCCCTCCTCCTTCATCTTCTTGAAGGCGGGGCTCTCCTGCATCTGCAGGCGGATCCAGACCGAGATGGCGAGCAGCACCACCGAGACCAGGAAGGGAATGCGCCAGCCCCAGACCTGGAAGGCGGTGAGCGTCGTCGTGGTGCCGTCCGGGTTCTGCGTCACGGTCGGCGGGTAGGCCGCGTTCACGTAGCCCTGGGTCGACAGGATGATGATCAGCGAGAGCAGCAGCCCGAGCGTCGCCGTCGTCTGGATGAAGGAGGTGTAGAAGCCGCGCCGGTTGCGGGGCGCGTGCTCGGCCACGTAGACGGCCGCGCCCCCGTACTCGCCGCCGAGCGCCAGGCCCTGCAGCATGCGCAGGGCGAGCAGCGTCACCGGGGCGAGCCAGCCGATGCCGTAGGCGGCGAGCGCGCCGTAGGAGGGCAGGAGGCCGACGCAGAAGGTCGACAGGCCCATGATCAGGATGGTGATGAGGAAGGTGTGCTTGCGCCCGACCATGTCGCCGAGCCGCCCGAACACCAGGGCGCCGAAGGGCCGCACCAGGAAGCCCGCCGCGAAGGCGAGCAGCGCGAAGATGTTGCGCGTCGCCTCCGGGTAGGCGGAGAAGAACTGCGCGCCGATCACCGCGGCGAGCGAGCCGTAGAGATAGAAATCGTACCACTCGAAGACGGTGCCGAGGGACGAAGCCAGGATGACCCGCTTCTCCTCCCGGCTCATCGGACGGGCGGCATCGACCGCCTGACCGACCGCGGTTGCTGTTGCCATGGGGGCGTTCCTCTGTCGTGCGAGCCGCCTATCCGCCGGGGCGCCTGCGCGTCCCGCCGGGCGGCTCTGTCGCCGCGCGATCTCGATCCGAGCGGGCGCGGTCGGGGCCGGTGCGCTCCGGCCTCCGCTGCGCGTCCCGTCACGGCCGCAGCCTTAGGGTTAGCCCGGCCGGGGACCGAACCCAATGCTCCGTTCGTCGTCAGACTTTCGGATCATCCTGCGGCTCGCGGCGCGAACCGTGCGGCTCGCGGGGCGAACCGTGCGGCTCGCGGGGCGAACCGGGCGGCTCGCGGGGCGAACCGGGCGGCTCGTGAAGCGAAGCAGGCGGTCCGCGGGGCGAACCCGGCAGTGCCGGGGATCCGCCGCGGTCCGAGCGCCGGAGGGAGAGACGATCCTCCGCCCGGCAAGCATTCCGGCAATCCGGCGCCCGGCTCTCTGCTCCGCGCGACTTTCCGATCGTGGCGGATCGCCGGCCCACTCCTCCGCGCCGAGCTTCCGGCCCCGATTCGCAGCTCGCCGGAATCCCGTATCACAAGTTGTATTTTGCGACTTTGAGTTGAATCACGCGCCTCGACCAGTTCCGATGTCCAGGCTATTCGCACGTTATTTGTGACGCGATCGGTCAACATTCGATCGCAGATCGTTTCACTCCGTTTCTGAATTTTATGTCTCGGCAACATTTCCGGCCAGGATTTATACCCGCTTTTCACAGGACGTTAACCATTCGAATTGGTGCGTTCCGATTAAACGCCCGTTAACTTTCCTCCGTCGGCGGATGCGGGGGCGATCCTGCCGACGAAGACAGCACGACGCGGGATTTGATCGCATGAGCCGCACATCCTCCTCAGCCTGGCGGGATACAACCCGGACGACGCGGAAGACGTCGCGGGCTCCGGCCGCGTCGATCGCCGCGGTGGCGCCGGGACGGGCCGCCCCGTCGGGCTCCGCCTCCCACCGGCTGCCGGTCCGATCGCGGGAACGGCACTACGCCGACGTCGCGCGCGACGTGAGGCGCGCCCTCGACCAAGTCCACGCCATCGCGCTGGCGGACGGCTACGATCCCTTCATCGCCGAGCTCATCGACTTCCTCGGCGTGATGCGGGATTCCTTCCGCGACGGGACGTGGCGGGAGGCGGTCGTGCCGGCGGCGCGCGGCCACGGGGTGGCGGCCCTCGTGCACGAGGACCCGTTCACCCGTCACTCCTTCGCCCGGCCGCGGGGCTATCCGGGCGATGCGGGGCTGCTCGACTTCGTCTACCGGCATCCGGCCGCGCGCGCCGCGGAGGAGGCCGCCACGGCGGGCGGGCGGGCCGTGATGGCCCACACGGTCAACGTCACGGCCTGCGAGGCGGTGCGCCAGCGCCGGGAGATCCTGGCGGGGCGGATCGACGAGGCCGCCCGCCGCCGCCCGGGGGCGGAGGTGCTGGCCATCGCCTGCGGCCACCTGCGGGAGGCGGAGAGCAGCCTCGCCCTGCGGGAGGGGCGCATCGGCCGCCTCGTCGCCACCGACCAGGATCCGGTCAGCCTGGGGACCGTCGCGGGTTACCGGGAGACCGTCTCGGCGGCGATCGAGACCCGCCCGCTCAGCGTGCGCCAGGTCCTGGCCGCCCGGCACGATCTCGGCCTCTTCGACCTCGTCTACGCGGCGGGCCTCTACGATTACCTGGAGGAAAGGCTCGCGGCGCGGCTCACCCGCGCCCTGTTCGCGCGGCTCAGGCCCGGCGGGCGGCTGCTGGTGCCGAACTTCCGCACCGGGGTCCGGGAGGAGGCCTACATGGAGGCCTACATGGACTGGCACCTCCTCTACCGCTCCCGGGCGGAGATCGAGGCCTTCGCCTCCGAGATCCCTCCCGAGGAGGTCGCGCAATTCCGCTACTTCGAGGACGAGAGCGGCCTGATCGGCTACCTGGAGATCGAGCGCCGCTGAGCGGCCCGGCCGGCGGCGCGCGAGGCGCCGCCCGCGCCAGGCGCGCCGCTCAGCCGGCGGACGACGCCAGCCGTCCGCCCTTGGCCGCCAGCATCCGCAGCGCCTCCGCCGACATCGGCCGGTTGAAGTAGTAGCCCTGGAGCAGGGCCACCCCGTACTGCTTCAGGAGCTCGACCTGGTCGGCCGTCTCGACGCCCTCGACCACGATCCGCTGCCCGGAATTCTGCACCAGCGTCACGATGTCCTTGAGCATCTTGGCGCCGCGGGGCGTGTCGCTGGCCTGGACGAAGAGCCTGTCGACCTTGATCGTGTCGAAGCTGATCCGGCTGATGCAGGACAGGCCGGCGAAGCCGGTGCCGAAATCGTCGAGCCAGATCTGCACGCCGAGCCGCGAGAGCGCGCCGATCGCCTCGGCGACGCGGGAATCGGTGTCGATCTCCAGCCCCTCGGTGATCTCGACGGCGAGGCGGGCCGGCGCGACGCCGGTCTCGCGCAGCAGGGCCGCGACCGTCTCGACGAAGTCGGGGCGGCCGAGCTGCACCGCCGAGACGTTCACGCTGACCATCGGGATCGCCTCGGTCGCGGCGAGCTGGCGGCAGGCCTCCCGGAACGCGAAGGCGCCGAGCTCCACGATCGCCCCGGTCCGCTCGGCCACCGGGATGAAGGTCGCGGGCGAGAGCGCGGTGCCGTCCGGGGCGGTGAGCCGCATCAGGGCCTCGGCCGCCAGGATCCGGCCGGCCGACACGTCCCAGATCGGCTGGAAGACCAGCGACACCCGCCCCCGCTCCACCGCGGTGCGCACCGCCTCGGCGACGCTGTCCTGGCTGCTGACGCGGTCGAACAGCCGGCCGTCGAACAGCTTGACGCAGTTGCGGTTGCTGTCCTTGGCGAGCAGCAGGGCGCGCTCGGCGGCGGTGACGATGCGCTCCGGCTTGTCGGCCGCGATCCCCCGGCAGAAGGCCGCCCCGATGCTGGCCGTCACGGCGGCGAGGTGGTCCATCCGCGCCTCGTGAGGGATCGCCAGCGCCTCCACCTCCCGCCGCACCTCCTCGGCGACGGCGGCGACCGCCTCCGGCTCCTCGCAGCGCAGGAGCAGGATGAAGTCCTCGCCCCCGAAGCGGCCGATCCGCCCGCCGTGCCGCCTCGCCACGGCCGCCATGGCGCGCGCCATCGAGACCAGGCCGGCATCGCCCCGCTGGTGACCGTAATAGTCGTTGAACATCCGGAAATAGTCGATGTCGATGAGGACCACCCCGAAGGCCGCGCCCCCCTCCCGCCATGCCTTCCACAGGCTGTGCAGCTCCTGGTCGATGGCCCGCCGGTTGGCGAGACCCGTGAGCGCGTCGGTCGTCGACAGTTTCAGCAGTTCCTCGCCGCGCTCCGCCGCCTGCCGCTGGCGAATCTCCGCCCGCATCGCGTTGAGGAACACGCGATAACGCTCCAGGTTCAATTTCCAGTTGATAAAGATCGTCAGAACGAAGCTCAGGACGTAGAGCGACCCGATCGCGGCGTAATAGTGGAACGGGAAATCGAAACACAGAAAGGCCGAGACGAAGAAGATCAGAGTGATCAGGCCGGAGGTGAGCAGCGCGACTCGGAAGCGGAAGTTGAAGAACAGATTGGCCACCATCATGAAGACGGTGCCGTAGGCAAGATAGTAGGAAACGTTGGCGCTGTGGTCGCTGAAGTAGGTCAGCAGCAACCAGGATGCGTAGCCGACGACGACGCCGAGGGCGCATTGCAGCTCAATCAGGCGGGCGTCGACGTCGCGCCTGATCTGCAGGCCGATGCAGGCGATGTAGACGGTGCCGATGGCGAGCCGCAGCAGGACTGCGTACACGATCACGTCGCCGATCAGGATCGCGTCCGTGATCGAGAACAGGATGTAGAGCGCGCCGACGAACCAGATCGCGCTGCGCGCATCCTGCCGCTGCGCCTGCCGCTGCTGCGCCTCGTACAGCCGCTTGAGCACGCTCATCCGTCGATCGCTCCAAGTCTTTGCGATCTCTGCATCGAGCAACTTGGCGAAGTCTGCTTGCATTGCGTGACCCATCATCGCCTGCACGATAGCAGTGCCGATCTCCGAAACCGTTAACGATCGAGCGACAAGCTTTGCATCTTGGCTCGACCTCTGACGCGAGGGCAGGTGCACGGGCCCGCGGGCGCGAGAGCGAGAACGAGAGCTTGCGAATTCTGCGCGCCGGAGGAGGCGGGGCGGGGATCCGCCGGGGCATTACGCACTCTGCCACGGCTGGCGCGGCTGCCGGGCGGGAACGACCATGCGGCATGTGCGATTGACGAGCGGATGTGAGCGGGAGCGTGGGATTATGCGTCGTGACCTGATCGGCCTCGGGCTCGCCGCCCTGGCGGGTCTCCTCGCCGGGCCCGCCGCGGCGCGGCCCTCCGCCCCGATCCAGGGTGCCGGCTACGGACCGCCGCAGCGGTCCGCCTACGGACCGCCGCAGCGGTCCGCCTACGGGCCGCCCCGGGGGGGCGCCTACGGGCCTGCGGCGTCGCCGCGCGCGCCGCGGCATGACGGCCGGGCCGGACACCGCGGCGGCCGCTTCGCGGCCGACCCCTACGGTTTCGCGGGCGGCGTGGTGGCCGGCGGCGAGGCCGTTCCGCCCATCGTCACGGAGGGGCCGCTCCTCACCCTGCCGCGGCCCGCCGAACTCGTGCCGACCGCCTGGGGCTACGGCACCTACGGCGTTCCCACGGTGGCGGGCATTCCGAGCCCGCCGCGGGCCGAGCCGGTCGTCTACGTCATCGACGGGGTCGGGGCGGCGCGACCGCGGGCCGGCGAGCCCGGTGCGGCCGGGCCGGCCGTCTATCGCCGCGGCCGGGACGGGTCCTGGCTGGCGGCCGGGACGGTCGAGCGCCCCGCGGCCCGGCGCGCGGGCGGCGCCCGCGTGGTGGAGATCGCGGTGCCGCGGCGCTGAGCGGAACCGCCCCACGCAATCGGCCGAGCTCGGCGCCGCACCCGGCGCCCGACACGGGCCTCCTGCCGGGCCTCCTGGCCGGACGTCGCCGACCCGGCCCGGGACCTGTCTGCGCTCCGTGCAGCCTCTAGATACGGTCCGGCTCCGGGGCGGTCCTCTCCGGCGCCGGGATCCGGACCCCGTGCCCGTCCGCAGGGACCCCGTTCGCGGGGAGATCCGATGAGCGAGCCGGAGACCCGGCGAGGCGGCGTCCGGCGCGACGCCGCGCCGCCCGAACCCGGGACCGACCTCACCGGCCCCCTCCTGGCCGAGACGGCGGCCCTGCGCCGCGAGGTTGCGGCCCTGCAGGCGGCCCTGCACGAGCGCGACGCGTTCCTGGCGGCCATGGCGCACGAGCTGCGCAACCCGATGACCCCGATCCTCGGCCAGGTCGAGCGCCTGCGGGACGCGGCCGAGGACGAGGCGGCGGGGCCGCGCCTCGCTCAAGGCTTGTCCCGCCTGCACTGGCTCGTGGAGCGCTACGTGCGGCGGGCGACGACGGTCCTCGACGTCTCGCGCGCCCAGGCCGGGCGCCTCGTCCTCGATCCCGCCCCGGTGGTCCTCGCCGAGGTGGTGCGCGAGGTGGCGCGGGGCGTCGAGCCCCTCGCGGCCCATGCGGGGAGCCGCCTCACGGTGGCGGTGCCGGAGGAGCTCGTCCTGCGCTGCGAGCGGGTCGCCCTCGACCAGATCCTCGACAACCTCGTCACGAACGCGATCAAGTACGGGGATTCCAAGCCGATCGCGATCGAGGCCGAGCGGATCGGGGCGCGGGCGGCGATCCGCGTCCGCGACGAGGGGCACGGCATCCCGCAGGCCGACCAGGAGCGGATCTTCGAGCGCTTCGAGCGGGCGGCGCTGCCGGATCCCGAGCTGCGCAGCGGCTTCGGGGTCGGGCTCTGGCTGGTGCGCCGCCTCGCCGAGGCGATGGAGGGGAGCGTGAGCGTGCGGAGCGGGGCTGGTGAAGGCGCGACCTTCACGGTAACTCTCCCCCTCTATCTCTAGACGGATACCGAGACCACGATGACCGGGGCGGGTGCGAGCACGACGCGGGTCGGCGGCTACGGCGGGCTGGAGCGCGTCCCGACGGGGATCGCCGGGCTCGACGAGATCCTGGGCGGCGGCCTGTTCGAGGGCGGCGTCTACATCGTCCAGGGCACGCCGGGCAGCGGCAAGACCATCCTGGCCAACCAAGTCTGCTTCACCCACGCGGCGGCGGGCGGCAGGCGGGCGCTCTACGTGACCCTCCTGGCCGAGAGTCACGCCCGGATGCTCGGGCACATCGCGCCCCTGGGCTTCTTCGATTCCGGCGCCATCCCCGATCGCCTGACCTACCTGTCGGCCTTCCGCACCCTGCAGGACGAGGGCCTGTCCGGGCTCCTGACGCTGCTGCGCCGGGAGGCGGCCGGGCGGGAGGCGAGCCTGATCGTCCTCGACGGCGTGATGGCGGCGGAGGAAACCGCGGATTCGGCCATCGAATTCAAGAAGTTCATCCACGAATTGCAGACCCAGGCGGCGGCCACCGGCGCCACGATCCTGCTGCTCACCAGCGCGGCCACGGGCGCCGAGATGGTGGCGGCCGAGCACACGATGGTGGACGGGCTGATCGAGTTGTCGAGCCGCCCCTACGGCCGCCGGTCCGAGCGGGACCTCGAGGTGCGCAAGTTCCGCGGCAGCGGATTCCTGCGCGGGCGCCACGTCTTCCGCATCACGGATGCGGGGGTGGCGGTCTATCCCCGCACCGAGGCCCGCCTGCGCGAGCCGAGCCGGCGCGACCACCTGCGCGGGCCCAAGGTTCCGCTCGGCGTACCCGCCCTCGACGGGATGCTCGACGGCGGCCTGCCGCTCCACTCGACGACGCTCCTGGCGGGCCCCTCCGGCATCGGCAAGACCACGTTGGGCCTGCAATTCCTGGGGTCCGGGGCGGAGCCGGGCCTCCTCGTGGGCTTCCACGAGAGCGCGGAATCGCTCAAGGCCAAGGCGGAAGCCCTCGGGCTGGCCGCGGCGGCGGCGATCGCCGCCGGGGAGGTCGGGCTGATGTGGCAGCCGGCGACCGAGGGACTGATCGACGAGGTCTGCGACCAGCTCCTCGCGACCGTGCGGAACCGCGGCGTGCGGCGCGTGTTCCTCGACGGACTCGACGCGATGAGCCGTCTGGCCGAGGACGGGGACCGGATCATCCGCATCGTCGCCGCCCTGACGGCGGAGCTGCGGGCCCTCAACGTGACCAGCATCGTCACGATGGAGACCGATCTCACCGGGCTCGCCGCCGGCTTCCCGCTCAGCGGCGTGTCGCTCAGGGGGGCCTCCGCCATCACCGAGAACATCCTGCTCATGCGCTTCGTCGAGCAGCGCTCCGCGCTCCACCGCATGGTGTCGGTGATCAAGGCACGGGACAGCGCCATCGACCAGCGCCTGCGCTGCTTCGCCATCCGGGCCGGCGGCCTCGTCGTCGAGGACGGACCCGACCGCGCCGAGGCCATCCTGGCCGAGCTCCAGTCCCCCGCGGGACGGCGCGGCGGGGAGTGAGCGCGTGGCGACGGTGCTCATCGTGGACGACGAGTTCGGCATCGCCGAGCTCCTGGATTCGGTTCTCACGGATGAGGGTCACACGGTGCTCACCGCGGCCAACGGCCGCCACGGCCTCGCGCGCCTCGCCGAGGCGCGGCCCGACCTGATCCTCCTCGACTTCATGATGCCGGTGATGGACGGGCCGGCGATGCTGCGGGCGCTCGCCGAGGACGCCGCCACGGCCCGCATCCCGGTCGTGCTGATGAGCTCGATGCCCGAGACCGCCGTGCGGGAGCGCTGCCGCGGCTACACCGCCTTCCTGCGCAAGCCCTTCCGGCTCAAGGAGGCGCGCGCGGCGGTGGCGGCGGCCCTGGCGGGGGCGGGGGGAGACCCGCCCGGCCGCGACGGTTAAGGTCCCGCCCCGCTTCCGGCGGCGGGCAGGGCCGGCGTCCCGCCCGGACCCTGCGCCGGGATCGGCGCGCGGAGGATCCGACGGCGCCGACGGCCGCGCTTTCCACAGCGCCACCTCACGCGCGCGTGAGAACCCGCGCGTGAGCCCCCCGCGCGTTAGACCTTTGCGGGCTCGGCGGATATGGTTCCCTCGGAACATACCCCCGGGGAGCTTAGCCATGGAGCCGGAAGGCAGCGCCGCGCGGCAGGACGGGGACGGGATCGCCGCGGCGGAACCGGCCCTGTTCGCGCGGCGGACCGCGGCGGAGGGCGGGGCCTCCGCCGCGGAGCTCGACCTCGACCAGCTGCTCGCCGCCCTCCAGGCGATGCGGGCGGGGGATTTCAGCGTGCGTCTGCCCGGCAACCTGACGGGCCGCTCCGGCAAGGTTGCCGACACCTTCAACGAGATCGTGGCCGCCAACGAGCGCATGGCCGGGCAGCTGGAGCGGGTCGGGCAGGTGGTCGGCCGCGAGGGCCGCACCCGCACCCGCGTGCGCTTCGACCTCACCCAGGGCGCCTGGGGCGAGATGGAATCCTCCGTCAACACCCTGATCGACGACCTGCTCTGGCCGACCACCGCGGTGACGCGGGCGATCACCGCGGTGGCCCGCGGCGACCTCCTGCAGACCGTGCCCCTCGACGTCGACGGGCGCGCGCTCCAGGGCGAGTTCCTGCGCTCGGCCACCATCGTCAACGCGATGATCAAGCAGCTCAGCGTGTTCACCTCGGAGGTGACCCGCGTCGCCCGCGAGGTCGGCACCGACGGCAAGCTCGGCGGTCAGGCCCAGGTGCGCGAGGTGACCGGGGTCTGGAAGGACCTCACCGAGAGCGTCAACTCGATGGCCTCGAACCTCACCGCCCAGGTGCGCAACATCGCCGAGGTGACGATCGCGGTCGCCAACGGCGACCTCTCGAAGAAGATCACCGTCGACGTCCGCGGCGAGATCCTGCAGCTCAAGGAGGCCATCAACACGATGGTCGACCAGCTGCGCTCCTTCGCCTCGGAGGTGACCCGGGTCGCCCGCGAGGTCGGCACCGAGGGGCAGCTCGGCGGCCAGGCCATCGTGCCGGGCGTTGCCGGAACCTGGAAGGACCTCACCGACTCGGTCAACGCCATGTGCGGCAACCTGACCGCCCAGGTGCGCAACATCGCCCAGGTGACGACCGCGGTGGCCCGCGGCGACCTCTCGCGCAAGATCACGGTCGACGTCTCGGGCGAGATCCTCGAACTCAAGAACACCATCAACACGATGGTGGACCAGCTGAACGCCTTCGCCGGGGAGGTGACGCGCGTCGCCCGCGAGGTCGGCACCGAGGGCCGCCTCGGCGGCCAGGCCCAGGTGCCGGGCGCCGCCGGCACCTGGAAGGACCTCACCGACAACGTCAACTCGATGGCCTCGAACCTGACCGCGCAGGTGCGCAACATCGCCGAGGTCTCGACCGCCATCGCCAGCGGCGACCTCTCGAAGAAGATCACCGTCAACGTCTCGGGCGAGATCCTGGAGCTGAAGGAGACCATCAACACGATGGTCGACCAGCTCAACGCCTTCGCCAGCGAGGTGACGCGCGTCGCCCGCGAGGTCGGCACCGAGGGCAAGCTCGGCGGCCAGGCGACCGTGCGGGGCGTCGCCGGGACCTGGAAGGACCTCACCGACAACGTCAACTCGATGGCCTCGAACCTCACCGCCCAGGTGCGCAACATCGCCGAGGTCGCGACCGCGGTGGCGCAGGGCGACCTGTCGAAGAAGATCACCGTCAACGTCTCGGGCGAGATCCTGCAGCTGAAGGAGACCATCAACACGATGGTCGATCAGCTGCGCTCCTTCGCCGGGGAGGTGACGCGCGTCGCCCGCGAGGTCGGCACCGAGGGCCGCCTCGGCGGCCAGGCGCAGGTGCCGGGCGTCGCGGGAACCTGGAAGGACCTCACCGACAACGTCAACTCGATGGCCGGCAACCTCACCGCCCAGGTGCGCAACATCGCCGAGGTCTCGACCGCCATCGCCAACGGGGACCTGTCGCGCAAGATCACGGTCGACGTGCGCGGCGAGATCCTGGAGCTGAAGGAGACCCTCAACACGATGGTCGACCAGCTCAACCGCTTCGCCAGCGAGGTGACCCGGGTCGCCCGCGAGGTCGGCACCGAGGGCAAGCTCGGCGGCCAGGCCCAGGTGCCGGGCGTGGCGGGAACCTGGAAGGACCTCACCGACAACGTCAACTCGATGGCCGGCAACCTCACCGCGCAGGTGCGCAACATCGCGGAGGTCACCACGGCGGTGGCCCGCGGCGACCTCTCGCGCAAGATCGCGGTCGACGTGAAGGGCGAGATGCTGGAACTCAAGAACACCATCAACACGATGGTGGACCAGCTGAACGCCTTCGCCGGGGAGGTGACGCGCGTCGCCCGCGAGGTCGGCACCGAGGGCAAGCTCGGCGGCCAGGCGCAGGTTCCCGGCGTGGCGGGAACCTGGAAGGACCTCACCGACACCGTGAACGTGATGGCGGCCAACCTCACCGAGCAGGTGCGCGGCATCGTCAAGGTCGTCACCGCGGTGGCGGACGGCGACCTGACCCAGAACCTCACCGTCGCCTCGAAGGGCGAGGTCGCGGCCCTCGCCGAGACGATCAACAACATGACCCGGACGCTGGCGACCTTCGCCGACCAGGTCACCACGGTGGCGCGCGAGGTCGGCGTCGAGGGCCGCCTCGGCGGTCAGGCCAACGTGCCGGGCGCCGCCGGCACCTGGAAGGACCTCACCGGCAACGTGAACCTGCTCGCCGCCAACCTGACCACCCAGGTGCGCGCCATCGCGGAGGTCGCCACCGCCGTCACCAAGGGCGACCTCACCCGCTCGATCCAGGTCGAGGCCCGCGGCGAGGTCGCCGAGCTCAAGGACAACATCAACACGATGATCGGCAATCTCCGTCTCACGACGGAGCGCAACACCGAGCAGGACTGGCTCAAGACCAATCTCGCCCGCTTCACCAACATGCTGCAGGGACAGCGCGACCTGACCACGGTGGGGCGCACGCTCCTGTCCGAACTCGCCGTGCTGGTCGAGGCGCAGCAGGGCGTGATCTACCGGGTCGAGACCGGGGAGGCCGGCGCCGGCTCCCTGCGCCTGCTCTCGGCCTACGCGGACGACGCCATCGTGGGCCACAAGGAGCGCCTCGCGCTCGGCGAGGGGCTGATCGGGCAATGCGCCCGGGACGCGCGGCGCCTGCTCGTCACCGAGGTGCCCGCGACCGCGACCCCGGTCGTCTCCGGCCTGTTCCGGGCGGTGCCGCGCACCGCCATCGTGCTCCCGGTCCTGTTCGAGGGGCAGGTGAAGGCGGTGATCGAACTCGCCTCGCTCACCGCGTTCACGGACCTGCAGATCTCCTTCCTGGAGCAGCTCACCAGCGGCATCGGCATCGTGCTCAACTCGATCGAGGCGACGATGCAGACCGAGGGGCTGCTCACGCAATCCCAGCAGCTCGCCAGCGAATTGCAGATCCGCCAGCGGGAATTGCAGCAGACCAACGAGCAGCTGGAGCAGAAGGCCCAGCAGCTCGCCGACCGCAACGACGAGGTCGAGGCGAAGAACCAGGAAATCGAGCAGGCCCGCCGCGCGCTGGAGGAGAAGGCGGCGGAGCTCGCGCTCACCTCCAAGTACAAGTCCGAGTTCCTGGCCAACATGAGCCACGAGCTGCGCACGCCGCTCAACTCTATCCTGATCCTCGGCCAGCAGCTGAGCGAGAACCCGGACGGCAACCTGTCGGAACGGCAGGTGGAGTTCGCCCGCACGATCCACGGCGCCGGCACCGACCTGCTGAACCTGATCAGCGACATCCTCGATCTGTCGAAGATCGAGTCCGGCACGGTCTCGGTGGAGGCCGAGGAGATCTCGTTCGCCAACCTGCTGGCCACCACGGCCCGCCCGTTCCGGCACGAGGCGGAGAACCGGCGCCTGTCCTTCGACGTCGAGATGGCGCCGGAGCTCGGCACCCTCGTCACCGATTCGAAGCGCCTGCAGCAGGTGCTCAAGAACCTCCTGTCGAACGCCTTCAAGTTCACCGAGCAGGGCGGCGTGCGCCTGCGCGTGGCGCCCGCCGCCGGCGGCTGGAGCGCCGACCACCCGGTGCTCAAGAACGCGCCGGCCGTCGTCGCCTTCGAGGTCTCGGATACGGGCATCGGCATCCCGCCCGAGAAGCAGAAGATCATCTTCGAGGCCTTCCAGCAGGCCGATGCCGGAACGAGCCGCAAGTACGGCGGCACCGGCCTCGGCCTCGCCATCAGCCGCGAACTCGCCAACCTGCTCGGCGGCGAGATCCAGCTGCGCAGCGCCTCCGGGGTGGGGAGCACCTTCACCCTCTACCTGCCCCTCGCCTACGGGGGCGCGGCGAGCACGATCCCGGCGGCCTCCCCGTCCCCGGCGCCCGTCCCGGCGGCGCCCGCCGGAACGGGCCTGTCCGCCGGAACGGGCTTGTCAGCCGGGACGGGTTTGGCCGCCGGAGCGGGTTTGGCCGCCAGGGCGGGCGAGTGGACGCTGGCGGTGGTCGAGGGCGGACAGGGCGACGACCGCGAGAGCCTGCAGCCGGGCGACGCGGTGCTGCTCATCGTCGAGGACGACCCCCACTACGCCCGCGTCCTGGCCCAGCTCGCCCGCGACGGCGGCTTCAAGGTGCTGATCGCGAGCCGGGGCGCCGACGCGCTGGCGCTGGCGCGGCGCCACCGCCCGACCGCGATCTCCCTCGACGTCTTCCTGCCCGACATGCTGGGCTGGACGGTGCTGAGCCACCTCAAGCAGGATCCGGCGACGCGCCACATCCCGGTGCAGATCGTCACCCTCGACGAGGATCGCCGCCACGGCCTCGCGCGCGGCGCCTACGCGTTCCTGTCGAAGCCGACGACCTCGGAGGATCTCGGCGCGGCGCTGCGGCGCATCAAGCGCTTCGCCGAGCCGCGGCAGCGGCGGCTCCTGATCGTCGAGGACAACCCGGCCGAGCGCATGAGCGTGGCGACGCTGCTCGGCCACGAGGACATCGCCATCGTCACCGCCGAGACCGGCGAGGAGGCGCTGGCGGCCCTCAGGGCCGGCGCCTTCGACTGCGTCGTCCTCGACCTGAAGCTCCCCGACATGTCGGGCTTCGAGGTGCTGGAGCGCCTGCGCGAGGACCACGCGCTGGCCGACCTGCCGGTCGTGGTCTTCACCGGCCGCGCCCTCTCGCCGGAGGAGGATGCGCGGCTGCACGCGCTCGCCCGCTCCGTGGTGGTCAAGGGGGTGGAATCGCCCGAGCGCCTCCTCGACGAGACCGCCCTGTTCCTGCACCGGGTGGTGGCGGACCTGCCCCCCGAGAAGCAGCGGATGCTGGAGCGCCTGCACCGCTCCGACGAGGACCTGGTCGGGCGCACCGTGCTCCTCGTCGACGACGACGCGCGCAACATCTTCGCCCTGTCGAGCGTGCTGGAGCGGCGCGGCATGCGGGTCCTGACCGCGACGACGGGGCGCGAGGCGATCTCGATCATCGAGGCGCGCGCCGACATCGCCATCGTGCTCATGGACATCATGATGCCGGAGATGGACGGCTACGAGACCATGCAGGTCATCCGCGCCAACCCGGCCTTCCGGCGCCTGCCGATCGTGGCGCTGACCGCCAAGGCGATGAAGGGCGACCGGGAGAAGTGCCTGGAGGCCGGCGCCTCCGACTACCTCGCCAAGCCCGTCAACACCGAACAGCTCCTCTCGGCGCTCCGCCTATGGCTCCACCGGTGACCTCCCTGCCCGGCGCTCCCCAGGGCGTCGCCCCCCCGATGGCCGCCCCGTCCCCGCGGCCGGAGGAGGAGCGCGTCAACATCCTGCTGGTCGACGACCAGCCGGCCAAGCTGCTCAGCTACGAGGTCATCCTGAGCGAGCTGGGGGACCGGCTGATCAAGGCCAGCTCGGCCCGGGAGGCGCTGGAGCACCTGCTGCGCACCGAGATCGCCGTGGTGCTGATCGACGTCTGCATGCCCGAACTCGACGGGATCGAGCTCGCCACGATGATCCGCGAGCACCCGCGCTACCAGCACGTGGCGATCATCTTCGTCTCGGCGATCCAGATCAGCGACCTCGACCACCTGCGCGGCTACGAGGCGGGGGCGGTCGATTACGTGCCGGTGCCGGTGGTGCCGGCGGTGCTGCGCGCGAAGGTCCGGATCTTCGCCGAACTCTACCGCAAGACCCGGCAGCTGGAGCGGCTGAACGCCGAGCTGGAGCAGCACGTGGCCGAGCGCACGGCCGCCCTGGAGGCCTCGACGGCGCGCCTGCGCGAGAGCGAGCAGCGGCGCAGCCTCGCGCTGGCCGCCGGCCGCATGGGCGCCTGGGACTGGGACCCGGCGACCCGCAGCTACAGCTGGGACGCGGGCCAGTACCGGCTGTTCGGGGTCGATCCGGCGGCCTTCGTGCCGACGCCGGAGGCGGTCGAGGCGCTGATCCACCCGGAGGACCGGGAGCGCCTGCGGGCGCTCGGCCGCCACGCGGCGCGCACGGGCGAGCCCTTCGACGCGGAATTCCGGATCCTGCGGCCGGACGGGGAGACGCGCTGGTGCGCGGCCTCCGCGGCGACGACCCTCGACGCCGCCGGGCGGCGGCTCAGCGGCGTCACCTACGACATCACGGCGCGCAAGCGCGCCGAGGAGGCGCTGATCGACCTCAACCGCGAGCTGGAGGGGCGGATCGAGGAGCGCACGCGCGAGCGGGAGGCGGCCCTCGCCCAGCTCTTCGAGGCGCAGAAGCTCGACACGATCGGCCAGCTCACCGGTGGCGTGGCGCACGATTTCAACAACCTGCTGATGGCGGTGCTGGGCTCGCTCGAACTCCTGGAGAAGCGCCTCGACCCGCAGGACGACCTCGCCCGGCGCCTCCTCGGCAACGCCGTGCAGGGGGCGCAGCGCGGCGCCGCCCTGACGCAGCGGCTCCTCGCCTTCGCCCGGCGCCAGGAGCTGCGCCCCGAGACCGTGGCGGTGGCCGACCTCGTCGAGGGGATGCGGGGCCTGCTGGAGCGGGCGCTCGGGCCGAGCGTCGCCCTGGAGACCCGCCTGCCGGCCGACCTGCCGCCGGTGCGCATCGACGCCAACCAGTTCGAACTCGCGCTCCTCAACCTCGCGGTGAATGCCCGCGACGCCATGCCGACCGGCGGCACGATCACGCTCGAGGGCGGCAGCGTCGCGGCGGCGCCGGGCCTGCCCCCCGGCGCCTACGTGCGGGTCGCCCTCGCCGATACCGGCACGGGCATGGATGCGGCCACCCTGGCCAAGGCGACCGAGCCCTTCTTCACCACCAAGGGGCCGGGCAAGGGCACCGGGCTCGGCCTGTCGATGGTGCAGGGGCTGATGGCGCAGTCGGGCGGGACGCTGCGGGTGTCGAGCGCGCCGGGGCAGGGGACCACGGTCGCCCTCTGGCTGCCCGCCGCCGCCCCGGTCGAGGCGCGGGAGAACCCGGCGCGGGCGGCGCTGCCGGGTCTGGCCGAGATCCCGCCCTCGACGGTTCTGGTGGTGGACGACGATCCGCTGGTGCGGCTCGGCACCGCGGCGATGCTGGAGGATCTCGGCCACGTCGCCCTGGAGGCGGCCTCGGCCGCCGAGGCGCTGGCCCTGATCGAGGGGAGGGCCGGCATCGACGCCGTGGTGACGGACCACGCCATGCCGGGCATGACGGGCCTCGACCTCGCCCGCGCCCTGCGCGCGGCGCATCCCGGCCTGCCGGTGATCCTGGCCACCGGCTACGCGGAACTGCCGAGCGAGGACGAGCTGGCGCTGCCCCGCCTCGCCAAGCCCTTCAGCCAGGATGAGCTGGCGCTGCAGCTCGCGGCGGTGCTGGCGGTGGTGACGGCGGCCTGATCCGGGATCCGGTTGATCGAAGTGGATCCCGGATCATCCGCTGACGGGAAGTGATCGTCCGGACAGCGGATGATCCGTGCCGCCGATCGCGGCCACGCCCCGCTGCGAGGCCGCACCGGTCAGCGGACCTCCGGATCAGCCCGGCACCACCGAGAGCCCCTCGGCCGGGAAGCCGCCGCCGCGCCGCACGCAGAGCACCCGCGCGCCCGCGTGCCGGCCGATCGCCTCCGCGACGGTCTCGGGCGGGGTCGGGGCCCCTGGCGTCTCGCTCACCACCACGGCCCGCAGCGCGACCGCGTGGTGGCGCAGGGTCTCGACCGCGGTGAGCGCGTGGCTGATCGCCCCGAGATAGCTGCCGGACACGAGGAGCGTCGGGAGCCCGAGGGCCTTCAGCCAGGCGAGGCCCGTCGCCTCCGCGGTGAGCGGGCTCATCAGCCCGCCGACGCCCTCGACGAGCACGGCCGTCCCCGGCGCGGCCGCCGCGATCACGGTCCGGCACCACGCCGCGAGGTCGTCGAGGGCGAGGCGGCGGCCCTCGCGGGCGGCCGCGAGGTCCGGCGCCAGGGGCGCGGCGAAGCGCCAGGGCGTCGTGGCCGCCACGGTCTCGGGCGTCACCGGCAGGTCCTGGGCCGCCAGGAGCCGGGCCGTGTCGCTCTCCGCGAAATCCGGATCGGCGAGGCGCGGCACGCCGCTCGCGACGGGCTTGAGGGCGAGGACGCGCCGGCCGTCCTGCCGCAGCGCCCGGGTCAGCGCCGCGGTGACGTAGGTCTTGCCGATCTCGGTGCCGGCGCCCGCGACGAACAGGGCGCTCACGCCGCGGCCCCGAGATCGAGGAGGGCCTGGGCCAGGGCGTCGACCTCCGCCTCCTCGTGCGCCGCCGAGAAGGCGACGCGCAGGCGGGCGGTGCCGGGCGGCACGGTCGGGGGCCGGATCGCCACCACCAGGAAGCCCCGCGCCTCCAGCGCCCGCGACAGGGCGAGCGCGGCCTCGGCCTCGCCGACGAGGACGGGTACCACGGCGCTCTGCGCCTCCGGCAGGCCGAGCCGGGCGGTGAAGCGGCGGGCGAGCGCGAGCGGCCGGGCGGCGCGGGCCGGCTCGGCCTCGATCAGCCGGAGGGCGGCCAGGGCCGCGGCCGCGGAGGCCGGGGGCAGGCCGGTCGTGTAGACGAAGCTGCGCGCCCGCGAGGTCAGGAGGTCGATCACCGGCCGCGAGGCGCAGAGATAGCCGCCGTAGCTGCCGAGCGCCTTCGACAGGGTGCCCATCTCCAGCGGCGCGGTCGCGTCCGGCCCGACGACGCCGAGCCCGTGCGCGTCGTCGACCAGGGTCCAGGCGTCGAAGGCCCGGGCGAGGCCGAGGATCTCCGCGACCGGGGCGCGGTCGCCGTCCATCGAGAAGACCCGCTCGGTGAGGATGAGCGCGCGGCGGGCGCGCGCGCGCTCGCGCGCCAGCAGGTCCTCGAGGTGGCCGAGGTCGTTGTGGCGGAAGGGCAGGGCGCGGGCGCCCGCGAGGCGCGTCCCCGCCCACATGCAGGAATGGCCGAGTTCGTCGATCAGGATCAGGTCGCCCGCCCCGACGAGGGCCGGGGTGACGCCCAGATTAGCGAGGTAGCCGCTGCCGAAGACCAGCGCCGCCTCGTGGCCCTTCCGGGCGGCGAGGGCCGCTTCGAGTTCGGCGAGGATCGGGTGGCTCCCGGTGACGAGGCGCGAGCCGCCGCTGCCCGCCCCGTAGCGGTCGAGGGCGGCGTGCGCCGCGGCCACCACCTCGGGATGGGTCGCGAGGCCCAGATAGTCGTTACAGGAGAAGGAGACGACCGCCCGGCCGTCCCGCTCGGCCCGGGCGCCGCCGGTGCGGGCGGTCGGCACGAGGCGGCGGCGCAGGCCCGCCGCGTCGAGCCCGGCGAGCTTGGCGGCCGCGAAGGCGTCGAGGCTGAGGGTGGGAGGAACCGGCATGGCGGGGCTGTGGGCCCGCGGCCGGCAGGGTGTCAAGCCGGACGAATCTGCGACCGACCGCGCGCCCGCCGGGACGGGGCCGGACGGCCGCCTCGGCCGGTGCGGCCGCCGCGCCGGTACGCCGCGGTGCCCGCCTCGAATTAATTGACTCAGTCAAGTGATTGCGCCAAGCTCCGCGCGTTCAGGAGGAGCCATGGCAGAGCCCCCATCCGACGCGGTCGCCGCGGTGCGCGCGTTCAACCGCTTCTACACGCGCCAGATCGGCCTCCTCGACGAGGGCCTGCACCGCAGCCCCTACTCGCTCACCGAGGCGCGGGTGCTCTACGAACTGGCGCATCGCGACCGGCCCAATGCGGCGGAGCTCGGCCAGGATCTCAGCCTCGACGCGGGCTATCTCAGCCGCCTGCTCAAGCGCTTCGTCGCCCGGGGCCTCGTCGCCAGGACGCCCTCGGCGCGCGACGCGCGGCGCCACGAACTGACGCTGACGGCGGCCGGGCGGGCGGCCTTCGCCCCCCTCGACGCGGCCTCGCGGGGCGAGGTCGAGGCGATGCTGGCGCGGCTCGCGCCGCCGGACCGGGCGGAGCTGGTGCGGGCGATGGAGCGGGTCCAGGGCCTCCTCACCCCGGCCCCGGCCCCCGCTCCGGTGGCGATCCGCCCCTTCCGGGCGGGCGATACCGGCTGGATCATCCACCGCCAGGGCCGCCTCTACGCCGAGGAATACGGCTTCGACGACAGCTTCGAGGGCCTCGTCGCGGGCATCCTCGCGGGTTTCGTGGCGGGGCACGATCCCGCCCGCGAGGGCGGCTGGGTGGCGGAGAGCGGCGGCTCGCCGGTCGGCAGCGTCTTCCTGGTCCGGCAATCGGAGGCGGTGGCGAAGCTGCGGCTCCTCTACGTCGAGGCGGCGGCGCGGGGCTCGGGCACCGGCCGGCGGCTCGTCGAGACCTGCCTCGCCTTCGCGCGCGGCGCGGGCTACCGGCAGGTGACGCTGTGGACGAACGACGTGCTCGCCCCGGCCCGGCGCCTCTACGAGCGGGCGGGGTTCCGCCTCGCCGAGCGGGCGCCGCACCGCTCCTTCGGGCGGGACCTCGTCGGCGAGACCTGGAGCCTCGATCTCGCGGGCCGCGATCGCGCCGCTTGACACCGGCGCGCCCGCGCGCCGACTGGCCGCATGAGCGAGCCACGCGACCACGCCCTCTGGCGCCCCTACACGCAGATGAAGACGGCCGCCCCGCCCCTGCGGGCCGCCCGCACGCAGGGCAGCCGCATCCTGCTCGAGGACGGCCGCTCCCTGGTCGACGGCATCGCCTCCTGGTGGACGGCCTGCCACGGCTACAACCACCCGGAGATTGCCCGGGCGGTGGCCGCGCAGCTCGACGCGATGCCGCACGTGATGTTCGGCGGCCTGACCCACGCCCCGGCCGAGACCCTGGCGCGGCGCCTCGCCGGCCTCCTGCCGGGGGATCTCGACCACGTCTTCTTCTCGGATTCGGGCTCGGTGGCGGTCGAAGTCGCCCTGAAGGCGGCGGCCCAGGTCTGGCTCAACCGCGGCGTCGCGGGCCGCTCCCGCTTCGCCGCCTTCCGAGGCGGCTATCACGGCGACACGATGGGGGCGATGTCGGTCTGCGACCCCGAGGAGGGGATGCATCGCCGCTTCGGCCGCTACCTGCCCGAGCAGGTCTTCTTCGACCTCCCCGACACGCGCGCGCGGGAGGCCGCCCTCGATGCCGGGCTGGCGCGCCACCGCGACGGGCTCGCCGGGGTGATCGTGGAGCCGCTGGTGCAGGGGGCCGGCGGCATGCGCATGCATCCGCCCGAGGTGCTGGCGCGGATCGCGCGGCTCGCTCGCCGCCACGGCCTGATCCTGATCCTGGACGAGGTCTTCACCGGCTTCGGCCGCACCGGCAGCCTGTTCGCCTGCGAGCAGGCGGGGGTGGTGCCGGACCTGATCTGCCTCTCGAAGGCGCTCACGGGCGGCACGATGCCGCTCGCCGCCACGGTGGCGACCACCGAGATCTTCTCCGCCTTCTGGTCCGACGATCCCGCCGCCGCGCTGATGCACGGGCCGACCTTCATGGCGAACCCGCTCGCCTGCGCGGCGGCGAATGCGAGCCTCGACCTCTTCGCCCGCGAGCCCCGCCTCGCCCAGGCGCGGGCCCTGGCGGCGCGGCTGGAGGAGGGGCTCGCCCCGCTGCGGGGCCGGCCCGGCATCGTGGACGTGCGGGTGCTGGGGGCGATCGGGGCGGTGCAGCTCGCGCCGCCCCTCGACCTCGCGGGCCTCAAGGCCGCCTTCCTGGAGCGGGGCGTCTGGGTGCGGCCCTTCGGCGACATCGTCTACCTCACCCCGTGCCTCACCATCGGCGAGGAGGATCTCGGCCTCCTCCTCGCCGCGATGCGGGAGGTGCTGGGCGCCCGCTGAGGGGCCGGCCGCGGCGGGGGCGCGACCGGGTCGGCCGCCCGGTCCCGCGCCGCGACCCTTCAGGATGCCAGCGACAGCAGCGCCCCTTCGGGCGGGGCGCTCCCCTGCGCGAACGCCACCCGGTCGCCGTCGAGCCGCGCCCGGCCCGCGGCGACGAGCGCGACCGCCGCCGGGTAGAGCCGGTGCTCCTGCACCAGGACCCGGGCCGCGAGGCTGTCGGCGTCGTCGTCCGGGCGCACCGGCACGGCGGCCTGCGCGATGATCGGGCCCGCATCGAGTTCGGGCACCACGAAATGCACCGTGCAGCCGTGGAGCCGCACCCCGGCCGCCAGCGCCTGCGCGTGGGTGTGTGTGCCGCGGAAGAGCGGCAGCAGGGAGGGATGGATGTTGACCATCCGGCCCGCCCAGGCCTCGACGAAGCCGGGGGTCAGCACGCGCATGAAGCCCGCCAGCACCACGAGCTCGATCCCGTGGGCGCGCAGCCCCGCGTCGAGGGCGGCGTCGAAGCCCGCCCGGTCCGGATGGGCCCGGTGGTCGAGGGCGAGCGTCGCGAGGCCGGCCGCCGCCGCGTGGGCGAGGCCGGGCGCGTCGGGCCGGTTCGAGGCCGCGAGCACGAACTGCGCCGGATAGGCCGGATCCTCCGCCGCCCGCAGCAGCGAGACCATGTTGGAGCCGCGCCCCGAGATCAGGATCGCGGTGCGGGGGCGCGCCGTCACAGGCCGAGCCTGCCCGCGAAGCTGACGGGGGCCTCGCCCCGGGGCGTGACCGTCCCGAGCCGGACCGGCGCCTCGCCGGCCGCGCGGAGCGCCGCCTCGACGGCCTCGATCCGCTCCGGCGCCACCACCACCACCATGCCGATGCCGCAATTGAAGGTGCGCAGCATCTCCGGCACCGCGACGCCGCCGGTGCGGGCGAGCCAGCCGAAGACCGGCGGCACCGCCACCGCGTCGAGGTCGAGGGCGATGCCGACCGCCTCCGGCAGCACCCGGGGAAGGTTGTCGGGGAAGCCCCCGCCCGTGATGTGGGCGAGCGCCTTGATCGCCCCGCGGCCGGTCGCCCGCAGCGCCGCGAGGAGCGGGCGCACGTAGATCCGGGTCGGGGTCAGCAGCGCCTCGCCGAGGCTCCGGCCCGGCGCGAAGGGCGCGGGCGCGTCCCAGGGCAGGCCCGAGGCCGAGACGATCCGGCGCACCAGCGAGAAGCCGTTCGAGTGCACGCCCGAGGAGGGGAGCCCGAGCACGAGGTCGCCGGGGGCGACGCCGTCGGTCGGCAGCAGCGCCCCGCGCTCGGCCGCGCCGACCGCGAAGCCCGCGAGGTCGTAGTCGGACCCGTCGTAGAGGCCGGGCATCTCGGCGGTCTCGCCGCCGATCAGCGCGCAGCCCGCCTGCCGGCAGCCCTCGGCGATGCCCGTCACGATCGCCGCGCCCACCCCCGGCACCAGCTTGCCCGTGGCGTAGTAGTCGAGGAAGAACAGGGGCTCGGCCCCCTGCACCACGATGTCGTTGACGCACATCGCCACGAGGTCGATCCCGATGGTGTCGTGGCGCCCGGTCTCGATCGCGATCTTGACCTTGGTGCCGACGCCGTCGTTCGCCGCGACCAGGATCGGGTCGGAGAAGCCCGCGGCCTTGAGGTCGAACAGGCCGCCGAAGCCGCCGATCTCCGCATCCGCGCCGGGGCGGCGGGTCGAGCGCACCAGCGGCTTGATCGCCTCGACCATGGCGTTGCCCGCGTCGATGTCGACGCCCGCTGCGGCATAGGTCAGCCCGTTCTCGCCCGCCATCACCCGTGAACCCTTCGGCTTTGCGCTGCCGCCCCGTGTAGCCGCTTCCGGCGCGGGCGGCGAGTCGCCGGGTGCGGGTCGCCGGGTGCGAGTCGCCGGGTGCGAGTCGCCGGGTGCGAGTCGCCGGGTGGAGGCGGCGCGCGGCTTCTGACACCATGGCGGGACGGAGAGATCGACCGCCCCGCATGACGATCCCCAACCTGATCACCCTCGGCCGCCTCGTCCTGGTCCCCTTCGTGATCGCGATGATCGGGCAGGGGGCCTGGGCGCTCGCCTTCGCGGGCTTCGCGCTGGCGGGCCTCTCGGACGCGGTCGACGGCTACGTCGCCCGCCGCTTCAACATGAAGAGCGAACTCGGCGCCTACCTGGACGCGCTGGCCGACAAGGCGCTGCTGGTCTCGATCTTCGTCGCCCTCGCGGTGGTCGGCGCGGTGCCCGCGTGGCTCGCCATCGTGATCGTCTCGCGCGACGTCATGGTGCTGGGGGCGATCCTGCTCGCGTGGCTCCTCGACCGGCGCATGGCGATCCGCCCGCTCCTGATCGGCAAGCTCAACACCGCGCTGCAGATCGTCTTCGCCGGGGGGCTCCTGGGCCTGCGCGCCTTCGGGGCGCCGCCCCACCCGGCCGAGACCCTGGCGGCGATCCTCGTCGCCGCCCTGGCGGCGGCCTCCGTGCTGGTCTACGGCCTCCTCTGGATGCGGCACATGAGCCGGGAGGAGGCGCCGTGACCCGCCCGCAGCAGCGGCTTGACCCTGGGGAGGCCGCATCCCTATCTGCGCCGGGCGGCGGGGACGCGCCGCCACGGGAACCGGGAATGCTCCAGCGCCGCGCCACGATCGGGCTCGCCGTGCTCGCGGTCGTGGTCTTCCTGCTCTACGAGCTGCGGGACGTGCTGGTGCCCTTCGTGGCCGGCGCGGCCCTCGCCTACGTGCTCGACCCGGTCGCCGACCGGCTGGAGCGGCTCGGGATCGGGCGGCTTTCCGCCACCTTCTTGATCCTGGCGGTGTTCGTGCTCGGGCTGCTGCTGGCGCTGATCATCGCGGTGCCCCTCGCCGCCCGCCAGATCGGCGCGCTCGCCGCCGCCCTGCCCGGGGTGGTCTCGCGGATCCAGGCGATCATCGCCGAGAATGCCGGGCCGCTCCTCGAGCGGGCGGGCGGGGCGGGCACGCTCCAGGACCTGCAGGCCTCGGTCGGGCGCCTCGTCGGGCAGGCCGGCAGCTTCCTCGTCAACCTCGCCGGCTCCCTCTGGTCGGGGAGCCAGGCCGTCGTCGGGATCCTGTCGCTCCTCGTCGTCACGCCCGTCGTCGCCTTCTACCTCCTGATCGACTGGGACCGCATGACCGCCACCCTCGACGGCTGGGTGCCGCCCCGCCACCGGGACACCGTGCGCCTCATCGCCCGCGACATCGACCGGGCGATCACCAGCTTCATCCGCGGCCAGAGCCTGGTCTGCCTCCTGCTCGGCACCTTCTACGCGCTCGGCCTGTTCCTGATCGGGCTCAATTTCGGCGTGCTGATCGGGCTGCTCGCCGGCTTCCTCACCTTCATCCCCTACGTGGGCTCGCTCACCGGCTTCCTGCTCTCGACCGGGGTCGCGGTGGTGCAGTTCTGGCCGGACTGGCCCTGGATCCTGGCCACGCTCGGGGTGTTCCTGGTCGGCCAGTTCATGGAGGGCAACGTGCTGCAGCCCAAGCTCGTCGGCGACGCGGTGCGCCTGCACCCGGTCTGGCTGATGTTCGCGCTCCTCGCCTTCGGCTCGCTGTTCGGCTTCCTCGGCCTGCTGCTCGCCGTGCCGATCGCCGCGGCGCTCGGCGTCGTCGCGCGGTTCGCGGTGCGGCGCTACCTGGAGAGCAGCCTCTACTGGGGCGAGGCGCCGCTGCCGGCGGCGCTCCCGCTGGCGCCGGCGCCGCTGCCGGCCGCGGCGCGGCCGCCGGCGGACCACGACGCGCGGAGCCGCGCCTGATGCCGGAGGCTCCGCGCCAGCTCGCCCTCGACCTGCCCCTCGATCCCCGCTTCGGCCCCGAGGATTTCCTGGTCGGCCCGAGCAACGAGGACGCCTACGCGCGGATCGAGGCCTGGCCCGACTGGCCCGACCCGGTCCTCGTCCTCACCGGTCCCCCGGGCAGCGGCAAGAGCCACCTCGCGGCGATCTGGGCCGAGCGGGCCGGGGCCCGCATCGTGGCGGCCGGCGCCGTGACGCGGGCCGCCCTGCCGGACCTCGCCGGAGAGCCGGCCCTCGTGGTCGAGGATGCGGACAGGCCGTCCGGGCGCGACGAGCCCGCCCTGTTCCACCTCCTCAACCTCGCCCGCGAGCGCGGGCGCGGCCTCGTCGTCACCGGCAGCGGCCCGGTCGAGGGCTGGGGCTTCGCCACGCCCGACCTGCGCTCGCGCCTGCGGCTCGCCCCCACCCTCGGCCTCGCGCCGCCGGACGAGGCCCTGCTGCGGGCGGTGCTGGTCAAGCTCTTCGTCGACCGCCAGCTCGTGGTCGATACCAGCGTCGTCGACGCCCTCGCGCTGCGCATCGACCGCTCCCTCGGCCGCGCCCGCGACGTCGTCGCCGCCCTCGACCACGAGGGGTTGAGCCGCGGACGGCGCATCACCCGCCCGCTCGCGCTCGCGACCCTGGCCGCCCTCGACGCGGCCGCCGGCGAGGAGAGCCCCTGAGGTTTCATCGAGATGTCAGACCGCGCTGTCAGGCCGCGCACCGGCCCCAGGCAAGCCGCCACCCGTCCCAGCCCCGAGGAGGCTCCCGCCGTGATCGAACCCGTCGCCCACGCCAAGGTGATCGAAGCCCCGGACGCGGTCGGGCCGCGGCCCGAGACCCCGGCGCACGGGGCCCGGCCGATCGACAAGGCGGTCGCGGCGGGACGGGCCCTGCGCAGGGAGCCGGCCCGCTTCGTCAACCGCGAATTGTCGTGGCTCCAGTTCAACCGGCGGGTGCTGGAGGAGGCCTCCAATACGGGCCACCCGTTGCTGGAGCAGCTGCGCTTCCTGTCGATCTCGGCCAACAACCTCGACGAGTTCTTCATGGTCCGGGTCGCCGGCCTGCACGATCAGGTCCGCGCCGGCGTCGCCACCCCGTCGCAGGACGGGCTGACCCCCTCCGAGCAGCTCGCCCGCATCGCCGCCGAGGTGTCGGAACTCGCCCGCGACCAGCAGCGGCGCTGGCGCGAGCTGCGCGAGGAATTGCAGGCCCACGGCATCGAACTGGTCGAGGGGATGGGGCTCTCGGCCGAGGAGGCGACCTGGCTGGAGGAGTACTTCCTGCAGCACATCTTCCCGGTGCTGACGCCGCTCGCCATCGACCCGGCCCATCCCTTCCCGTTCATCCCGAATCTCGGCTCGACCCTCGCGCTGATGCTGGTGCGGCCCCGGGACGGGCGGTTGCTGCGGGCGCTGATCCGCCTGCCGGCCGTGGTCGAGCGCTTCGTGCGGCTGCCCGACCCGGCCGGCACCGGCGCTTCCCGCTTCATCGCCGTCGAGCAGGTGATCGTGCTGTTCACGAGCCGGCTGTTCCCGGGCTACCTCGTCAAGGGCCAGGGCGGCTTCCGGGTGGTGCGCGACTCGGATCTCGAGATCGAGGAGGAGGCCGAGGACCTCGTCCGCCACTTCGAGACCGCGCTCAAGCAGCGCCGCCGCGGCGTCGTCATTCGCCTCGAGGTCGAGGCGAGCATGCCGGAGGATTTGCGCGCTTTCGTGGCCGACGAGCTGGAGATCCCGGCCGACGGGGTATTCCTGGTCGAGGGCATGCTCGCCCTCAACGAGCTGTCGCAGATCGTCTCGATGGACCGGCCCGACCTGAAGTTCAAGCCCTACAACCCGCGCTTCCCCGAGCGCATCCGCGAGAGCGGCGGCGACTGCTTCGCGGCCATCCGCCAGAAGGACTTCGTGGTCCACCACCCCTACGAGTCCTTCGACGCGGTGGTGCAGTTCCTGGCCCAGGCCGCCCGCGACCCGAACGTGGTGGCGATCAAGCAGACGCTCTACCGCACCTCCTCGAACTCGCCCATCGTGGCGGCGCTGGCCGAGGCCGCCGAGGCCGGCAAGTCGGTGACCGCCCTCGTCGAGCTCAAGGCCCGCTTCGACGAGGAGGCCAATATCCGCTGGGCGCGCAACCTGGAGAAGGCCGGCGCGCAGGTGGTGTTCGGCTTCATCGAGCTGAAGACCCACGCCAAGCTGTCGATGGTGGTCCGCCGCGAGGGCGACCGGCTCGTCACCTACTGCCACGTCGGCACCGGCAACTACCACCCGATCACGGCCCGGATCTACACCGACCTGTCCTTCTTCACCGCCGACCCGGTGATCGCCCGGGACGTCTCGCGGATCTTCAACTTCATCACCGGCTACGCCGAGCCCGCCGAGCTGGAGCGCATGGCGGTCTCGCCGCTCGCTCTCAAGGCGCGCCTCCTCAAGCACATCGAGGAGGAGATCGAGCACGCCAGGGCCGGGCGCCCGGCCTCGATCTGGATCAAGTGCAACTCCCTCGTCGACGCGCCGGTGATCGACGCCCTCTACGACGCGAGCCAGGCCGGGGTGCAGATCGACTGCGTGGTGCGCGGGATCTGCTGCCTCCGGCCCGGCGTGCCGGGCCTCTCCGAGAACATCCGGGTGAAGTCGATCGTCGGGCGGTTCCTGGAGCACGGGCGCATCTACGCCTTCGGCAACGGCGTCGGGCTGCCGAATCCCAAGGCCAAGCTCTACATCTCCTCGGCCGACCTGATGAGCCGCAACCTCGACCGCCGCGTCGAGGCCCTGCTGCCGATCCTCAACCCCACCGTGCACCAGCAGGTTCTCGACCAGATCATGCTGGCCAATCTCCTCGACAACCAGCAGAGCTGGCGGGTGCTGGCCTCCGGGGCGAGCGAGCGCATCCAGCCCGCCTCGGGCGAGGAACCCTTCAACGCGCACAGCTATTTCATGACGAATCCGAGCCTCTCCGGGCGCGGCAAGGCGTCGAAGAAGTCGAGTCCGCGGGCGCTGAGCCGGCGCGGCCAGGGTGGCTGACAGGTGGGCTGCTTCCGGTCATAAGCTGCCGCAACGACACGGCGTTGCGCCCCGCCGCAGCCGCCCGGCGCCGACGCCGCGAGGAATTCCATGGACGCGCACACGACCGCACCCGTCCCGCCGAGCGCCGCCGTGGCCGAGATCGCGCCCGGAGAGCCGGTCGCGATCGTCGATATCGGCTCCAACTCGGTGCGCCTCGTGGCCTATTCGGGGCTCTCGCGGGCGCCGACGCCGCTCTACAATGAGAAGGCGATGTGCGGTCTGGGCCGCGCCGTGGCCACGACGGGGCGCCTGCACGAGGACGGCATCCGCCGCGCCCTCCAGGCGCTGGCGCGCTTCCGCGAACTCTGCCGCACGATTCGGGTCGGGCGCATCCACGTGCTCGCCACCGCGGCGGCCCGCGACGCGGAGAACGGCCCCGACTTCCTGCGCGCCGCCGAGGAGGCGATCGGCCAGCCGATCGAGCTTCTGTCGGGCCGCCGGGAGGCGGAACTCTCGGCATTGGGCGTGGTCTCGGGCTTCTACGCGCCCG
Organism: Methylobacterium sp. CB376; assembly: GCF_029714205.1. NCBI lineage: Bacteria > Pseudomonadati > Pseudomonadota > Alphaproteobacteria > Hyphomicrobiales > Methylobacteriaceae > Methylobacterium > Methylobacterium sp. CB376. Next base: position 5,649,732 of record NZ_CP121648.1, on the reverse strand, counting down.
ACGGGGTGGTGGGGGACCTCGGCGGCGGCTCCCTCGAACTCGTCGACGTGCGGGGCGTCGCGGTCGGCCAGGGCGTGACGACGCCGCTCGGCGGGCTCGCCCTGCAGGACCTCAGCGGCGGCTCCCTCAAGAAGGCGCGCAGGCTCGCGGCCGACACCCTCAAGCGGGCCGCGCCGCAGCTCGAGACCCTGCGCGGGCGCACCTTCTACGCGGTGGGCGGCACCTGGCGGGCCCTCGCCCGCCTGCACCAGGCCACCCGCGGCTACCCGCTGCACGTCATGCACGGCTACACGATCGCCCCGGCCGACGAGCTGAGCTTCCTGGAGGTGGTGGAGCGGGTCGACGCGGCGACGCTCGCCGCCGTCGAGAGCGTCTCGGAGGCGCGCCGCCCGCTCCTCGCCTACGGGGCGGTGGTGCTGGAGGAGATCATCCGCAGCGGGCGCCCGCGGGAGATCGCCGTCTCGGCGACGGGCGTGCGCGAGGGGCTGCTCTACGAACTGCTCGATCCGGCGCAGCGCGCCCTCGACCCGCTCCTGGCGGCCGCCGAGGAGCTCAACCGCCTGCGCGCCCGCTGCCCGGGCCACGGCGCCGAGCTCCAGGCCTGGACCGACGCCTTCATGGCGAGCCTCGACCGGCCGGAGACCTCCGACGAGCGGCGCCTGCGCCACGCCGCCTGCCTGCTCGCCGATATCGGCTGGCGCACCCATCCGGATTACCGCGGCGAGCAGAGCCTCAACCTGATCGCGCACGGCTCCTTCGTGGCGATCGATCATCCGGGCCGGGCCTACCTGGCGGTGGCGGTGTTCTTCCGCCACGAGGGCGTGGCGCCCGAGAAGGCGAGCCCGACCCTGCGCCAGTTGGCGGGCGGGCGGCTGTTCGAGCTGGCGCGGCTCCTCGGCGCGGCCCTGCGGGTCGCCTTCCCGATCTCGGTGGCGATGGAGGGGGTGCTGCCGCGCACGCCGCTCCTCCTGCGCGACGGCGCCCTGGTGCTGCACCTGCCGGAGGATCTGCGGGCGCTGGCGAGCGACCGCCTGGTCAGCCGCCTGCGCGGCCTCGCGCGCCTGGTCGGCGTCGAGGCCAGGATCGCCGTGGGCGCGTGAGCGGCGACGGGCGGCGGCTCCCCGGCGCGCGTGGACGCCCGCTGCGGGTCGCCCGCGCTTAAACCCCCGTTAGCCCTGCCGTGACACGGTGGCTGGCCGCTCGGGGAATCGTGTGGGGATGGGTCGGACGGGCACAGGCCGGTGCGGGGCGCGGCTCCTCATCGCGCTCGCGACGCTGCTCCTCGGCACGGCCGGAGCGGCGGCGGCGAAGCTCGTCGCCGTGGCGGGGAGCGAGCAGCGCAATTTCGGCCGCATCGCCCTCACCTTCGACCAGACCGTCAAGGTCACCGCCAAGGTCTCGGGCAGCATCCTGGTCATCCGCTTCCGCGAGCCGGCGGGCGGCGCGCTGCGCGACCGCCTGGCCGCCGAGTTGCCCGGCTACGTCGGCCAGATGCGCCGCGACCCGGACGGCAGCGGCCTGCGCATCGCCCTGCAGCGCCCCTTCGGCGTCAACGTGCTGGAGGCGGCCGAGAAGGTCTTCGTCGACCTCCTGCCCGAGACCTGGACCGGCCTGCCGCCGGGTCTGCCCCCCGAGGTGGTGGCCGACCTCGCCAAGCGCGCGGAGGAGGCGGAGGCGCGTCTGCGCCGGGAGGCGCTCGCGGCCCGGCCGCCGCAGCCGCTGCGCCTGGAGACCGCCGAACTCCCGACCCTGCACCGGCTGACCGTGCGGCTCCCGCGAGGGGCGCCGGCGGAGCTGGAGCAGCGCGGCCGCATCCTGGAGCTCGCCCTCCCGGGCGCCTACACGGTCGCGCCGAGCGACGCGCGCATCCGCCTGAGGCCAGCCGCCGAGGGCCTGACCGCCGAGGCCGGCCCCGACCGGGCCCGCCTCGCCCTGACCCTCGCCCCGGGCTACGAGGGCGAGGGCTACCGGGACGAGGACGGCTACACGATCGACCTGCGCAAGGCCGCGGATCCGGAGGCGCCCGAGCCGGCCGCCGCCCGCGCGGAGGCGCCCGGCCCCGCCCGGCCCGCCGCCCGGACCGAGACGCCGCCGGGCGAGCTGGTGCGGGACAATCCGGGCCGGATCGACCTGACGCGCGAGGCCCCGGCGCGCGAGGCCCCGGCGCGGGAGAATCCCGTGCGGGAGAACCCGGCGCGGGAGAACCCGGCGCGCGAGGCACCCGCCGCGGCCGAGGCCGCCCCCGTCCCGGACCCGCGTCCCGCGGGGCCCGTCGAGGGACGCGTCGCCCGCAGCGGCGAGACGGCCCGGATCGCCTTCCCGTTCGCGGCGCGCCCGCCCGCGTCCCTGTTCGAGCGGGGCGGCATCGCCACCCTGGTCTTCGAGACGCCCGGCCCGGTGCGCCTCGACCCGGCGGCGCTGCCGCCCGGTTTCCCGGCCCGGCTCGCCGAGGCGCCGCGGCAGGACGGCGCCTACGCGGTGCTGCGCCTCGCCCTCGAACCCGGCATCATCGCCCAGCTCGCCGCCGAAGGGACCGGCTGGACGCTCGTCCTCGGCGACGGCAGCCTGCCGCCCGGCGACCTGCTCGGGCCCCAGCGCGGCGCGGACGGGGCCGGGAGGCCGGCCGTGACCGTGCCGCTCGCCCAGGCCGGCTCGGTGTTCTGGCTCACGCGCAACGGCGAGCGCGTGGCCGTCGTCACGGCGCGGGGGCCGCTCCTCGCCGGGGTGCCCAAGCGGGCCCGCTTCGTCGATTTCGAGCTGCTGCCGAGCCGCCAGGGCGTCGCCGTGCTGGCGCTCGCCGACGACCTCGTGGTCCGCCCCGGCCTCGCCGAGGTGGTGATCTCCCGGGCAGGCGGGCTCGCGGTCAGCCCGATCGCCCCCGACCCGGCCGAGGCCGGCCCGCCGCTCTCCCCGGACGGCCTCGCCGTGCAGGCCGACCGCTGGCGCATCGACCGCTCCGGCGACGTGCTCGCCCGCATCCGGGCGGCGCAGCAGGCCGCGGCGGCGGCGGACCGACCCCGGCGCTCGCCCGCGCGGCTCGACCTCGCCCGGGTGCTCCTGGCGAACGGCCTCGACGCGGAGGCCGGCGCGGTGCTCGCCTTCGCGGGCCGCGAGGACGCGGTGGTGGCCCTCGACCGCGGCGCCCGGATCCTCTCCGCCATCGCGGCCTTCCGGCTGGGGCGGGACGCGCGGGCGGCCGAGATCCTGGGCGATGCGAAGCTGGCGCGCGATCCGGAGATCCGCCTGTGGCGGGCCATGCTCGACGCGCGCGGCGGCCGCGTCGCCGGTCCGGCGGTGCTCGCCGCCCTGAAATCCACGATGCCGGTGGCGGAGGCCTACCCGGACGAGCTGCGGCTGCCGGTCCTGCTCGCCGCCGCCTCCCTCGCCCTCGATGCCCGCGACCTCACCTACGCCCAGCGCATGATCGCGGCCGCCGCGTCCCTCGGCGACGCGCCCCTGGCCCGGGATCAGGTCGCGCTGCTGCGCGCCCGGCTCACCGAGCAGATCGGGCAGGAGGCGATGGCGCGCGGCGAGTACCAGCGCCTGATCGACGGCGGCGCGCCGCCGGTGGCCGCCGAGGCGGCTTTGCGCTTCATCGACCTCGCCCAGGCGGGCGGGGCAGTGCCCCGGGAGGAGATCCTCGCCCGCCTGGAACGGCTGGCCCTGCTCTGGCACGGGGACCGGATCGAGGCCGAGACCCTGGCCCGGCTCAGCCGCGCCTACGCGGAGGCCGGGCGCTGGCGCGACGCCTTCGCCACCGCCCGCAAGGCCACCCGCCTGTTCCCCGAGCACCCGGCGACCCGGAGCCTGCACCAGGACACGGTCGGGCTGTTCGCCGACCTGTTCCTGACCGACAAGGGCGCCAAGCTCGGGCGGGTCGAGGCCCTCGCCCTCTACTACGACTTCAAGGAATTCACCCCGCTCGGGCGCCAGGGCGACGAGATCGTGCGCGGGCTCGCCGACCGGCTGGTCGCCCTCGACCTCCTCGACGCGGCCGCCGACCTCCTCCAGTACCAAGTCGACAAGCGCCTCACCGGCGCCGCGCGGGCGACCGTCGCCGCCCGCCTCGCCAGCATCCGCCTCATGGACGAGAAGCCGCTCCTCGCCCTGCAGGTGCTCCAGGCCACCCGCCTGCCGGAACTGCCCGCGCGGCTGCGCGAGGCCCGCATCCTGCTCGAGGCCCGCGCCCTCTCGGACCTGTCGCGCACCGACCTCGCCCTCGAACTCGTCGAGGGCCTGGAGGGCGGGGAGGTCGCGCAGCTGCGCGCCGACATCCTGTGGGGGGCGCGGCGCTGGCGCGAGGCCGGCGAGGCGCACGAGGCCCTGGCCGGCACCCGCTGGCGCGAGGCCGGGCCGCTCGGCGAGGCCGAGCGAACCAACGTCATGCGGGCCGCCATCGCCTACGCCCTCGCGGAGGAGGGGCTGAGCCTCGACCGCCTGCGGGCGAAGTTCATGCCCAAGATGGCCGAGAGCCCCGATGCCCGCACCTTCGCGCTGGTCTCGGCCCCGAACGCGATCCGCGGCGCCGCCTTCCGGGAGGCGGCCGGCCGCGTGATCAGCGCCGAGACCCTGACCTCGTTCCTGCGCGCCTACCGGGCGCGCTACCCCGAGAGCGCCGTGCCCGAGCGCGGGCGGCCGGCGGCCGAGCCCGGGCCGGAGGCGCGCCGGGCCGGCGGGGCGCCGCCCGGCTGAGCCGCACCCGCCCGGTCGGCCTCAGCCGCCGTAGCTCTGCACCAGCGAGCCCGCGACCAGGGTCCAGCCGTCGACCAGCACGAAGAAGATCAGCTTGAAGGGCAGGGCCACGGTGGCGGGCGGCAGCATCATCATGCCCACCGACATCAGCACCGAGGCGACCACGAGGTCGATGATCAGGAACGGGATGAAGAGCAGGAAGCCGATCTCGAAGGCGCGCCGGAGCTCCGAGATCATGAAGGCCGGGGTGAGGATCTCCAGCCCCACCGCCTCCGGCGTGGCGGGCCGCGGCGCGTTCGACAGGTCGAGGAACAGCCGCAGGTCCTTCTCCCGCACCGAGCGCAGCATGAAGGCCTTGAAGGGCTGGGAGGCCCGCTCGAAGGCCTGGCTCTGGCTGATCTGCCCGGCGACCAGCGGCTCGATCCCGGTCCGGTAGGCCTCCCGGGCGGTCGGCGCCATCACGAAGGCGGTGAGGAACAGGGCGAGGCTGACGATGACCGCGTTGGGCGGCGCCGTCTGCGTGCCGAGCGCCGAGCGCAGGATCGACAGCACCACGACGATGCGGGTGAAGGCGGTCGCCATCACCAGCACCGAGGGCGCGAGGGCCAGGACCGTGATGAGGGCGACGAGCTGGAGCGCCCGCTCGGTCACGCCGCCGCTCGGGCCGAGATCGACGGTCACGCTCTGGGCGAGCCCCGCCGTCGCGGAGCCGAGCAGGCCGAGCCCGGCGAGCAGGGCCGCCCGCCGGCCCCGCACGGCCCATCTCGCGGCGGCCCAGCTCGCCGCGCGCCGGTCCGTGATTCGTCGCGCGATCACGCGCCGCAGCGGGATCCGGTTCGGCGGCGAGCGCTCTGGCGCAGTCGGAAGGCCCATGCCCGCACCCTGGCGCGCGGCGCGCGCCGCGCGCAAGGCCGCGCCGCTCCCGCGGCCGCGCTTCTCGGCCGGCGCGGCGGGAGGGCCACAGCGCCGGACGCCCCGCGGGGTCAGCGCCGATCGAGCGGGCGACCGAGCAGCCGGGCGAACTCGGCCTCGATCTCCTCCACGGAGAACGGGTTCGGGGCCGCCTTCTTGGGCTCGGGTTCGGGCTCCGGGGCCGGAGGCGGGGAGGCGGCGGCTCGGGCTCGGGTTCCGGCTCCGGCGGTGGCGGGACTGGTTCGGGCGCGGGGGCGCGGGCTCATGCGCCGGCGCGTGCCCCGCCGCGGGCTCGGGCCCGTGCTCGGCCAGCGGAGCCGGGGGCACGGGCTCGGGCATGGGCTCGGGCATGGGCTCGGGCACGGGCTCGGGCATGGGCTCCGGCGCGGGCTCCGGAATCGGCTCGTGCACGGGCTCCGGCGGTGGGGGCTCCGGCTCCGGATGATGCGGTGGCGGTGCGGCGGCCTCCGGGACCGGCTCCGGGACGGGGGTGGGGGCGGGGGCGCCGGCTCGGGCGGCGGCGGCGGCGCCGGGATCACGGGCGCGACGGGCTCGGGCTCGGTCGGGCGGCTCATCACGGGGGCGGCCGGCCGGGACGGGGCGACGGCCGAGGAGGGCCGGCGGAGCGCCTCCTCGAGCTGGCGGGCCATGTCGTTCAGGATGGCCGCGTCGACGACCCGCGGCTCGGCCCCGCGCGTGCCCGCCGGGGCCGGAGCGGCCTGCGCCGGAGCGGCCTGCGCCGGAGCGGCCTGCGCCGGGACGGCCGGCGGTTCGACGATGCGGGGCGGCATGTCGAGGGGCGGCGGCGTCTGCCGGCCGGTGCGCAGACTCGGCGGCTCGACGCGCCGGCTCGCATTCAGCCGCGGCCCCGGCCCCGGCCGCGGCGGCACGGCCGGGCGCGGCGCGGCCTCGGGCTGCAGCGCGGGCGGCGGCTCGGTGGGCGGTTCGGGTGCCCGGGGCGGGAACGGCGGGAAGGCGAAGGCCGGCTCCGGCTGGGTCGCGACCGGGGCGGGCGGCGGCACCGGGAAGGGGGCTTCCGGGAAGGGCGGCAGCGGTGGGGGCAGCGTGGCAGGTTCCGCCTCGGCGGGAAGGGCGAGGGGCGGCTCGGGGGCGGGCTCGGCCCGCTCGGCGAGGTCGGCCGGCAGCCGCGCGCCCGCCACCCGCACGATGTTGCGTTCCACCACCACGTCGTTGGGGCCGCCGACCAGAAGCAGGTGCTCGGTGTTGTCGCGGCGCAACAGGATCAGCTGCCGCTGGCGGTCGAGTTCGTAGATGTCGACGATGCCGAGCCGCGGCTGGCGGCCGCGCTGCGCCCCTCCGTTGCTCAGGTTCAGGCGCCCGCGGGCGAAGCGCTTCGCGCCGAACGCGAAGGCGCTGAGAAGCACCACCATGACCAGGAACACGATCAGGTAGGAGATCAAGGGCGAACTGTCCGGCCCGAGGAGCGAGGAGAGCAATGCACGGTCTCTCACAGGTGAGGTGCCGGGGCACCGACGCGATACGAAGGGGTTCTACCACGCGGGCGTTCCCGCCGCGCAGGCCACGTTAAGACCTCTTAACAACTTCATGAAGGGTTTGGCGACCCGACGGCAGGCGGAGCCGCCGCGGCCGCGCGCATGCTTAACCGCCTCTTAACCATGTGCCCGGCAGATTTTGCCGACCGAAGCTGGGGCCGCCCGTGCCAGTCGCCGATCTCCCCCTCGTCAGCATGCTGCGCAACCGCATGCAATGGCACCAGACGCGCCAGAAGGTCCTGGCGGAGAACGTTGCGAATGCCAACACGCCGGGCTTCAAGGCGCGCGACCTGCGCGCGCCGGTCTTCCAGCCGGACGGCAGCGTCGCGGCCGCCGGCCTGCCCGGCATCGGGGTGGAGCGCACGAGCCCGCTGCACATGGCGGGGACGGGCTTCACCCCGTCGGAGGACCGCACCCGCACCCGCTTCGACGTCGTGCCGAGCGGCAATGCCGTCAGCCTCGAGGACGAGATGCTCAAGGCCGCGGACAACCAGGCGGATTATCAACTCGCGGCCTCGCTCTACCAGAAGAGCCTGCAGCTCCTCCGCAATGCGGTCGGCAAGTAGCGCGGGCCCGGGCGCGGGCGAGTCGGGCGGAGGCGCAGCATGGACTTCATGAAAGCGATCGGCATCGCGGCATCGGGGCTTCGGGCGCAGTCCGGGCGGATGCGGGTGATCTCCGAGAACATCGCCAACGCGGATTCCGAGCCGACCCGCGCCGGCGTCGAACCCTACCGCCGCAAGGTCCCGACCTTCGCCAACCGCCTCGACCGGGAGCTCGACGCGCGCATGGTCGATCTCGGCCGGGTCCGCCGCGACCAAGCCCCGTTCCGCACCAAGCACGATCCCGGCAACCCGGTGGCGGATGCCAAGGGGGACGTGCAGCTGCCCAACGTCAACCTGCTCGTCGAGACCGTGGACATGCGCGAGGCCCAGCGCAGCTACGAGGCGAACCTGAACATGGTCACGGCGGCCCGCCGCATGATCTCCCGCACCATCGACATCCTGAAGGTCTGATCCCATGCCCACCAACGCCTTCGCGGCCGGTGCCTACGCGGCGATCCAGAACCTCGGCCGGGCGAATCCCGCCGCGAAGCCCGCGGCGCCGGAGGCCGGCTTCGGCCAGCTCGTCGCCTCGGCGATCGACGGGGTCGAGGCGGCGGGCAAGCGCGGCGAGCACCAGATGATGGCGGTCGGTGCCGGCAAGGCCAACGTCGTCGACGTGGTGACGGCGGTGGCCGAGAGCGAGACCGCGCTCCAGACCCTCGTCGCGGTGCGCGACCGGGTGATCTCCGCCTACGAGGACATCATGCGGATGCAGATCTGATCCCAACGGCTCAGGATGCCGACGCATCGAGCCGTTGGTCCGTCTCGAATTTTCTATTCGAAGCCGAAGGCTTGGCGAAAATTCGAGAGCACCACCGGTCATGAGAGATGACCGCTGGTATGAGTTGCGCACCGGCTTCGCCGCCCCTCACGGATGAAACCTGAGCGTGCATGTGATCAGAGTTCTGCACGCTGGCATAGCAAGTTTCTATTTAGGGCGGCGCGAGCGAAAGGCGCGCGGGAGAACCGCTCTCCCCTCCGGCCCCGCCGCCCTCGCGTCCCTCCCGGCTCCCGAACCTCCCGGCTCCCGAACCTCCCGGCTCCCGAACCTCCCGGCTCCCGAACCTCCCGGCTCCCGAACCTCCCGGCTCCCGAACCTCCCATGACCGGCCTCGCCATCCTCGACATCGCCCGCGACGGGATCGTCACCTTCCTGAAGGTGGCCGGTCCCCTGATGATGATCGCCCTCGTGGTCGGGCTCGCCGTGTCGCTGCTCCAGGCGCTCACGCAGATCCAGGAGCAGACCCTGATCTACGTGCCCAAGATCGTCGCGGTCTTCGCCGCCATGCTGCTGATGCTCCCCTTCATGGGCGACGCCCTGGCGGGCTACATGGGCCGGATCGCCGCCCGCATCGCCGCGGGCGGGTGAGCCCCGGGGCGCCCCCGCGTGAACCTGCTGCTGCCCGGCCTCGCCGCCGCCTATCTCCTGACCTTCGCCCGGGTCGGCACCCTCGTGATGCTGATGCCGGGGATCGGCGAGACCGTGGTGGCGCCGCGCCTGCGGCTCGCCTTCGCGCTCCTCGTCGCCCTGGTCCTGTTCCCCTTCGTGCGCCCGCTCCTGCCGCAGCAGGCGGGGACGGGGCCCGCGCTCATCGGCGTGCTGATCGGCGAGATCGCGGTCGGGCTCGTCCTCGGCCTCAGCGTGCGGGCGGTGCTCGCCGCCCTGCAGACCACCGGCACGATCGTCGCCCAGCAGCTCGGCCTCGCCTACGCGATGACCGTCGACCCGACCACCTCGGGCCAGCAGGCGACGCTCGGCAGCTTCCTGACGATGCTCGGCATCACGCTCGTCCTCGCGGCCGATCTCCACCACCTCGCCATCGCGGGCATCCGCGACAGCTACGCGCTGATGCCCCCCATCGGCGTACCGGCCACCGGCGACGCGGCGGCCTTCGCCATCCGGGCCGTCGCCCGCGGCTTCGCCCTCGCGGTCCAGATCGCCGCGCCCTTCATCGCCTTCGGCATCCTGTTCAACCTCGGCCTGGGCGTGCTGTCGCGGCTGATGCCGCAGATGCAGGTCTTCTTCGTCGCCACCCCGGCCTCGATCCTGATCGGCATGGCGGTGCTGCTCGCCAGCCTCGGCGTGGTCATGGGCGTGTTCGTGGAGGATCTCGGGCGCTGGCTCGGCGAGATCGGGAGGCCCTGAGTGGCGGGCGAGGGCGAGCAGGAGGACCGCACCGAGGAGCCGACCCAGAAGCGGCTCGACGACGCCATCAAGCGCGGCGACGTCGCCACCAGCACCGAGATCAACACGCTCCTCCTCCTCGGCGGCTTCACCCTCGTGCTCCTGGTCGGCGCCGGGAGCATCGCCCGCGGCCTCGCGGTCGAGCTGCGCGACCTCCTCGCCGGCCTGCACCAGGTGCCGGGCGACGCGGCCGGCTACGCGGCCCTGGCCCGCCGGGCGCTCGCCGCCCTCGCCCTCGCGCTGGCGGCTCCGGTGGGCGCGGCCGTCGCGGCGGCGCTGGTCGGCGGGCTCCTGCAGCATCCCCTCGTCTGGACCACCGAGACCCTCGGGGCCAAGTGGGAGCGCGTCTCCCCGGCCGCGGGCCTCAAGCGCCTGTTCGGCCCGGAAGCGTGGTTCCAGTTCGGCAAGGGCATCCTCAAGGTCGCCCTCGTCGGCACGGTGGCGGCGCTGGTGCTCTGGGGCGACCGCGACCGGCTCGACGCGCTCGCGCGGCTCGAACCCTCCGCCCTGCTGCCCGCGACCCTCGCCCTGGTGCTGCGGCTGATGGCCGGCATCCTGGCGGCCTACCTGGTGATCGCGCTCGGCGACGCGGCCTATCAGCGCCTGCGCTGGCGCGCCCGCCTGCGCATGACCAAGGCCGAGATCAAGGAGGAGATGAAGGAGAGCGAGGGCAGCCCCGAGGTGAAGGCGCGGCTGCGCCGCATCCGCGCCACCCGCGCCAAGAAGCGCATGATGGCGGCGGTGCCGGGCGCCACCGTGGTGGTCGCCAACCCGACCCACTTCGCCGTCGCCCTCCTGTACGAGACCGGCATGGCCGCCCCGGTCTGCGTCGCCAAGGGCGTCGACGTGCTGGCGCTTCGCATCCGCGCGCTCGCCGCCGAGAACGGCGTCCCGGTGGTCGAGAACCCGCCGCTCGCCCGCGCCCTCCACGCCACCGTCGAGATCGACCAGGCGATCCCGACCGAGCACTACAAGGCGGTCGCCGAGGTGATCGGCTTCGTGCTGCGCCAGCAGCGCCGATGACGTCGCGGCCGCATCGGGATTGGCCTCGTCCTGACTTGCTTTCCCGGGACTTGCCTTGCCGGGACTTGGCTTCTCGGGACTTGCCGGCCCGGGTGGCTCGGGCATAACCGGCCCGTGGCGGCGCGACCCGCCGCCGGCGGCGAAACCCATCCCCGCGCAAGCTTGGTCCACCAGGATGCGGCCGCGCGGGCGGGGGCCATCGACCGGCATGTTCAGGATGGATCACGGCGTCATGCCCGAGTTGAGTCCCCAAGCCCCGCCCGAGGCCACCGCCCTCGACCGCTCGGAGCGCCCCGGCCGGGTGAGCCTGCTCCTGCTCCTCGCCGGCCTGCTCGTCGGGGCGGCGGTGGGCCTGAGCTTCGTCGCCAACGAGCAGGCCCAGCCGCTGATCCTCGGGCTCCTGGCGGTGCTCGCCATGGCGGGCGTGTTCTCGCTCTTCGCCCTCGCCATCGGCGCCCTGCAGCTCACCGGGCAGGGAGGGCGCAACGACGTCACCAAGGCGGTGGTCGACGCCGCCCCCGAGGGCATGATCGCCGTCGAGGACGGCGCGCGGCCGATCTACGCCAACGCCGCCTACCTCGCGCTGGCGGGGAGCGACAGCTTCTCGAACCTGCGCCTCGTCGAGCGGATCTTCGTCGGCAGCCCGGACGTCTCGGAGGCGGTCTACCGCCTCGCCCAGGCCGCCCGCGAGGGGCGCAGCCTCTCGGAGGAGATCCGCATGGCACCCCCGCCCGGCGGGGGCGAGCGGGACTTCGCGTGGTACCGGATCGCGGTGCGGCCGCTGCCGCTGCCGCGCCGCCCGGTCGCGCTCTGGGCCGTCAGCGACATCACCCACGAGCGCGAGCGCCAGGAGAACGTCTTCCAGGTCCTCCAGCACACGATCGACTTCCTCGACCACGCCCCCGCGGGCTTCCTGTCGGTCGATCCGCGCGGCGGCGTCGTCTACATGAACGCCACCCTGGCGGCGTGGCTCGGCTACGACCTCGCGCAGGTCGGCTCGGGGGGCCTGCGCCTCGCCGAGATCCTGCCGGCGGCGGTGGGCGAGGTGCTGGTGGCGGGCAACGCGCAGCCCGGCGAGGTGCGCACCGACGTCTTCGACCTCGACCTGCGCCGCCGCAACGGCCACCCGCTCCCCGCCCGCATCTACCACCGCGTCGCCTACGGCCAGGACGGGCGCCCGGGCGATTCGCGCACCCTGGTGCTCAACCGCTCGGCCGGGGAGGAGACCGACGAGCCGCAGCGCGCCGCCGAGGTGCGCTTCGCGCGCTTCTTCAACACCAGCCCGATCGCCGTGGCGACGCTCGACGCGGCGGGGCGCCTCGTGCGGGCGAACGCCTCCTTCGCGCGGCTCTTCGGCACGCTGCCGCGCACCGGCGAGGGCCGCGAACTCGGCCCCTCGGCCCACGACTGCATCGCCGAGCGCGACCGCCAGACCTTCGACGGCGCCTTCCGGCTCGCCGCCGAGGGGCGGGGCGACGTCGCCCCCGTGGAGGTCGGCGTCGCCGCCCCGGGCAACCGCTCGGCCCGGATCTGGCTCAGCCCCGAGGTGCGCGCCGCGGGCGGGCCCGAGCCCGACGGCGGCCAGGAGACGGTGATCCTCTACGCCCTCGACACCACCGCCCAGCTCCAGCTGCAGCAGCAGATCAACCAAGCCCAGAAGATGGAGATGGTGGGCCAGCTCGCCGGCGGCATCGCGCACGACTTCAACAACGTCCTGCAGGCGATCATCGGCTACTCGGACCTGCTGCTGGCCAGCCACCGCCCGGTGGACCCGGCCTTCCAGGACATCATGCAGATCAAGCAGAACGCGAACCGGGCCGCGAGCCTGGTGCGCCAGCTGCTCGCCTTCTCGCGCCGGCAGACCCTGCGCCCGGAGGTGATCCATCTCGGCGACGCGCTCTCGGACCTGACGCTGCTGCTCAAGCGCCTCCTCGGCGAGCGGGTCGAGCTCGATCTCAAGCACGGGCGCGACCTCTGGCCGGTCAAGGCCGACGTGAACCAGTTCGAGCAGGTGATCGTGAACCTCGCGGTGAATGCCCGCGACGCGATGCCGAATGGCGGGCGCCTCGCGATCCGCACCGCCAACGTCGCCGCCGAGGCGGCGGGCGCCCTCCAGCTCACCGGCCTGCCGGCGGCCGATTACGTGCTGGTCGAGGTGGCCGATACCGGCACCGGCATGACGCCGGAGATCATGGAGAAGATCTTCGAGCCGTTCTTCACCACCAAGGAGGTGAACAAGGGCACCGGGCTCGGCCTCTCGACGGTGTTCGGCATCGTCAAGCAGTCGGGCGGCTACATCGACGTGAAGTCGACGGTCGGCGAGGGCACGGTGTTCGGCATCTACCTGCCGCGCTACGTCCCGATCCCCGAGGAGGTGCCCGCCCCGGAGGCGGCCCCCGCCGCGGCGCCGGCCGCCGCCGCCCCGGCGGAGGGCGCCGCCCCCGAGCGCAAGGCGCCGGCCGCCGACCTCACCGGCCGCGGCACCATCCTGCTCGTCGAGGACGAGGATCCGGTGCGGGCGGTGAACGCGAGGGCGCTCGCGGCGCGCGGCTACACGGTGCTCGAGGCCGCCTCGGGGCTGGAGGCGCTCGCCATCATCGGCGAGCGCGACACGCCGGTCGACCTCGTCGTGTCGGACGTGGTGATGCCCGAGATGGACGGCCCGACGCTGCTGCGCGAGCTGCGCAAGCGGCACCCCACCCTCAAGGTGATCTTCGTCTCCGGCTACGCCGAGGACGCCTTCCAGAAGAACCTGCCGGAGGGCGAGGAATTCAACTTCCTGCCCAAGCCCTTCAGCCTCAAGCAGCTGGTCGAGACGGTGAAGACCACCATGGCGGTGTAGCGGGGAGGCCAGCTCCCCGCGCGCCCTGCCCGGCCTTGAGGCAGCGCTCGACGCCGGTGCCGAGACCGCTCGACCGGCCGGCGAGGCTCACCGAAACCTCCCGCACCGCCTGGGCGAGCCGCCGGTCTCCCGCGCCGCCTGCGGCACGGCGACGACGGGGCTCGCGACCTCCCGGGTCGAGGCCGTCCGCTCCTCGACCGCGCTCGCCATCGCGAGGGTCATGCGGGCTCCGGTTGATCGCAGCGGATCCCGGATCAGCCGCGAGAGTTCGGTGACCGCCCCGTTGATCGCCGCCATGGCCTCGGCGCCCCCCCCCGATCGCCGCCTGGAGGTCGCCGACGCGCTTGGTCATCGCATCGCGCGTGATCCGCCGCCCGGCGGGCCCCCGGGCGGGCCCCGGGCGAGGCCGGGGCGAGCGGCGGGACGCGCCTCCGGCGGCGGGGGATCGGTTCCGCCCCGCTGGCGCCGAGATGGTTCTGATATAAACTATCTCGATGACCCCCACCTCGCCGCGCTCCGCCTCCCTCGCCGCCATTCCCCCGGACCCGATGCGGATCTGGTTCCGCTTCGTCCGGCTCAACCGGCGCGTCGCCGCGGCGGTCGCGGCCGAGTTGCGGGCGCTCGGCCTGTCGATCCCGCAATTCGACGTGCTCTCCACGCTCTCCGAGCAGGAGGGGCTCACCCAGCAGGACCTCGCCGAGCGGCTCTACGTCACGAAGGGCAACGTCTCGGGGCTGGTCGACCGGCTGGTCGAGGCGGGGCTGGTGGAGCGGCGCCCGATCCCGGGCGACCGGCGCTCGCACGCCCTCCACCTCACGCAGGTCGGGCGGGACCTCGCGCGGAGCGGCATGGCGGCCCAGACCGCCTACGTGGTCCGCACCCTCGGCACGCTCCCGGCCGACGACCTCGCCTCCCTCGAGCGGGTGGTGCTCGCGTGGCGCGGCGTGGCGCGGGCGGACGAGGAGGCGCGGCGCTGACGGCGATGTTCGACGCGGTCGCCTTCGCGGGCGGGGGAAATCGCTGCTATTGGCAGGGCGGCTTCTGGGCGGCGGCGGCCGAGCGCCTGCGCCTCTCCCCCTCCCTGGTGGTCGGCGTCTCGGGAGGCGCCTTCGCGGCCTGCTACAGCCTGCTCGGGCAGGGGCGGGCGGTGATGGAGCGGGTCGCCGAGGGCTGCGCCGCCGGCACGCCGAACCTCGATTGGCGCGCAGCCTGCCGGGGCGGGCGGGCCTTTCCGGTCTCCGCCCTCTACCGCGACCTCATCGACGCGGTGCTCGGGCCGGCGGCCTTCGCGGCGCTGCGCGCCGGGCCGGCCGAGGTCAGGATCGCCCTGGCGCGGCCGCCGCGCCGCCTGCCGCTCGCCGCCGCGATCCCGCTCGGCATCCTCACCTACCAGGTCGAGAAGACCTGGCGGGCCCCCGTGCACCCGCGCGGCGGGAGAGCCCTCGGCTTCCGGGAGGAGTTCGTGTCGGTGCGCGACCTCGGGGGCGCGCAGGAGCTCGCCGCGGCCCTGATGGCGAGCGCGAGCGTGCCGCCCTTCATGCCGGTGGGCCGCGTCGGGGACGGGCCCGCCCTCGACGGAGGCCTCGTGGACAACGTCCCGGTCGCGCCGCTCGCCGGCATCGAGGCGGCGGGCGGGCGCAGCCTCGTGCTGCTGACCCGGCGCTACCGGTCCCTGCCGAAGCATCCGGGCCGGACCTACCTGCAGCCCTCCGCCCCCGTCGCCATCGGCCAGTTCGACATCACCGATCCGGACGGGATCCGGCGGGCCTTCGCGCAGGGCCTCGCGGACGGGGCGGCCTTCGCGGCCGCGCAGGGCCGCTGACCTCAGCCCTGCGCGGCGCGCGCAGGGCCGCCGACCTCAGCCCTGCGCGGCGGGCGCAGGGCCGCCGAGGGGACCCCTGAGCGGCGGGGAAGCCCTGGAGCATTGTCCGACGAAGGGGATGCCGGTTCGTCGAAGACAATGCAGCACAACCAACGACCGAGAGCTTGCGCCCGATGGCACCGTGATCGGGCGCGGCGCTAGTGCGAGCGCTCGGTCCGGTCCGGGGCCTGCCCGGTCTTGCTGTGGCGGTGATGCGCGTCGCGCTCGCCGCCTCCGCCCGAGACGTGCGACGTGGCGCCGTTCGTCGGGCTGCCCGGCTGGGGGTCGTGCCGCTCGGGCCGCTGGGGCTCCGTCGCGTCCTGGTGGCTGCTGCCGGGCCCGCCGTGGTGGCGGTCGGTCTGGGAGGCCTTGCGCGAGGTGCTCATCGGTCCTGCTGGTATCCCTGGTTGGTGGTGTTCACCTTGGAATTGCCGGCCTGGCCGATCTTGTCCGGATCCTTGGTCTGGCTGCCGGCCTTGCCGAGCTCCGTGGGCGCCCCCTGGGCGCTGCCGGGCCCCTTGTGGGACTGGTTGGCGGGCGGAACGGGAGGAGGCTTGGCGGTCATCGGTCGTCCTCTTCTGGTTCTGGTGCCGGCCAACGTGCCCGGCGCGAGGCCTGTTCCACCCGAGCGGCCGCGGGCGGCCCGCCCCCGGCGCGCCGCACGGACCCCGTGACCGGCCTCCCGGTGCGCAGGATCTCGGCGGAGAAGGTCCCGAGCAGACCCGTCGACGCGGCCGCTCGCGCAATCCCGCGCCTGTCGATCCCGCCGCCCTCGCCGCGCGAGATCGCCGTCATTCAGATCGATCCGATGAGTACCTTGGCAATCCTCCTGGGAGCTACTTTGCGGGCGGGGACGAGGGCGCGGAATTTTAGGTTGGTCTCAACACTTCGCCGGTAGCTCAAGGAGAGACGTGATCGATCGGACGAGGCGCGTGCCCGAAACGGCGGATATCAGCGGCACGAGTCCCCCGGATCGGCCCCGGCCGGCCGGCCGGGGGCGGACGCCCGCCCCCTGCGCCGCCTCGCGGTCGCGGCGCGCCGGGTCTGGCGGCGGCGGCCCGGATCGCAGATCGGCCGCTACCTCGCCATCACCGTCCTCGTCACCGGGGCCCTGACCTTCGCCGTCACCGGCCTGCTCGCCCTGCAGCGCCTGAACCAGGACGCGGCCGAGCGGGCGCGGACGGTGGCGCTCCTCTCCCGCGAGCAGGTGGCGCGCAAGCTCGACGGCGAGGCCGGCCTCGCCGGCGCCCGCCTCGACGGCCTGTTCCAGGAGGCCGCCCGGCAGACGCGCTTCCTCGCCCAGCGGCTCGACATCGTGAAGGCGGTGGGCAGCGCCAACCCGGTCGCCCTGCGCGAACTCCTCGCCCCCGCCGCCGTGACCGGGGATCTCGACGCGCTGATCGTCACCGACCCGAAGGGGATCGTGACCGGGACGAGCGCGGGCGACGACCTCCTCGACTTGGCGGAGGCGCTCGGCCGGGCCGAGCTCGAGTCGCCGATCCGGGAGGTGCTGGCGGAGAACAGCCGCGCGCGGCGCCGGGCGATCGGCCGGATGATCGCGCTGCCGGAAGAGATCGGGGCGCTCCTCGGGCTGCCGGCCGAGCGCCGGATCGGCGGCATCCAGATCGAGCCGGTCTTCGACGATTTCGGGGACGTGGCCGGCGCCCTGGTCGGCCTGCGCCTGCTCGCGCCGCGCGAGCCGACCTTCCTGAACTTCTCGGCCCTCACCAAGGTCGGGGTCGTCGTGCTCGCCGGGGAGCGCCCGATCTCGGCGGCCGGCGCCCCGGCCTCCGGCCTCGTGCCCCGCGAGGATCTCGGCGAGGACGACCTGCTCGTCTCGCAGGACGGCGCGCGGGTGGCGCGCTGCATGCCCCACCGCCTCACCCTCGCGGTCTGCGCCCATTCCAGCGTGGCCGAGGTCGGCGCCGCCACCCAGGAGATCCTGCGGCTCGGCGTGATGCAGACCCGCTCGCTCTTCGCGTGGTTCCTGCTGCTCGCCGCCGTCTCCCTCGGCGCCCTCGTCGTGATGGTGCTCGCCGCCGTGCGCCGGGTCACCAGCGGCCTGCCGGAACTCGCGACGGCGGCGAGCGCCGTGGCGCGCGGGGACCTCGACGTGCCCTTCCGGGCGCGCGGCCTCGGGGAGGTGCGCAGCCTCGGCCAAGCCTTCGAGACGATGCTGGCGAACCTGCGCGAGAGCCTCGGGCGCGTGCGCCAGCTCGCCTTCTTCGATCCGGTCACCGGGCTCGCCAACCGCGAGAAGATGCGGCTCGACGGCACCGCGATCCTCGGCCAGGGCCGCGGCCGCACGGCCTTCCTGTTCCTCGACCTCGACCGCTTCAAGTCGGTCAACGACACGTTCGGCCACCGGGCCGGGGACGCGCTCCTCTCCCAGCTCGCGCGCCGGCTCGTCGCCTTCCTGGAGGAGCGCCGCCGGGCGGGCGCCTGGGAGAGCGTGCTGCTCGGGCGCATCGGCGGCGACGAGTTCCTGATCGTCGTGAGCGGCGCCCTCACCCGCGACGGGTTGCGCGCGTGCGGCGAGGCCCTGGTGGCCGTGGTGAGCGAGAGCTACGAGGTCGGCAGCGCCCACATGGTGGTCGGGGCCAGCATCGGCATCGCGCTGGCGGAGGGCGAGGCCGGCTACGACGAGCTCCTGGTGCGGGCGGACATCGCCATGTACGAGGCCAAGCGGCAGGGGCGGGGCACCTGCACCTTCTTCACCGCGGAGGCGGCCCAGCGGGTGCAGGAGCGCCTCGGCATCGAGAGCGAGCTGCGCCGCGCCCTCAAGACCCGCGAGTTCAGCGTGCATTACCAGCCCAAAGTGTCCCTGGCGGACGGGCGGGTCGTCGGCGCCGAGGCGCTGATGCGCTGGCACCACCCCGAGCGCGGCGCGATCCCGCCGGGCAAGTTCATCCCGATCGCCGAGGAGGCGGGGCTGATCCCGGATCTCGGCGTCTTCGTGCTCGAGCGCGCCCTCGCGGAGATCGGGGAATTGCTGGCGCGCGGCCACGACGTCACGGTGGCGGTCAACGTCTCGGTGCTGCAGCTGGAGGACCCGACCTTCGCCCAGACGGTCGAGGACCGGCTGGCGCGGGCCGGCCTGCCGCCCTCCTGCCTCGAACTGGAGATCACCGAGACGGTGGCGATGCGCGATTCCGACACCATCCAGGGCCACGTGACGCGGCTGCGCGGGCTCGGGGTGCGGGTCTCGATCGACGATTTCGGCACCGGCTACTCGAACCTCGCCACGCTCGCTCGCGCGCCCATCGACGCGCTCAAGCTCGACCGCTCCCTGGTCGACGGCGTGGCGGGCAATCCCGAGCAGCAGACGATCGTGCGCACCATCCTGTCGCTCGCCGGCTCGCTCGGATTCGAGACCGTGGTGGAGGGCGTCGAGACCGACGCGGACCTGCGCTTCCTGGTCGAGGGCGGGGCGACGACGGCCCAGGGCTACCTGTTCAGCCCCCCGGTGCCGATCGAGACCTTCCGGGCCCTGCTCGAACCGGGCCGCCTGCAGGAGATCTGGGCGCGGTCGAACGAGCCGGCGCGGCGCCTGCGGAGCGGGTGAGGCGCGAGCCCGGCCCTGCCGCTGAGGCAACGAATCCCGCTCCCCCGCGTTGGCCCGACCGCGGCGTCGCCGCGCCCGTCCTGCCCGCGCGAGACCAAGGCCGTGAGCCCAGCCTGCCCCGCCCTCGTCGGCCTCGTCCTCGCCGCCCTCGCGGCCGCGGCGGGCGTTGCCGGGCGGGCGCGGGCCGCGGAGGTGCCCGACGACGTGCTGGTGGTCGGGCAGTCGGCCGAGCCCGCCTCCCTCGATCCCGGCGTCACCACCGCGACGAACGACGCGCGCATCCTCGTCAACCTCTACGACGGGCTGGTGCGCACCAAGCCCGGCAGCCTGGAGATCGAGCCCGCGCTCGCCGAGAGCTGGAGCCTCTCGGAGGATGGCCGCCGCTACACGTTCCGGCTGCGCGCGGGCGTGCGCTTCCACGACGGCAGCCCGCTCGACGCGCGGGCCGTGACCTTCACCTTCGGGCGGCTCCTCGAACCCGCCCACCCGGCGGCGGCGACCGGCCCCTTCCCGCTCGCCTTCCTGTTCCGCGCGGTGGAGCGGGTCGAGGCCCTCGATCCCCGGACGGTGCGCTTCACCCTGCGCCAGCCCTTCGCGCCCTTCCTGGCCAACCTCGCGACGCCGACCGGGCTCATCGTCCCGCCCGGGGCCGTGATGGCGCGGGGGAAGGATTTCGGGCGCAACCCGGTCGGGACCGGGCCGTTCCGCTTCGAGGCGTGGCAGAGCAGCCGCAAGGTGACGCTCGCCCGCAACCCGGGTTACTGGGGCGGGCCGGCCGCCTCGCGGCTCGTGATCTTCCGCCCGCTCGCCGACCCGAACACCCGCGCGACCGAGATGCTGGCGGGCGACGTCGACGTCGTGGCGGAGATGCCGCCCGACGCCCTCGCGCTGTTCCGGCACCGGGCCGGGTTCTCGGTCGCGGAGGCGGTCGGGCCCCACCTCTGGTACCTGATCCTGAATATGCGGGCCGGGCCGCTGCGGGACCGCCGGGTGCGCGAGGCGGTGAACTGGGCCATCGACCGGCGGGCGCTGGCCGAGCACGTGCTGCAGGGCACGGCCGTGCCGGCGCGCGGGATCATCGCCCCGGCCTTCGCGGGCACCTACGATCCCGACCTCGCGGGCTACGGCCACGATCCCGCCCGCGCCCGCGCCCTGCTGCGCGAGGCCGGGGCGGAGGGGGCGCGGCTCACGCTCCTCGTCGCCGAGGGCGGGTCGGGGATGCTCGACCCGGTGGCGATGGGCACGGCGATCCAAGCCGACCTCGCCCGCGTGGGCCTCGACGTCCGGCTCGTCACCTACGAGTGGAACGCCTACCTGGCCCGGGTCAATCGCGGCCTCGGCGAGGACGCCGACATGGCCGACATGGCCGAGATGGCCTGGATGACCAACGATCCCGACCAATTGCCCTCGCTCGCCCTCGCGAGCGACGCGCTGCCGGGGAAGGGCGGCTTCAACGCGGGCGGCTACGCCAACCCGGATCTCGACCGGCTCCTCGACGAGGCCCGCCGCAGCACCGACCCGGCGCGCCGCCGGGATCTCGACCGGGCCGCGGAGCGCCTCGTCGTGGCGGACGCGCCCTTCGCGGTCGTGGTCCACGGCAAGCAGGCGGCGGTGGTGCGGGAGGCCGTGCGCGGCTTCGCCCTCGACCCGACCTTCACGGCCCGCCTCGCCGGCGTGCGCAAGCGCGAGGGGCCGTGATGGGCCGCTACCTCCTCGGCCGGCTCGCCGCCCTGGTCCCGGTCCTGCTGGGCCTCAGCGTGATCGTCTTCCTGATCATGGCGCTGATCCCGGGCGACCCGGCACTGGCCCTGCTCGGCCCCTACGCGACGCCCGAGGCGGTCGCCCGCATCAACCGCGACCTCGGCCTCGACCGCTCCCTGCCGGTCCAGTACCTGACGTGGCTCTCGCACGTGCTCACCGGCGATCTCGGCCGCTCGCACAGCCTCAACCGCCCCGTCCTCGACGAGGTGGCGGAGCGCTTCGCCGCGACGCTGATCCTGGCGGGGGCGGCGCTCGCCCTCGCCGCGCTCCTCGGCCTCGCCCTCGGGGTCGCGGCGGCCCTGCGGCAATCGGGCTGGGTCGACCGGCTCGCCACGCTCGGCGTGCTGGTCGGCCTCTCGGTGCCGTCCTTCTGGCTCGGGCTCCTGCTGATCCTGCTGGTCTCGGTGCGCTGGCGCCTGCTGCCGGTGAGCGGCATGCACGCGATCTACGGCGAGGAGACCCTGGCCGATCTCCTGCGCCACCTCGCCCTGCCGGCCGCGACCCTGGCGGTGGTGGCGGCCGGGGTGATCGCCCGGCTCACCCGCGCCGCCATGCTGGAGGTGCTGCGCCAGGACTTCGTCCGCACCGCCCGCGCCAAGGGCCTCGGCGAGGGGCGGATCGTGCTCCTCCACGCCGCCCGCGCCGCCCTGGTGACGGTGATCCCGGTCATCGGCACCCAGGCGGGCTTCGTGCTCGGCGGGGCGGTCTACGTCGAGACCGTGTTCCAGTGGCCGGGCATCGGCCGCATGCTGGTCGGCGCCATCGCCACCCGGGACGTGCTCCTGGTCCAGGGCGGGGTGCTCGTCGTGGCGACGACCTACGTGCTGGTGAACCTCGCGGCCGACCTGCTGCAGCGGCTCGCCGATCCGAGGATCGGCGGGTGAGCGGCCTCCTCGCCCGGCTGATGCGCAACCGCCCGGCGGCGGCGGGGCTCGTCGCGCTCGTCCTCGTCGGCGCGGTCTCGCTCGCCGCGCCGCTCCTGCCCCTCGCCGATCCCGACGCCACCGCGCCCGCCGCGCGGCTGCTGGCGCCCCTCACGCCGGGCGCGTGGCTCGGCACCGACGCGCTCGGCCGCGACCTCCTGGCCCGGCTCGTCCACGGCACCCGGGTGAGCCTCGCGGTCGGCCTCGCGGCGGCGGCGCTCGCGGCCGGGATCGGCTCGGGCCTCGGCCTCGTCGCGGGCTTCGCCGGCGGCCGGACCGAGGCGCTGCTGATGCGCCTCGTCGACGTGCTGATGGCCTTCCCCTACCTGCTGCTCGCCCTCGCCGTGGTGGCGGCGCTCGGGCCGGGCCTCCTCAACGCCCTGGCGGCGGTGGTGGTCGCCAACATCCCGTTCTTCGCCCGCACCGTGCGGGGCGTGGCCGCGACCCTGCGGGTGCAGGATTTCGTCGCCGCGGCGCGGCTCTCCGGCATGGGGCCGGCCCGCATCCTCCTCGTCGAGATCCTGCCGAACGTCCTGCCGGTGATCGCCGTCACCGCCTCGACCACGGTCGGCTGGATGATCCTGGAGACGGCCGGCCTGTCCTTCCTGGGCCTCGGGGCGCAGCCGCCGCAGGCCGATCTCGGGGCGATGCTGGGGGAGGGGCGCCGCGTCCTGATCGGCGCGCCCGCCGTGGCGGCGGTGCCGGGCTTCGCGGTCCTCCTGATCGTGCTCGCCCTGAACCTCGTCGGCGACGGGCTGCGCGACGCCCTCGACCCGCGCCTCGCCGGCGGCCCGGCGGCGCGGCCGGGCGCCGCGACCCGGGTCGCGCGCCCTCCGCTCCCCGCCGCCCCGCCCGCGGCCGGGCCCCCGCCCGCCGACGGGCTCGCGGTCGCGGGCCTGCGCGTCGCCTTCGAGACGCCGGCGGGCCGCGCCGAGGCGGTGCGGGGCGTCGACCTCGCGGTCGCCCCGGGGGAGTGCCTCGGCCTCATCGGGGCCTCGGGCTCGGGCAAGTCGGTGACCGCCCACGCGATCCTGCGCCTCGTCCCCTCGCCGCCGGGCCTCGTCACCGGGGGGGCGATCCGCTTTCGCGGCGAGGACCTCCTCGCCCTGCCGCCCGCCGCCCTGCGCCGCCTGCGCGGGGACCGGATCGCCTACGTGTTCCAGGACCCGCTCACCACGCTCCACCCGCTGATCCGGGTCGGGGACCAGGTCGCGGAGGCGATCCGGGCGCATCGCCGGGTCGGGGCCGGGGAGGCGGCGAGCCGCGCCGAGGGGCTGCTCGCCGCGGTCGCCCTGCCGGATCCCGGCCGCATCGCCCGCGCCTACCCGCACGAGCTCTCCGGCGGGCAGCGCCAGCGGGTCGGCATCGCCATGGCGCTCGCCAACGATCCCGACCTGATCGTCGCGGACGAGCCGACCACCGCCCTCGACGCCACCGTGCAGGCGGGGATCCTCGACCTGCTCGACCGGCTGCGCCGGGAGCGGGGCCTCGCGATCCTGTTCATCAGCCACGATGTCGGGGTGGTGCGGCGGCTCTGCGACCGGGTCGCGGTGATGCAGGGCGGGCGGATCGTCGAGGCCGGGGAGGCGGCGCGGGTGCTCTCGCGCCCGCAGCACCCCACCACCCGCGGCCTGATCGCCGCGGTGCCGGTGCTCGGGCGCGCCCGGGCGCTGCTGGAGGCGGACGAGGCCGGCGGCCGATCCGTGCCGGAGGAACGCGCGTGAGCCCGGCCCTGGAGGTGCGCGGCCTCGCCAAGACCTACCCGGCGCGGGGCGGCCTCTTCGCCCGCGGCCGGCCGGCCGTGACGGCGCTCGGGGGCGTGTCGTTCCGGGTTGCGCCGGGAGAGACGCTCGGCATCGTGGGCGAATCCGGCTGCGGCAAGTCCACCCTCGCGCGCTGCCTCGTCGGGCTGGTGCGGCCGAGCGCCGGGTCGATCGTCATCGAGGGAAGGCCGCTGCCCGACCTCGTCCGGGCGGGGCCGCGGGTGCTGGGCCGCACGATCCAGTACGTGTTCCAGGACCCCGTCTCGGCGCTCAACCCGCGCCGGACGATCCGCCAAGCCCTGGCCGCGCCCCTGCGCTTCCTCGCCGGGCTCGACGCGGCCGAGCGCCCGCCGCGCCTCGCCGCCCTGATGGACTCCGTCGGCCTGGAGCCGGCCCATCTCGACCGCTACCCGCACGAGCTCTCGGGCGGGCAGGCGCAGCGCGTCGCGATCGCGCGGGCGCTGGCGGCGGGGGCGCGGATCGTCGTCCTGGACGAGCCGGTCGCGGCCCTCGACCTCGCGGTGCAGGCGAAGGTGCTGCGCCTGCTCGCGGATCTGAGGGCCCGGCACGGGCTCACCGCCGTGCTCATCAGCCACGACCTCGCGGTGGTGGAGGCCCTGGCCGACCGGGTGCTGGTGATGGAGGGCGGCGCCGTCGTCGAGGAGGGGACGCCCGAGGCGGTGTTCGGGGCGCCCCGCCACCCCTACACGCGCCGGCTCGTCGCCTCGGTGGCGGCCCTCTGAGCCTCCTCGCCCCGCATGGTCTTGCGCAGCAGCGCCATCGCGCTCTGGTACTTCTCGCGCTCGACGAGGCGCAGGATCGGCCGCAGCGTCTCGTGCTCGGGCAGGCCGACGCCGGCCACCAGGAGGGCGCGGTAGGCCTCCTGCCACTCGGCCATGCGGCCGGGCTCGATCAGCATCTGCTGGACGAGGTAGTAGAGCCGCTGCAGGGGGGTGCGCACCTCGTCGGCCTCGATCAGGTGGCTCGGCATCAGCAGCACGTCGACCGCGTGGATGTCGAGCGTGACGCTGTCGCTCGCCCGCATCAGGGCGCCGTTGAGGAAGAAGCGCGCGCCCTTCTTGATGAAGGCCCGCGTCGGATTCGTCAGTCCCGGCCGTGCCATGCGTCCCGCTCTCTCCCACACCCCGACGACATAGGTTGGTAACCTTGCCCGAAACTGCCCTGTGGACGGGCCGGGTGTCCACCGCCTTCGCCGGACCGGCTTAAGTCACCAGTAAGGCCGCCCATACGACCATTATAGCGTCGATGAAGGCAGTTGATATTCGCTGCCACCAAGTCATCGATCAATGTTCGATGGGCAGGTTCTCTAATGTCCTGCAGACATGACGTCGCGCCATCGATCCGGTGAGAATCCGGCTTGTAATGCGTAGCGGGTTAGATCCAGGTCTTGGATCTATGGCATGAGGCCATTTGCTACTCCGGTGTGAGCCCGGATCCGATGTTGCCTATCTGCCTCACAACCCGGATCAGCTCAGATGACCAGCCTGCTCACCAACAGCGCCGCGATGACGGCCCTGACCACCCTCAAGAGCATCAACACCCAGCTCGACACGACCAGCAACCGCGTCTCCACCGGCCAGCGCGTCTCCAACGCTGCCGACAACGCCGCCTATTGGTCGATCGCCACCACGATCCGCACGGACAACAGCTCGCTCGGCGCGGTGAAGGACTCGCTCGGGCTCGGCGCCTCGACCGTCGACACGGCCTATAACGGCCTCAACAGCATCCTCACCGACCTGCAGAACATCCGCGCCAAGCTCCAGACCGCCACCCAGGCGGGCGTCGACCGCGCCAAGGTGCAGACCGAGATCGCGGCGCTCCAGAGCAAGATGAAGGCGACCGCCAACTCGTCGGTGTCGAGCGGCCAGAACTGGATCTCGGTGGATTCGTCGGCGAGCGACTACCAGGCCATCCGCAAGATCGTGGCCGGCTTCTCCCGCGGCTCGAACGGCGCGATCAACTTCTCGTACGTGAACGTCGATGTCGGCAGCATCAAGCTGCTCGACGCCAATGCCGGCTCGAGCGTGACAGTGGCGGCGACCCAGGCGCAGGCCTCCGGCACCACCTCGCTGACCGGCACGACGGCGTTCACCGGCGGCACGGCCGACTTCTCGGCCGCCCAGACGGTCGAGCTGACGATCACCACCGAGACCGGCAACGCGACCATCAAGCTCGACAAGGCCGCGCTGACCACCGCCGCCAAGGACCTCACCAAGGTCACCACCAACGAGTTCCTCTCGGCGCTCAACAACGCGATCAGCGCCAGCACGCTGACCACCGCGGGCGTGCCGAGCGTCACCGCCAGCCTGGACTCGGCGGGCCGCCTCACCTTCACCCGGAGCGCGACGGGTGCGACCAACACCCTCAAGATCGACACGACGGCCAACAACACCGTCGACATCGGCTTCGGCGCCGCCAGCGTCACCGGCGTCGTCAACAAGGGGACCAACGCGACCACCACGACCGGCAAGGGCCTGCTCGACACGGCGACCGGTACCTACACGGCCGGCGGCGGCATGTCGGGCTCCTACAGCGTCGCGAATTTCGACATCTCCAAGCTCGTCGGCACCAACGGCGACACCGACGTGGCCAACATCATCACCATGGTCGATCAGGTGATCGGCAAGGTTACGGATGCCGGCACCAAGCTGGGCGCGGCCAAGACGCAGGTCGACGGCCAGAAGACCTTCGTGGACACCCTGATGAAGGCCAACAGCGCGACGATCGGCACGCTGGTGGATTCGGACATCGAGGAGGAGTCGACGAAGCTGAAGGCGCTGCAGACGCAGCAGCAGCTGGCGGTGCAGTCGCTGAGCATCGCCAACTCGTCGAGCCAGAACCTGCTCTCGCTGTTCCGCTGAGCCGGGATCCTCCGACCAAGCCCCGGCCCCGGCACCGCCGGGGCCGCCACGCAGCGCGCCCCGTCTCCGCGAGGAGGCGGGGTTTTTCGCGTGACGCGCCCGGAACGGGCGCTTTCCCGAGGGGGCGGGTTCCTGCGCGGGTCGGTCGCGGCGGGCGGAGCGCGGCCGCGGCCCGACGGACCGGAGCCGGATGGGGCGGTGCCGACCGGGGCGCGCCGCCGTGGCGCGCCGCGCCGGACCTCGCGGGGCGCCGTGAAGCCGCGCTTCCTCGGCCATGCCGAACCGCGCTTCATCGCGGCCTCCATCAATCGAACATGGTGAAAGCCCGAGCCCTTTTGCCATTGCGATTAAGCCACCAGTAACGGTGAGCCGGGCATAGTGGATCCATCGCCAGGGTGATCGTGATCGCACCCGCAGGAAGTTCCGGCGGCAGCTCGGCAAGCAGGTTAGTTTGAACCTGTCGACATGATGTCATTTTGCCGATCCGGTGAGAATCCGGTTTGTAATGCGTAGCGGGTTAGATCCAAGTCTTGGATCTATGGCATGAGGCCATTTGCTACTCCGGTGTGAGCCCGGATCCGATGTTGCCTGTCTGCCTCACAACCCGGATCAGCTCAGATGACCAGCCTGCTCACCAACAGCGCCGCGATGACGGCCCTGACCACCCTCAAGAGCATCAACATCCAGCTCGACACGACCAGCAACCGCGTCTCCACCGGCCAGCGCGTCTCCAACGCTGCCGACAACGCCGCCTATTGGTCGATCGCCACGACGGTCCGCACGGACAACAGCTCGCTCGGCGCGGTGAAGGACTCGCTCGGGCTCGGCGCCTCGACCATCGACACGGCCTATAACGGCCTCAACAGCATCCTCACCGACCTGCAGAACATCCGCGCCAAGCTCCAGACCGCCACCCAGGCGGGCGTCGACCGCGCCAAGGTGCAGACCGAGATCGCGGCGCTCCAGAGCAAGATGAAGGCGACCGCCAACTCGTCGG
Source organism: Methylobacterium sp. CB376 (assembly GCF_029714205.1). Classification (NCBI taxonomy): domain Bacteria; kingdom Pseudomonadati; phylum Pseudomonadota; class Alphaproteobacteria; order Hyphomicrobiales; family Methylobacteriaceae; genus Methylobacterium; species Methylobacterium sp. CB376. The sequence goes on along the minus strand of NZ_CP121648.1, from coordinate 5,622,207 downwards.
TGTCGAGCGGCCAGAACTGGATCTCGGTGGATTCGTCGGCGAGCGACTACCAGGCCATCCGCAAGATCGTGGCCGGCTTCTCCCGCGACTCGGCCGGCGCGATCAACTTCTCGTACGTGAACGTCGACGTCGGCAGCATCAAGCTGCTCGACGCCAATTCCAGCGCCAGCGTCACCGTCCCGGCCACGTCGGGTCAGGTCTTCGGCAGCACCTCGCTGACCGGCACGACGGCGTTCACCGGCGGCACGGCCGACTTCTCGGCCGCCCAGACGGTCGAGCTGACGATCACCACCGAGACCGGCAACGCGACCATCAAGCTCGACAAGGCCGCGCTGACCACCGCCGCCAAGGACCTCACCAAGGTCACCACCAACGAGTTCCTCTCGGCGCTCAACAACGCGATCAGCGCCAGCACGCTGACCACCGCGGGCGTGCCGAGCGTCACCGCCGGCCTGGACACCGCGGGCCGCCTGACCTTCACCCGGACCGCGACGGGTGCGACCAATACCGTCAAGGTCGACACGACGGCCAACAACACCGTCGACATCGGCTTCGGCGCCGCCAGCGTCACCGGCTCCGTGGCGAAGGGGACCAACGCGACCACCACGACCGGCAAGGGCCTGCTCGACACCTCGAACGGCACCTACACGGCCGGCGGCGGCATGTCGGGCTCCTACAGCGTCGTGAACTTCGACATCTCCAAGCTCGTCGGCACCAACGGCGACACCGACGTGGCCAACATCATCACCATGATCGATCAGGTGATCGGCAAGGTGACGGACGCGGGCACCAAGCTGGGCGCGGCCAAGACGCAGGTCGACGGCCAGAAGACCTTCGTGGACACCCTGATGAAGGCGAACACCGCGACGATCGGTACGCTGGTGGACGCGGACATCGAGGAGGAATCGACGAAGCTGAAGGCGCTGCAGACGCAGCAGCAGCTGGCGGTGCAGTCGCTGAGCATCGCCAACTCGTCGAGCCAGAACCTGCTGTCGCTGTTCCGCTGAGCCGGAATACGCGACCAAGCCCCGGCCCCGGCACCGCCGGGGCCGCCACGCAGCGCGCCCCGTCTCCGCGAGGAGGCGGGGTTTTTCGCGTGACGCACCCGGCACGGGCGCGGTCCCGTGAACCAACGCCCGGTTTCTCCCGGATGCGCCGACGCGCGGCAGCGCGGGGGCGCGACGCGGCATGCCCCCGTCCCCCGAGATCCGCGCGGCGCGGACGGTGCGCGCGCACGGCACGGATCGGGCTGCGATCCGGTCGATCGCCGCCACGCCCGGCGGGGCGGGGAGGATCCCGCGCAGCCCCGCGCCCCAGGCCGCCCGCGACCATGGTCCGCGGCCTGGACCGACACGCGCCGGGGCCATCAGCCGCGAGAGGCCGCCATCCGCGGAGAGGCCCGATTCCCTCCTCGTCGGGCGGCACGCGACCGTCGGGCGCGGACGCGATCGCCGTCGCCGCGCGGCCCGTCGGGTCATCGACCAGGGGGAGGCCTGCGGGGGAAGGGCGAGCGCACCCTGGCAGCCCGCGACCCCGCCGTACGCCCTGACGGCCCTCGCCGGCGGCGCCACACCCAGCCCGTGATCCTCCTCCGGGCCGGGGCTCGCCCGCGCGAACCGTCGCGGCCCGCCGGCCCCAGGCCGCGGACTTCGCCACGCACCTGCGCTTCGCACGACGCCTCCCGACACGGCCGAAGCGCCGGCCGGATCACGCCAGGCCCGGCCGCCGCGGACGTTCTGATGCTGCGCCGCACTCGATTGATGCAGGCCGAACCCGGATTGCGGGCGCCGCGGGGCACAAGAACTAGAAAGCAAAGAAAACAGTAATTCCCAAGATTTCCCGGTGAGCCGGCCGCCGGTCTTGCCCGGTGCGCAGGCGGGGTGCCGCCGCCACCTTCCGCTCGCACCCACGCATAGACACAACCTAAAACTGCTCCGATCGGCACGCCGGCACGGAATCACTTCGATATGACAAGTGGTTGCGGTACTCCAAAGATCGCGACACAACTTAAAAGAGAGATCTCCGCGCTCGGCGCATGGACTCTCGGGCAGCTCGTCCAGATCAATGATCAGTTAACCTTAAGCTTGAGGCGAATGTATTCGAACGAAGAGACGCGAGAGAGATTCAAACTTCCTTAGGGGAATCAAGGCCAAAAAGATCAGGTCGAGGAACAATTGTCTATCGGATTATTCTTCGACGTCAGCAGTACGGAAGGGATTATGGTTGTCCCTAGACATGATGTCGTTCCGTTCTTTCGGTGAAAGCCCGCGTCTAGTGCGTCGTCGGTCGGACCTGCGATCGGTCCAAGGCATGAAGCCGGTCCGCTTCTCCGGTGCGAGCCCGGATTTGCAACCCGTTCCTTCAGTTCATCGCGAGTTCCCTCACCATGACCAGCCTGCTCACCAACTCCGCGGCGATGACTGCGCTCACCACCCTCAAGTCGATCAATGCCCAGCTCGACATGACCAGCAACCGGGTCTCGACCGGGCAGCGCGTCTCCGCCGCCTCCGACAACGCCGCCTACTGGTCCATCGCCACCACGGTGCGCACCGACAACGCCTCCCTGGGCGCGGTGAAGGACTCGCTCGGCCTCTCCTCCTCGGCCGTCGGCACCGCCTATAACGGCCTCAACAGCATCCTCTCCGACCTGCAGAACCTGCGCGCCAAGCTCCAGACCGCCACCAATTCCGGCACCGACCGCTCCAAGGTCCAGACCGAGATCGCGACCCTGCAGAGCAAGATGAAGGCGACCGCCGATTCCTCGGTCTCCAGCGGGCAGAACTGGCTCTCCGTCAACTCGGCTGCCACGAACACCAGCTACAAAGCCGTCCAGAACGTGGTGGCGGGCTTCTCGCGCGCCAGCGACGGCACGATCAACTTCTCGATGATCAACATCAACGTCGGCCAGATCAAGCTCTACGACACCAACTCGACCAGCGTCACGGCGGCCGCGACCAACGCCCAGGTCGTCGGCTCGACCTCCCTCACCGGCACGAGCGGGTTCGGCTCCGGGGCCGGCACGGCGGATTTCAGCGCCATCAACGAGGTCTCGCTGGCGATCTCCGTGGGCGGCCAGACGGGCAACATCGTGCTCAACTCGTCCACGATGGCGACGGCTGCCAAGGACCTGTCCAAGGTCACGACCGACGAGTTCCTGAAGGCCATCAACAACCAGATCTCCGCCTCCGCGACCCTGGCCGGCAAGGTGACGGCGGGCCTGGATTCCTCGGGCCGGCTGACCTTCAACTCGACCGCGACCGGCGCGGCCACCACCCTGTCGGTCTCCGTCGGCAACCCCTCGGCCGGCAAGGCCCTGATCGACGTCGGCTTCGGCACCACCACGGGCGTCGCCACGGTGGCGATGGTGCAGGGCAGCGCCTTCACCAACCTCGACCTCTCGACGGGCAGCAAGGCCATCACGATCAGCGACGGCACGACCTCGAAGACCATCACGCTGGACGCGGCGGCCTATGCCGCCCTGGCCACCAAGACCTCCGCCGGCAACAATGCCGTCAACGCCACCGACGTGGCGGCGATGATCAACACCACGCTCTCGGCCACGACCGCTGCCAAGGTCGCGGCGTCGGTCCAGGGCGGGAAGCTCGTCCTGACCAGCACCGACACGGCCGGTGCGGGCTCGAAGATCATCATCAGCAACGCGGACGCGGCGTTCGGCTTCACGGCGGGCACCACCACTGGCACGGACGTCCCGGCAGGCGGTGTTGTGCCGCGCACCGGGACCGGCACCGACGCCGGGGTCACCCAGGCGCAGGGCATCCTGGACACCGCGATGGGCACCTACAACGCGCAGTTCGGGGGCGGCTCCTACTCGATCGCCAACCTGGACATCTCGAAGCTGGTGGGCACGAACGGCGACGCGGACCTGAAGAACATCATCTCGGCGGTCGACAAGGCGATCGCGGCGGTGACGGATGCGGGCACGAAGCTCGGCGCGAGCAAGACGCAGATCGAGGGGCAATCCTCGTTCGTGGACACGCTGATCAAGGCCAACCAGGCGACGATCGGGACGCTGGTGGACGCGGACATCGAGGAGGAATCGACGCGGCTGAAGGCGCTGCAGACCCAGCAGCAGCTGGCGGTGCAGTCGCTGAGCATCGCCAACGGGGCGAGCCAGAACCTGATGACGCTGTTCCGCTGAGCCGGAACCAGGCCCCGGCCGGGGCCGCCACGCCTCGCCCCCGCACGGGGGCGGGGCTTGCGGCGTCGGCATGCCCACGCGACCCCGTCCCGCGCGGGAGACAGCCCCACCCCCGCTCCGCGGGGGCCCGCACCCTACCGCCCCATCACCCCGGCACCGGGAAGACCACCCCGAACCCCTCGTCGCAGACGCGCGCGAGGTGGCGGCGGCAGGGCGCGTAGGCCGGCATGCCCGGGGTGATGCGCCCGGAGGGCACCTCGCCGCGATCCGGCAGCAGGGCGAGGGGGCAGGCGGCGGGGGTGAGCTGCGCGCCGCGCCCCGCGTGCAAAGTGGTCAGGAGGCCGTAGAGCTCCCCGTGGATTGTCGGGCGGCCCAGCATGGCGAGGCGGACCTGCCCCTGCCAGTTGGTGACGAGGTAGATGGTGCCCGAGAGGTTCGGCACCGAGACCTCCCCGCTCTGCGCGAAGGGCGCGTCGAGGCGCTCGGCCTCGCGGAAGACGAGGCGGCCGCCTTCCGGGTCCCACAGGATCTCGGTGCGGTAGGCGAAGAGCGCGGCCGCGTCGCCGAAGGAGGGGCGCAGCGTCAGGTAGCGGCCTTCCAGCCAGGCCACCGCCTCGCGCGAATAGGCGCCGAGGCGCTCGGGCGCGTGGCGCGCCGCCGGGGCGGGGCCGCGCAGGGAGACGCCGAGCGCCTCCTCCAGCCGCACCGTCGTCGCCCGCGTGAAGGGCCGGCGGCCGGCCAGCGCCTTCTCCAGGGTCGAGAGGCTGATCCGCGCCGCGTCGGCCAGGGCCTGTCGCGACATGCGCCGGCGCGCGAGCGCCTCGCGCACCGTCTCGGCCACGCGCAGGCTCTCGCTCTCCGGCAGGTCCGTGTCGCCCGCGCCCATCCGCCCCGGCTCCCCGCGGACAAAACCGCACGGAACCGCACCCGGCGCAAGCCGCGCCCGCGCTATTCCCCGGGGATCAGCGCGGCCTCGACCAGGAGGCGCAGCGGCCCCCGGGTCGCGCCGTCGAGGGGCCAGCAGGTGGCGAGGACGAGCCGCCGCCCCGGCGCGTGCGGGTCGATGCCGGAGGCGTCGTGGCGCACCACCCGGGTCCCGGTGACCCGGAAGCGCAGGCGCACCCCGTCCCGGCGCGTCACCGCGACCGGATCGCCGGTCCGCAGCCGGTCGAGGCCGCGGAAATGCAGGTCGCGATGGGCCGCGTAGACGGCGGTGCCGGGCTCGCCGGCCTCAGGCGTGCCCGGCACGTGGCCGGGACCGAAGGCCAGGGCCTGCCCGCTGCTGGCGTCGAGGGCGACCAGGGAGCGGCCGAGGAGGGTCAGCCGGGCGACCGGCACCGTGTCGGCCCAGGGCCAGGGCCGCACCGGCCGGCCCCCCGCGGCGAGGCTCCGCGCGAAGGCCCGCTCCAGCAGCGCCTGGGCGAGGAGGCCCTTGGCCCGGATCGAGCCGGCCTGGCCCAGGAGGGCGAGGCCGGCCGCCAGCAGGAGGGCGGCGAGCGCCGCCCTCCCGGGCCCACGCCGCCCGGTCACGCGGGCCTCCGCGAGCCCGCGCCGCGCCCGAGCAGCCCGGCGCCGAGGCCGGCCAGCACGAGGCCGAGCCAGAGCAGGGCCGGCGCGTCGGTCCCGGTCTGCGGCAGGTCGACCCCGCGGCCCTCCTGCGCGGCGCGCGGGACGGGAGCCTCGGCCCGCCGCGCGCGCGGCATCCGCCCCTCGCCGCCGAACAGAGCCGAAAAGTCCCAGCCCGCCGGCAGGTTCAGGGGCAGGTCGGCGGCCGTGAGGGCGACGCCCGGCGGTCGCCGCGGGGTGACGTCGAGGGCGACGAGGCTGGTGAGCCGGGTCGTCAGCCGGTGCGCCAGGGCGAGCCGCAGGATCGCGGCGTCGGCGGCCTCGGCGCTCATGCGGCCGGTGAGGCGGGCGGTCTCGGCCTCGCCGATCTTCGCCCGCGCCCAGAGCTTCGAGATGCCGCTGCCCTCCCGCGCCTCGGCGAGGGTCAGCACCTGCTGCCAGGGCGCCTCGCCGATCCGCCCGCGCAGGGTCAGCGTGCCGGTCGCCTCCCGCAGGCGGGCGGCGAGGACCACCGGCTCGCCCCGGTAGAGGTCGGGCAGGAGGCGCGGGGTCGCCTCGACGCCGGGCTCCGAGAAGGCGGCCGCGAGGTCGGTGACGACCGGGCTCTCCAGCTTGGCGAGCAGCTCGGCCGTGCGCTCCGCCACCTGGTCGATCGTGCCGATCGCCGTGTAGCTGCCGCCGCCGAGTTCCGCCGCGTGGGTCATCAGGTGCCCGTTCGGGGCCGAGCCGATGCCGATCATGAACAGGCGCGAGCGGCCCCGCCCGGCGCTGATCGCGGAGAAGATCTGCTCCTCGTTGCCGATCGCGCCGTCGGTCAGGAACACGATCTGGCGCACGCGGTCGCCCTCCTCGGGATGCGGGTCGGCGAGGGCGGCCCGCAGGGGCGGCAGCATCTCGGTCCCGCCCCGCGCCTCCAGGGCCGCCACGAAGCGGCGGGCGGCGTCGCGATGCGCCTCGTCGGCCGGGACCGGGGCCGGGAAGAGCAGGTCCATGGTGTCGTCGAAGCGGATCACGTTGAAGCGGTCGGCCGGGCCGAGCCGGTCGAGGGCCACGAGCAGGCTCGCCTTGGCCTGCCGCATCGAGGCGCCGGCCATGGAGCCGGAATTGTCGATCACGAAGGTGACCTCGCGGGGCCGCCGCGCCGGCGCCCGCCCCTCGGGCGGCGTCACCACGGCGAGCAGGTACTCGTCCTCCCCGACCCGCTCGCGGAAGAGCCCGACCGCGGGCGCGGCGCTGGGAGCGGCGCGCCAGGTCAGCGCGAAGTCGCGGTCCGCCGGCACGGGGCCGTCCGCGAGGGTCACCCGGCGGCTGTCGGGGCCGGTCTCCTCGACGCGGATCGCGTGGGTGGCGCTCTCCACCGTCCCGAGGGGGAAGCCGGCCCGCAGGGTGACGGTGAGCGTCACCGGGTTGACGGGCCCGTGCACGGCCGGATCGAGGACCGGCGGGGCGATCCGCGCCCGGTCGGGCACCGGGTCGCGCGCCGGCCCCTCGGCGGCCGGCTGGAGCAAGCCGGGCGCCGGGCTGTAGCGGGGCGCGACGACCAGGGGCAGGCGCAGGGCGTGGGTGCCGCCCGACAGCCGCACCGGCTGCTGGAACGCGATCTGCACCAGCACGGTCTCGCCGGGGCCGATATTGGCCACGCTGGTGGTGAACAGGTTCGGGCGCTCCTGCTCGGTGAGGGCGGCGGCGCGGCCGGTCTCGCGCGCGGCCTCGTAGGCGGTGCGGGCGGCCTCGCGCGCGCGGATCTCCCCCGCGATGACGCGATCGCCGACGACGAGCGTCATCGTGTCGACGGCGGCGTCCTCCGGCAGCGGGAAGACGTAGGTGCCCTCGACCCACTGGTCGGTGGTGTTGCGGAAGACCTGGGTGAGCGTGGCGCGGGCGGTGGCGCCACTCACCGTCACGGCGATGTCGGTCCGCAGGCGCGGCGCCTCGACCGGCGCGGCCTCGCGGGCCGGGCCGCGCAGCAGCAGCGCTCCGCCGCCCGGTGCGGCGCGGGCGCCGTCGAGGCCGCCGAGCCAGGCGAGCAGGCCGAGGAGGACGGGCGCCGAGAGGGCGAGCGCCCGGCGCAGGGCGGCCGGCCAAGCGGTCGGCCAAGAGGTCGGCCGAGCGGTCGGCCAAGAGGTCGGCCAAGAGGTCGGCCAAGAGGTCGGCCAAGAGGTCGGCCGAGCGGTCGACCATGCGGTCGGCCGAGCGTCGGCGCGCGGCGCGCGGGCGCGCGCCGCCGGGAGGGGCGTGAGCAGCATCGGGGAACTCCGGGTGACCCGGCCGCACGGGCCGGTCACGTGCAGGCTCGCCGAAGCGGCGGGGCGCCGCCACGGGCAGCTTCGCCCTCGTTGCGTCGCGCTCCGCACCGGCGGGCGCGCCGGTCCGGATCCGGTGCGGATCCGTGCGGGAGCGTGCGGCGCGCCGGCCCGGGACCGCCGCGCCCGGCGCGCGGCATCGGGCGGGCCGCCGCATCGTTCGATAAACCGGACAAGAGCCGGCGCCCGGCCGGTCCCGCGCCCCGCCGATCCCGGCCGAACCGGCGGCGATGCGGGAGAGTCTTCTCTGCCGGGCCGGTCGGGAAGGAGGCCCGCCTCCGAGGTCTTGTTCTTTTAAAGGAACATTTCATTGACCGAGGGCAAGTTCTGGCCGAGCATTCATCTCCGTCCGCGGTCGCTCTCCTCGTGGCGGCCCGGCCGCGCGACCGCCCCCTTACGCAGCGGAATCCCCCGATGACGCGTCCGAAACTCGTCGGCTTCAGCGCCAACCTGCAGCGCCCCTCCAAGACCCGCGCCCTCGTCGAGGCCATCGCCGAGGAGACCGCCGCCCGCGCGGCCGTCGAGGTCCGCCTCTACGACCTCGTCGATGCGGGGCCGGGGCTCGGCGCGGCCTGGACGCGCGACCAGCTGCCGCTGCCGGCCCGCCGGATCATCGACGCGATCGAGCAGGCGGACGCCCTCGTGGTCGGCTCGCCGGTCTACAAGGGCGCCTATACGGGCTTGTTCAAGCACGTCTTCGACCTCGTCGACCCAGCCGCGCTGGCGAACAAGCCGGTCGCCATCGCGGCGACGGGCGGGGGCGCGCGCCACGCCCTGGTGGTGGAGCATTCCTTCCGGCCGCTCCTCGGCTTCTTCGCGGCGCTGGCGGTACCGAGCGCGGTCTACGCCTCCGACCCCGACTTCCAGGACGGCGTCCTCGTCGCGCCGGCGATCCGCGCGCGGGTCGGCGAGGCGGCCGGCCAGCTCGCGGCGCTCCTGCACCAAGGCGCCGGGACGGCGCTCCTGCACCAAGGCGCCGTAGCGGCGCATCTCGGCCAAAGCGCCGGGGCGGCGCAGCCGCCCGCCACCCGCGCCGGGGCGGGCCGGTGAGGGCCGGCGCGCCCGCGCCCGCGCGCGGCGGCCTCCCGGCGGGCGTCCTCGCCCCGGCCGCCGCGCGCCTGACGCCCTGGCTCCTGCCCGTCCTGATCCTGGTCGGCTGGCAGGCCGCGAGTTCCCTCGGCCTGGTCTCGACCCGGTTCATGCCGGCGCCCCTCGACGTGGCGGCGGTGGGCTGGCGGCTCGGCCGCACGGGCGAATTGTGGACGAACCTGTGGGTGAGCTTCCTGCGCGCGGCGGCGGGCTTCCTGGTCGGCGGCGGCATCGGCTTCGCGCTCGGCCTCGCCAACGGCCTGTCGCGGGCCGCCGACCGGCTCACCGACACGACCGTGCAGATGATCCGCAACGTGCCGCACCTGTCGCTGATCCCCCTCGTCATCCTGTGGTTCGGCATCGGCGAGGAGGCGAAGCTGTTCCTGGTGGCGCTCGGCGTGTTCTTCCCGATCTACGCCAACACGCTGCACGGCATCCGCGCCGTCGACCCGCAGCTGATCGAGATGGGGCGGGTCTACGGCCTGTCGCCGGCCAGCCTGTTCCTGCGCGTGGTGCTGCCGGGGGCGCTGCCGTCGATCTTCGTCGGCCTGCGCTACGCGCTCGGCATCATGTGGCTGACCCTCATCGTGGCCGAGACCATCTCGGCCTCGTCCGGGCTCGGCTACATGGCGATGCAGGCCCGCGAGTTCATGCTGGTCGACGTCGTGGTGCTGGCGATCCTGATCTACGCCCTGCTCGGCAAGGTGGCGGACGTGCTGACGCGCCGGCTCGAGCGGCTCTGCCTGTCCTGGAACCCGGCCTACCGGGCCGCCTGACCTCCCTCATCCCCCACAGCGACGAGCGACCATGACCGTCACCGCCCTGCGCCGGCTCGACGAGGCGGCCCTCTCCCCGGCGCCCCCGCGCCGCGCCCCCGCACCCGCCTCGGCGGGCCTCGCCGTCGGGCTGCGCGGCCTCGCCAAGTCCTTCGACGGGAGGCCGGTCCTGCGCGGCCTCGACCTCGCGATCCCGGCCGGCCAGTTCGTGGCGGTGGTCGGGCGCTCCGGCTGCGGCAAGAGCACCCTGCTGCGCCTCGTCCTCGGCCTGGAGGCGCCGAGCGCGGGCGAGGTCACCCTGGAGGCCGGCCCGCGCGAGGCGCGGGATCCGCGCCGGCTGCGCCGGATCATGTTCCAGGAGCCGCGCCTGCTGCCCTGGGCGCGGGTGCTCGACAACGTCGCGGTCGGCCTCGGCGAGGAGGGCGCCCGGCGGGCGCGCCGGGCGCGCCCCGCGGCCGCCCTCGCGGAGGTCGGCCTGTCGGACAAGGCCGGCCAATGGCCCGCGACGCTCTCGGGCGGGCAGCGCCAGCGCGTGGCGCTCGCCCGCGCCCTGGTCGGCCGCCCGGGACTCCTCGCCCTCGACGAGCCTCTCGGCGCCCTCGATGCCCTCACCCGCATCGGCATGCAGGACCTGATCGAGCGGATCTGGCAGCTTCAGGGCTTCACGGCGCTGCTGGTCACCCACGACGTCGCCGAGGCGGTGGCGCTCGCCGACCGCATCCTGGTGGTGGAGGCGGGCGTGATCGCCCTCGACCTCCCCGTGACGGTGCCGCGCCCGCGCCGCCGCGGCGACCCGGCCCTCGCCGCCCTGGAAGGCCGCATCCTGGAGCACCTGCTCGGCGGGGCGGTCCCGGCCTGAGGCCGCGCGGGCCCGTGCAGGTCCGTCCCGACCGCGCGCCGCGCGAGCCCGGCACGACGCTCCTCGGCATGGCGGGTGCCGCACGCGCCGCGCCCGCTGGCCATCGCTCGCGAGGGAGAGCCTGGCCGCGCCGGCGCGAGGCCCTGGTCAGGGCCGGCGCGCCGGCCGGCGCCTTAGGCCGACGGCCCGGAAGCGGGGCGCGTCCGGCCGCTGATCGGTCGCGGAGCATCGCGCCGGGGCGCGCCGACGCCGCGCCTGGCGAACGGCGCTCGCGGGGAACCGCCGCCGGCCTCAGGTCCCGCGGCGGCCCGCGGTGCCCCCGTCGCGCGTCTCGCCGTCCCGGGTGGCCGGACGCTGCGCCGGCGCCGCGGTCCCGACGCCGTGGCGGCTGTCGGTGACGGGCTCCCCGGCGTGATCGCTGCCGTCCCTGATGCCGATCGCCTCCTCCCGCTCCAGCGGGTTGAGCGGTTTCCGGGTCTCGGCCATGCACCCCTCCTGCGGTTGTCCACGCGGACGACAAGCCTTGGGCGAGGGCGCGGTTCGCGCCGCGCAACCATTTGCCGCGCCATGGCCGCCCGATCTGCGCGGACGGACCGGGTGCTTGCGACAGGGATCAGTGAATCATAGATCTCTCTCCCTGCATTCGCGCTGGGGCGCGGATTGCTGCGCCGTATACGATGATTGAACCTAAGTATTCTCCAAAGAGAGAACAAAAATCATGTCGCCGGGATGGAAGACAGTCCAAATGATCGCGCTCGAGCATCAGATATCGGCCGATCATGCACTCCAATTGGTGCAGAGGGCAGAGCTGCCGTGGATCGAGCTTGATTCTTTGGTTCTCTATCACCTGGTCTCGCCGCTGGATATCAGTGGCAAGCCTGGAGCCGAGAGCGAAGCAATGCGCGGCGCCAGTGCCGATGATCCGACCGCGCCCAAAGATTAAAGAGATCTTCTGAACCCGCGGCCGAGGCAGGCGCTCGGGGCCTGAGGCGGGTCGCGCCTTCCGCGGCGGCGGCAATCCGGCGCCGCGCGGCGGGGGCGGTTCGGGTCTAGGGGCGGACGGGAGCCGGTCGTTCCGTCCGGCCTTCGGGCGGTGCGGCGGAGCGGACGGCGAGCGCGGCGAGCCCGGCGGCGGCCGCGTCCTCGGACAGCGCGCGGGCCCAGTCGGAGGCGGTGCGCGTGCGGGCGCCGCGCGCGGCGCGGCCCAGCAGGGTGCCGGCGAGGGCGCCGGCCATCCCGGCGACGGCCCCGCCTCCGGGCGAGGCCCGCCCGGCCAGGGCCGCGCCGCCGGCCGCCCCGATGACGAGCCGCGCCAGGACGGAGGGTGGGATCCGGCGGTCGGGCGCGAAGGGCATCTTGTCGCCCGCCATCTCGGCCAGGGCCGCCGCGGTCGCGACCGCGCGGGCGCCCGGCCCGGCGGGGATCCACCGCGCCCGCGTCCGGCCCGAAGCGGCGGCCCAGCTCAGCGCCGCGCAGGCCGTCATGCTCCGCAGGCCCGTCGCGACGCCGATGCCGAACGAGGCGACGTGGTCCCGCATTGTCTGCTCCGTGGTCCCGTGACGATCGCGGGACAAGGGGCGGGCGGACCGGATGGTTCCGGCGGCGACCGGACGGGCCGGGCCGCCGGCCGGGCGATCCCGGCCCGTCCTCCTCGCCGCGCGCCGCCCCCGGCCGAATTCGACACGGGCTCGTCGTTCTCCTCGGCGTCGGCGGACGCCGCCGAACCGTTCGCCGGCCGTCCCTGCGCCAGGGCCGGTCCGGCCAGGACGGTCGGGGCTGCGCCGCGTGCCGCGACCTTCCTCGTGGCGATCTGCGCGAATCGGCCGCGCCGGCGGCGCGGCGCCGAGGAAGGCGGTCGCGGGCGGACGATTCGGGATCGCCCCGGCGCGGGTTCCATCCCCGTCGCGCTCCCGGCGGCGCGTTCGACAATCGCCCTGCACGACTTCCCCGCACATCCCGTCGGAGGAATCGGCCCATCGCCGTCGAGCCGGCGCATCCTGCCGATCTCGCCCGATCGTCCGGAACGGCACAACGTCCCGTTAGGTCTCGCGACGGCGAGCCGGGAGCGGCGGCGCTTTGCCGGACTCGGCGAGGCGCCCCGTTAACCGGCCACTAACCATGCGCCGGCAATTTTTGCCTACGGGCCGGAGCGGCCCCTGTGGCGGGTTGAGCGCGTCGTGCAACCGGTTCTCGATCTGATGGCGAAGTTCGGGCCGGCACGCCTCGCCGCCATGGGCGCGGTCACGCTCGTCCTGGTGGGCTTCTTCGCGTTCGTGATCCTGCGCGTCTCGCGGCCCGAACTGGGCGTGCTCTACGCGGACCTCTCCCTGCAGGATGCGGGCGCGGTGATCCGGGACCTGGAAGCGCGGGGCATCCGCTACGAGACCCGCGGCGATCTCGGGCAGACGATCCTGGCGCCTCGTGCCGACCTGCCCCGCCTGCGCATGGACCTCGCCGGCAAGGGCCTGCCGAGCGCGGGCGGCGTCGGCTACGAGCTCTTCGACAAGGGCGACGCCTTCTCGACCACGACCTTCGTCCAGAACGTCAACCACCTGCGCGCCCAGGAGGGGGAACTCGCCCGCTCGATCCGGGCGATCGGCCGCGTGCAGGCGGCGCGGGTCCATCTCGTCATCCCGGAGAAGCGGCTGTTCAACCGCGACCGGGAGCTTCCGAGCGCCGCCATCGTGCTCAAGCTCGCGGGCGACCTCGATCCCGGCCAGGTCCGGGCGGTGCGCCACCTCGTGGCCTCCTCGGTGGAGGGGCTCAAGCCCGAGAGGATCTCGATCGTGGACGAGCGCGGGCGCCTCCTGGCGGACGGGGCCGGGCGCGACGACGCGCAGGCCGTCCTCGGCCTCGACGAGCGGCAGGCCAGCCTGGAGCAGCGCCTGCGCGCGCAGGTCGAGGGGATCGTGGCGGGCATCGTCGGGGCGGGCCGCGCCCGCGTCCAGGTCGCGGCCGAGCTCGATCCCAGCCGGATCGAGAGCCGCTCGGAGAGCTTCGATCCCGAGAGCCGGGTCGTGCGTTCGAGCCAGACCCGCTCGGAGACCTCGGCCTCGCAGGGGCCCGGCGAGACCGGCGTCAGCGTCGGCAACGAGCTGCCGGGCGCCCGCGAGACCGCCCAGGCGAACGGCACCCGCGAGACTTCGAACAAGAACGAGGAGACGACGAATTACGAGATCTCCCGGGTCACGCGCACCGAGGTCAACGAGGGCGGCCGGATCAAGCGCCTCTCGGTGGCGGTCGTCATCGACGGCAGCTACCAGCCGGGGCCGGACGGCAAGCCGGTCTACGCGCCCCGCAGCCAGGAGGAGCTCGACCGCATCACCGCCCTGGTGCGCACGGCGGTCGGCTACGACAAGGGCCGGGGGGACCAGGTCGAGGTCGCCAACCTGCGCTTCGCCGACACCGCCGTCCCGGCCGAGCTTCCGGAGGAGGGGCTCCTCGCCTCGCTCCTGAAGCCCACCAAGGAGGAGGTGCTGCGCCTCGTCGAACTCGCCGTCCTGGCCCTGCTGACGCTCGTGGTGGTGCTGGCGGTCATGCGCCCGCTGCTGCGCCGCGTGCTCCCCGCCGAGGCCCCGCCCGAGCCGGCCCTGGCCGCCGTCGCGGTCCTGCCGGCCGCGGGCGCGGAGGGGGAGGGGGCGCCGGCCCTGCCCGAGAGCCCGGCGCGCCAGCTCGTCGAGTTCGCCAAGATCAACGGCAAGATCCAGGCCGAGACGATCGCGCGCGTGGCCGAGATCGTGCGCCAGAACCCGGTCGAGACCGCCGAGGTGCTGCGCGGCTGGATCCAGGACCGCTGAACCCCCGAGAGGATCCCGAACGCCCCCATGGCCGTCTCCCCGAAACCCGCCCTCCCGGACACGCTGGCCGAGAACCCGCGCCTGGCGGAGCTGCCCGGCCCGCAGCGGGCCGCGGCCCTGCTGCTGCTGCTCGGCGACGAGGCCGGCGCGCCGATCTGGCGCCTCCTGGAAGAGGACGAGGTCAAGAAGGTCTCGCACGCCATGGTCCAGCTCGGCTCGCTGGAACTGGAGACCGTCGAGCAGCTCATCGTCGAGTTCGTCTCGAAGCTCTCGTCGAGCGGCGGCGTCAGCTCGAACTACGAGCGCACCGAGGCGCTGCTCCTCAAGATCTTCCCGCCCGAGCAGGTCTCGCAGATCATGGCCGAGGTGAAGGGCGCCTCGGCCCGGCGGGTCTGGAGCAGCCTGACCCAGATCGACCCGGAGATCCTCGCCTCCTTCCTGCGCAACGAGTACCCGCAGACCGTTGCGGTGATCCTCTCGCGGGTGCGCTCGGACTACGCCGCGCGGGTCCTCACCATCCTGCCGGAGGATTTCGCCATCGACGTGCTCAACCGGATGCTGCGGATGGAGACGGTGCAGAAGGAGGCCCTGCGCCACATCGAGGAGATGCTGCGCAGCGAGTTCGTCTCGACCATCGCCCAGACCACGCGGCGCGACGCGCACGAATTGATGGCGGACGTCTTCAACGCCTTCGACCGCCAGACCGAGGCGCGCTTCCTCACCGCCCTCGACCAGAACAACCGCGGCGCGGCGAAGAAGATTCGCCAGCTCATGTTCACCTTCGAGGACCTGCTCAAGCTCGACGCCGGCAGCGTGCAGACGCTCATGCGCGCGATCGACCGCGACGTGCTCGGCCGGGCGCTCAAGGGCGCGTCCGAGCCGGTGCGGGCCTTCTTCTTCAGCAACATGTCGAGCCGCGCGGCCAAGAACCTGCAGGACGAGATGGCCTCCCTCGGGCCGATCCGCCTCAAGGAGGTCGATGAGGCCCAGGCCAGGATCACCGAGACGGCGAAGGAGCTCGCCGAGAAGGGCGAGATCATGATCGCCAAGAACAGCGCCGAGGAGGAGCTGGTCTACTGATGGCCGAGCCGCGGCGCTTCCTGTTCGACAACGACTTCCGGGTGCCGGGGGGCAGCGTGGCGCGGGCGCGCGAGGAGGCCGAGCGCGCCGCCGCCGCCGCCCGCGCCGAGGCCGAGGCCGCCGCCTCCGCGCGGGCCGCGGCGGAGCTGCGCCGGGCGATCGACGAGGCCCGGGCGGCCGGCCTGCAGGAGGGCCGCGCCCAGGCCGAGTCCCAGGTGCAGGCCCGGCTCGCCGACGCCCTCACCCGGGTCGCGGTGACGGCGGCGGGCCTGCTCGCGGCGGCCGATGCCCGCGACGCCGAGCGCGAGGCCCAGGCCCTCGACTTCGCCCTGGCGCTCGGCCGCAAGATCGCCGGCGAGGCCCTCGACGCGCGGCCGGTGGCGGCGATCCTCGAGACCGCCCGCGCGGCCCTCCAGCACCTGCGCGGCGTGCCCCACCTCGCCGTGCGGGTGAACGACGCCCTCGTGGACGAGACCCAGGCCGCCCTGGCCCGGCTCGCCCGCGAGCGCGGCTTCGAGGGCCGCCTGATCGTGCTCGGCGATCCCGACCTGATGCCGGGCGACGCCCGCATGGAATGGGCCGACGGCGGCGTCGTGCGCGAGCGCGCCGCCATCGAGGCCGCCCTGCGCGCCGCCCTCGACCCCCTTTAGACCCGGAGACGCACCCGATGGCGCCCGACGACGAACTCGGCCTGCCCCAGCTCAGCGAGGCCGACCTCGCCTACGACCCGAACGGCCACGGCCCGCTGCGCGACGGCCCCCCGGCCCCCAAGAGCGCCGCCGACCTGGAGCAGGTCTTCGACGTTCCGGTCGTGGTCTCCGCCGTGCTCGGCGCCTCCCGCATGCCGGTCGGCGACCTGCTGCGCCTCGGCCCCGGCACGGTGCTGGAACTCGACCGCAAGGTCGGCGAGGCGATCGACATCTTCGTCAACAACCGCCTCGTCGCGCGCGGCGAGGTGGTGCTGGTCGAGGAGCGCCTCGGCGTCACCATGACCGAGATCGTCAAGAGCGACGGCTGATCCGGGATCCGCTTGATCGAAGCGGATCCCGGATCACGAGCCCGCGCGGCGCCTGAGCGAAGCCGACATCCGCATTGCGACGCAATCAACCGGATGTCGGATGAGCCGCAGCCCCGCCCGATCCCCGACAGACTGCGGAGTGCCCGCGATGCGCCTTCTCATCATCGGACGCCTGAACGGCGAACTCGTCACCGCCTCGAAGATCGCCATGAGCCGGGGCGCGGCCGTCACCCAGGCGGACGGCGTCGAGCAGGGCCTCACGGTGTTGCGCGCCAAGGGCGCCGACCTCGTCATGATCGACGTGGGGCTGCCGGTCCGCGCCTTCGTCGACGCCCTCGCGGAGGAGCGCATCCGCACGCCGGTCGTCGCCTGCGGCACCGGCTCGGATGCCAGGGCGGCGGTGGCGGCGATCCGGGCCGGGGCCAAGGAGTACATCCCGCTCCCGCCCGACCCCGAGCTGATCGCCGCGGTGCTGGAGGCGGTGGCGGCGGACGCGCGCAGCTTCGTCTGGCGCGACCCCGCCATGGAGCGGGTCGTGAAGCTCGCCGAGCAGGTGGCGCGCTCCGACGCCTCGGTGCTCATCAGCGGCGAGAGCGGCACCGGCAAGGAGGTGCTCGCCCGCCACGTCCACGCCAAGTCCGCCCGCGCGGGCAAGCCCTTCGTCAGCGTCAACTGCGCGGCGATCCCCGACGCGCTGCTCGAATCCGAGCTCTTCGGCCACGAGAAGGGGGCCTTCACCGGCGCGGTGGCCCGGCGCATCGGCAAGTTCGAGGAGGCCTCCGGCGGCACGCTCCTCCTCGACGAGATCTCCGAGATGGACGTCCGGCTCCAGGCCAAGCTGCTGCGCGCCCTGCAGGAACGCGTCATCGACCGGGTCGGCGGCAGCCAGGGCGTGCGCGTCGATCTGCGGGTGCTCGCCACCTCGAACCGCAACCTCGCCGAGGAGGTCCGCAAGGGCACCTTCCGGGAGGACCTGCTCTACCGCCTCAACGTCGTCCACCTGCGCCTGCCGGCCCTGCGCGAGCGCCCGGCCGACATCCTCGAACTCGCCCAGCACTTCGCCCGGAAATACGCGGAGGTGAACGGCATCCCGGCGCGGCCGCTCTCGGCCGAGGCGCGCCGCCTCATCGTCGCCAATCCCTGGCGCGGCAACGTGCGCGAACTGGAGAACACCCTGCACCGGGCCGTCCTCCTGGCCCAGGGGGCGGAGATCGGCCCGGAGGCGATCCGCTCCCCGGAGGGCGAGGCCCTCGACGGCGGGGCCGGCACGGCGGCGCGGGCGGTTCAGACGGCCGAGGCGGTGACGCGCAGCCTCGTCGGGCGCACCGTCGCGGAAGTCGAGCGGGACCTCATCCTCGACACGCTCGACCATTGCCTCGGCAACCGCACCCATGCGGCGCGGATCCTCGGCATCTCGATCCGCACCCTGCGCAACAAGCTCAACGAATACGCCCAGGCCGGGATCCTGGTGCCCGAGCCCGGTCAGGCCCGCGCGATCGCGGCCTATGGTTGAGGAGGGGCGCCGGCCCCGTCGCGGCGCCGGGGACCGGCGGTCCCGCGCGGCCCTTCGGGGCAGGCCCGGCGCGTCTCGGACGGGCCGGGGCGCCGGTCACTGGCGGTAGTGCTGGATGCGCGTCGTGCGCAGGCCGGCGAGGCCGTGCTGCTCGATCGAGTATTGCCAGCTCAGGAATTCCTCGGTCGTCAGCGTGTAGCGCTGACAGGCCTCCTCCAGGCTCAGGAGGCCGCCGCGCACCGCAGCCACCACCTCGGCCTTCCGGCGGATCACCCACCGGCGGGTGTTGGTCGGCGGAAGATCCGCGATCGTCAGGGGGCTTCCGTCGGGCCCGATGACGTACTTCACCCTCGGGCGGTGCGGCTCGGTCATGATACGCTCTTACACTCGACTGACCTGTCGCCATTCACGCTAGCCAGCCGCGTTTAAGATTGCTTGAATCGCAAAGTTAGGATGTGATTCGTCCGCCTCGGGTTATCCAAGGGCTGTGGATCACGGGTCCGATGCGCCTAGGATCCGGAGGCGGAGGTGGATCCAGAGGCTTGGGCGCCGCCGATGGCCTGGACCCGGCTGAGGGGCACGCTGCGCCCGCCGATGCTCAGCATGGGCTCCGACCCGGTGACGTCCACGCTCGCGATCGTCCCCGTGACCTTGGTGTCGACGCTCACGGTCTGCCCGGTGGCGTCGGTGGCCTGGACCTTGAGCGTGTAGGTGCCGTCCGGCGCCGTGAGCCCGGTCGAGGAGCGGCCGTCCCAGGTGAAGCTCTGGCCGCCATTCGCGAGGGACTGGGTCCGCGTGGCGACGACGTTGCCCTTCTGATCCGTGATCGTCAGCACGGCCCGGGTCGCCGCCCGCGCCGCCGTGAGGGTCCAGCTGGCGGATCCCCCCGCCAGGGCGGCGGTCGCCCCGTCCGCCGTCACGGTCTTGCCGACCAGGCCGGCCGCCGAGGAGGCCGTCGCGGCCTTGCTGGCCGCCACCATCGTGTCGAGGCGGTCGTTGGTCTTGAGCTGCTGCTCGACCGAGGCGAATTGCACCAGCTGCTGTGTGAACTGGTTGGTGTCGAGGGGGTCGAGCGGGTTCTGGTTCTTGAGCTGCGTCGTGAGCAGGGTCAGGAACTGGTTGAAGTTGCCCGCGATGGTGGCGGAATCGCTCGCCGTGTTGGTCTTGGTGCCGGCCGAGCCGGTGAGTGTGCTGCTGATGCCCGTGGCCATGGCTGCCTCGCCGTTCGGGGGCTCGCGCCTCGTTCACCGGACGGTTCGGGCCCGGGCGAGGCGGTGCGGGAAGGAGAACCTGGGCGGAGCGGCGGCGCGCCGCTCCGCCTAGATGCGGATGTCGAGCCCGAGCCGCCCGCCGCGCCGGACGGGGGCGAGCGGGATCGGGTCGGATTCGCTCACGGAGCCGTCGAGGGCGCCGCGTCCCGGATCGGGCGAGCGCCCCTCCCGGCCGGGCTGGCCCTGGCCGCCCGATCCGTCCTGGAGCGAGAAGCTCAGGACCGCGTCCGCGGCGGAGAAGCCGGCCTGCGCGAGCGCCTGCTGCAGGCTGCCGGCGTCGCGCTGGAGCAGCGCCAGCGTCTCGGGCCGCTCGACCGTGAGGTGGGCCCGGACCGAGCCGCGCTCCCGGTCGAGGTCGAGGCGCACCTCGATCCGGCCGAGCTCCGCCGGGTCGAGCCGGATCTCGAACTGGTTCATCCCGGCGAGCGAGCGCAGGCCGATCGTCATCGGCACCGCGCCGAGGGGCACCGGGGGAGGGGGCTGCGCCGGGGCCGCCTGGGCGGGCGACGCGGCCGCGCCGCCCGCCGGGGACGCGCCCTGGGGGCCTTGGCGTCGGCGAGCGCCGCCGCGAAGCCCGCAGCGCCCGCCTCGGCCCTGCCGGGTCCCGCATCCGGGGCCGCCTCGGCCGCATCCTCGGCGGCGCGGCCCGCCGCGCGTCCGCCGCCCGCCGCTCCCTCGGCCCGCGCGCCCCCGGCCTGCGCGCCGCCGGCTTGGGCCGTTCCGGCCTGAGCCGTTCCGGCCTGAGCCGTTCCGGCCTGAGCCGTTCCGGTCTCGGCCGTCCCGGCCTGGGCCGTCCCGGCCTGGGCCGTCCCGGCCTGAACCGCCGCCGGGCCGTCGCCGGCCTGCGCCGGGGCGGCATCGCCGGCCGGCGCCGCGCCGGTCGGCGGCGCGGGCGGCGTCGCGTCGGGACTCGCCGCCTGGGCGAGGGCGTTCGGAACCGCGTCGCCCCGGGCCTCGCTCCCGTCCGGGCGATCCTCCGCGTCGGGTCCCCTGCGGGACGCCCTCTCCTTGGTCGCGCGCGGCGCGTCCCGCGCGGCGGCCCGAGGGTCGGAGGCGGGCTCCCCGGTCTCCGGCCGCTCCGCGTCCCGCGGGCGCGCGCCCGGACGCTCGGGAGGCCGCGCGGCCGCCTCGGCCCGGGGGCTCCCGGCGGCGCCGGACGCGCCCGGCCTGGCCGGGGCGGGCCGGCGCGCCTCCGGCGCCTCGCGCCTCTCGGCCGGGGCCGTCGCGGGGGCGATCCCGCTGCCGGCAGCGCCCGGGCGGGCCGTCCCGCCGGCGGCGTCCCGGGCGATCCGGAACGCGGCGGAATCGGCCGCGGCGCGCGGCGCCGGCCGGCGCGGAACCTCCCGCGCCGCCGCCTGAACTGCCTCCCCGGGCCTCGCCACGCTCATGCCGGACCGCTCCCTCGACCGCGTGGCGCCACGCAAGCGCGGGGCCAGACCCGATTGGCCTCCAAACATCTGAGAAGAAACGGGAAATTGACGCCGCCGCGGCGCCGCGGCGCCGCGCGCCGGCGCGATCTGCCGGGCGCGCGGCAGATCTTGCCGGGTCGCGGGCCGCGCCCGCCCTGGCAGAACGCGCCGTCCATCACTATAGGAAGGGCGGTCAGCCGGTGCCGGGAGCGTGCCCGCGGCCGCACCGATCCCCGCGCCCGATCCTCGAGGACGATGAACTCGCTCGATCTGCCCAAGGCCCCCCAGGACACCCGCGTCGTGGTGGCGATGTCGGGCGGGGTCGATTCCTCGGTCGTCGCCGGGCTGCTCAGGCGCCAGGGCTACGACGTCGTCGGGATCACGCTCCAGCTCTACGACCACGGCGCGGCCACCCATCGCCGCGGGGCCTGCTGCGCCGGCCAGGACATCCACGACGCCCGGCGGGCCGCCGAGACGCTCGGCATCCCGCACTACGTCCTCGATTACGAGGACCGCTTCCGCGAGGCGGTGATCGACCGCTTCGCCGAGAGCTACATCCACGGCGAGACGCCGATCCCCTGCGTCGAGTGCAACCGCTCGATCAAGTTCCGCGACCTGCTCGCCACCGCCCTCGACCTCGGCGCCGACGCGCTGGCGACCGGCCACTACGTGGCCAGCCGGGCCCGGCCGGGCGGCGGGCGGGCGCTCTACCGCGCCCTCGATCCGGCCCGGGACCAGAGCTACTTCCTCTACGCGACGACGCCCGAGCAGCTCGACGTCCTGCGCTTCCCCCTCGGCGAGCTGCCCAAGGACGAGACCCGGCGGCTCGCCCGGGAATTCGGCCTCGCCGTGGCGGACAAGCCCGACAGCCAGGACATCTGCTTCGTGCCCCAGGGCCGCTACCAGGACGTGATCGCGCGGCTGCGGCCCGACGCGGCGCGGCCCGGCGAGATCGTCCATCTCGACGGGCGCACGCTCGGCCGCCACGAGGGCATCATCGGCTTCACGGTCGGCCAGCGGCGGGGCCTCGGGCTCGCGACCGGCGAGCCGCTCTACGTGGTGCGCCTCGATCCCGAGACGGCCCGCGTGGTGGTGGGCCCCCGCGAGGCGCTCGCCACCTCGGTGATCCGGATCGCCGAGACGAACTGGCTCGGCGACGAGCCCCTGGCCGACCTCGACGGGATGCCCGTGGCGGTGCGGGTCCGCTCGACCCGGGAGCCGCGCCCGGCGGCCCTGCGCTGGAACCGGGCGCTCGCCTGCGCGGAGGTCGTACTGGAGACGCCGGAGGACGGCGTCTCCCCCGGCCAGGCCTGCGCCATCTACGCGGATGACGGGCCGCGCGCGCGGGTGCTCGGCGGCGGCACCATCCAGAAGGTCGAGGCGGCGCGGCGCGAGGCGGCCTGAGCGCCGGACGATGCAGGAGCGCAGGCGTCGCGGGCGGCAGCGCCGGCCCCGCGGCCTGCCCAGGGAGAGACACCACAGATGCTGAGCGAGCCGCGGGCGGCCGGCCCGACCACCGCCCTGATGCGCAAGGCCTATGCGCGCTGGGCGCCGGTCTACGATGTGGTTTACGACAAGCTGACCGAGCCGGCCGCGCGGGACGCCGTGACGGCCGCGGTCGCCTGCGGCCGCCGCATCCTGGAAGCGGGCGTCGGCACCGGCCTCTCCCTCGGCTACTACCCGGCCGGGACCGAGCTCTACGGGGTCGACCTCTCGGAGGACATGCTCCGGCGCGCCGCCCAGAAGGTGCGCCGCCGCGGCCTCGCCCATGTCAGGGGCCTGCAGGTGATGGATGTCTGCCGGCTCGGCTACGCCGATGCGAGCTTCGACGCGGTGGTGGCGCAGTTCCTGATCACCCTGGTGCCCGACCCCGAGCGCGCCCTCGACGAGTTCCTGCGCGTGCTGCGGCCGGGCGGCGAGATCGTGCTCGCCAACCATTTCGGCCAGGCGGACGGCGCGGTCGCCCGCGTCGAGGAGATCGTCGCGCCGCTCTGCTCCAAGATCGGCTGGTCCTCGGACTTCAAGGCCTCCCGCATCGAGGCCTGGGCCGGGCGCCGGGGCGTCACCTTCGTGGGTCTGCGGCCGACCTTCCCGGGCGGCTTCTTCAAGATCCTGCGCCTGCGCAAGGCGGCCTGAGCCGCATGCGCGCGGACGAGCCGGGGCCGCCCGCGCGGGGGGCCGGGCAAGGAGCGGGGCAGGAGGTCGGGCAAGCGGCCGGGCAACAGGCCGGGCAGGCGGCCCGGGAGGAGGTCGGGCCCGCGGCCGTGGCCCGCCCGCCCTGGCGGCGCTGGCTGCGCCTGCTGCCCCTCGCGGCCCTGGTGCTGCTCTCGCTCGGGCTGATCCTGAGCGGCGCCACCCAGTGGTTCAGCCTGGAGCGCTTCCTCGCCTCGCGCGCCTGGGCGCTCGCCATGGTCGAGCAGGATCGCCTGCGGGCCATGGCCGTGACCGCGCTCCTCTACGTCGGCACCGTGGTGGTCTCGGTGCCGGTCTCGGTGTTCATGACCATGCTGTGCGGCTTCCTGTTCGGGACCGTGCCGGGGGCGCTGCTCGCGATCTCCTCCTCGACCACGGGCGCCGTGATCGTGTTCTCGATCGGCCGCACCGCGGCCGGAGAGATGCTCCTGCGGCATGCCGGGCGCCGCCTCGCCCGCCTCGCCGCGGGCTTCCGCCGGGACGCCTTCTCGTACATCCTGGTCCTGCGGCTCCTGCCGCTCTTCCCCTTCTGGATGACCAATCTCGGCCCGGCGATCTTCGGGGTGCGCCTGCGCGTCTTCGCGCTCGCGACCTTCCTGGGGATCTCGCCGGGCGGCTTCATCTACGCGGCGACGGGGGCGCGGATCGAGGAGGTGGTGGCGGCCCACCAGGACGCCCGCGCGGCCTGCCTCGCGGCGGCCGGCATCGATTGCGACCGCGCCCTGTCGCTGCGCGCCGTGATCACGCCGGGCTTGGTGGCGACGCTGCTCGCCCTCGGCGCTCTCGCCCTGCTGCCGGTCGCGGTGCGGCGCCTGCGCCGGCCCGCCCCCTGCGACGATTGAGACTTCGATCTCCCACGGTGTCGCGCCCTAGACTGGTCTAAGTTCTTTACGGCGGCTTGTTCGCGGCGTCGCGCCAGGATAGCGCCCGTCGAGACGGTGCATTCGGGGAGGGTGGAGCTCGTTGCGTCTCGCCGATGCCATGCGGGAGCGCGGCGCCCTGGGCGCCCAGTCCAGCCGATTCGGCCTCTCCGGCCGTCTGCTGCTGCTGACGATCCTGTTCGTGCTGATCGCCGAGATCCTGATCTACGTGCCGAGCGTCGCCAATTTCCGGCGCACCTGGCTGTCGGACCGGGTCGCGGCCGCCCAGGTGGCGGCCCTGGTCCTCGACGCCGCCCCGTCCGCGAAGGTCTCGGACGACCTCGCCCGGCGCCTGCTGACCGGGGTCGGCGCCCGGGCGATCGCGCTTCGCGCCGGCGGCACCCGCCGGCTCATCACCGTGACGGAGATGCCCTCCGAGGTCAGCGAGGCGGTGGACCTGCGCGAGTCGAGCTGGGGCGACATGATCGCCGGGGCGTGGCAGACCCTCTGGCACCCGGGCGAGGGGCCGATCCGGGTGGTCGGCCACGGCATGGACGGGGTCGACTTCGTCGAGATCCTGCTCGACCCCGCCCCCCTGCGTGCCGCGCTGATCGACTTCTCCTGGCGCATCCTGATGACCTCGATGGCGATCTCCGGGATCACCGGGCTCCTGGTCTTCCTCGCCCTGCAGGTCTCGATCGTCCGCCCCGTCCTGCGCCTAACGCGCAACATCGCGGCCTTCGCGGACGACCCGGAGGACGCCTCGCGCCTGATCGCGCCCTCCTGGCGCCGCGACGAGATCGGGCTCGCCGAGACGGCCCTCGCCCGCATGGAGACCGTGCTGGCGGGCGAGCTGCGCCAGAAGCGGCGGCTCGCCGATCTCGGCCTGTCGGTGAGCAAGATCAATCACGAGCTGCGCAACCTGCTGACCACGGCCCAGCTCCTGGGCGACCGTCTGGAGGCGAGCGCCGATCCGGCGGCGCAGCGGGTGGCGCCGCGCCTGATGGCGACCCTGGACCGGGCGATCCGCTACTGCGAGGCGACGCTCGCCTACGGCCGGGCCGCCGAGCGGGTGCCGGAGCGGCGGCTCACGCTGCTCAAGCCGATCCTGGCCGACGCCGTCGACCTCGCCGGGATGGAGCCCGGGACCGACATCCGGGTGGTGGACCGCACGCCCGGGGCACTCCTGGTCGATGCCGATCCCGACCAGCTCTCGCGGGTGGTGATCAACCTCGTGCGCAACGCCGTGCAGGCCCTGGCGCTCGCCGGCACGGCCTGCGGATCGCCGCCCCTGGTCACGCTGGAGGGCCGCCGGGACGGGGAGGTGGTGACGATCCTGATCGCCGACAACGGCCCGGGCCTGCCGGAGCGCGCGCGGGCGAACCTGTTCTCGCCCTTCCAGGGCTCGACCCGACCGGGGGGCACCGGGCTCGGCCTCGCCATCGCGGCGGAGCTCACCCGGCTGCACGGGGGCACCCTGTCCCTGGATCCGACCCGCGTCGGGGCCCGCTTCCGCATCACCGTCCCGGACCGGGCGTGAGCCGCGGGCCGGGATCGTCCGGGCCCCCTGCTCATGCGCTGTCCGGACAGCGCATGACACGCCCGCGCGGCGCTTGAGGGAAGCCGACATCCGCATCGCGACGCGATCCGTCGGATGCGTATGCCAAGCCCGCGCGGCGCTTGAGCGAAGCCGACATCCGCATCGCGACGCGATCCGTCGGATGCGTATCCCAAGCCCGCGCGGCGCTTGAGCGAAGCCGACATCCGCATCGCGACGCGATCCGTCGGATGTCGGATCACCCGCCCGCCAGCACCTGCGCGGCGCGGTGCGCCCGCACCGTCACCTCCTCGGGGGTCGGCGGGTTCGCCGGGTGGTGGCTGAGGCAGTAGGGCGTGCGCAGCTTCGCGGGGCGGCCCGATCCCTCGGTCGAGAAGTAGAATTCCCCGGCCTTGAGCTTGCCGATGTCGCCCGCCCCGCCGCCCTTGGCGGAGAGGATGTCGTGCGCCGCCGCGATCGTGGCCGGACTCGCTTGGCGGCCGAGGAACTGCGTGGTGCAGTTCGACACGATCTGATTGTGGATGCCCCGCGGCGCCTGCGTGGCGAGGATCATCCCGAGCCCGTACTTGCGCCCCTGCGCGGCGAGCTTGATGCCGCTGCCGAGGCTCGGCGGCTGGCGCTGGGCGGGCAGGAAGGTCTGCGCCTCGTCCATCACGTAGAGCAGCCCGCGGGGCGACGGGTGCCGCTTGATCCAGCCGAACAGCGTCATCTGCAGGCGGTTCACGAAGTCCTCGCGCGCCGCCTCGGAGGCGAGGCCCGACAGGTTGACGACCGAGATCCGGGTGCGGGCCGGGTCCCGGCCGAAGAACAGCAGCGCCGGGTCGATCACCGGCCCCTCGGCCCGCAGCAGCGGGTTCGTCGCCACGGCGGCGTGGAGCTGGTTGGCCATGCCGGCGGCGAGCCGGCCCGCGTCGCCGATCAGGCTGATCCCGTCCGGCAGGTCGGAGAGCAGGGCCGTGAAGTCCGGCAGGTCGCCGCCGCCCCGCCCGGCGAAGAAGCGCAGCGCGTCGGCCAGCACGCCCCGCTGCAGCTCCCGGCGGCCGCCCGCCACCGCGAGCGGCGCGAGCGTCTCGACCGCCATCTCGACGGCCTGGTCGCGCTCGTCCGCGTCGCCGCCGAGGCCGGAGAAGTCGGGCATCGCGGGCACGAAGAGCGGGTTGCCGGCCCGCAGGCCGGGCGTCCAGACCACCACCTCGACCTGCGCCCGGTAGCGGCCCGCCCGGGCCTCGTCCTGCGCCGTGAAGCCGACGGGCGGCTCCGGCCAGGGATCGCCGAGCCGCGAGAGGTCGTTGTTCGGGTCGACCACGATGGCCGGGAGGCCGGCGAGCGCCGCCTCCTCGACGATGCGGCGCAACAGCACGGTCTTGCCCGACCCCGAACCCGCGATGATCGCCGTGTGCCGGCGCAGCAGCGCGGTCGCGAGGTCCACGGGCTCGGCCTCCGGCGTCGTGCGACGGCCGAGCGGGATGCGGTCCGGGATCGCCTCCGCACGGGGTCCAGGAGGCGTCTCCCGGCGCGGCTCCGGCGCGACCTTCGCCTCCGGCGCAATCCCCTCCGCCGAGATGCGCGAGGTCGGGCCGGGATCGAACGGCGGCGCGTCCGGCGCGGGGCGGCCCGCCGCGTGCCGGCGGGGCGGGATCCTGGTCGCGCCCTCGGCGGGCGGGGGCGAGCGCGGCCGCCTCGCCGAGGCCCGCGGCGCGGAAGAAGCCGAGCCCGTCGAGGGGCCGCGCGGCCCGCATCCAGGCCTCGAACTCGGCGAGGCGGCCCTCGGCCACCGCCCGCGCCCGCAGAGTCTGCAGGGCGACCAGGAGGCGCAGATCCGCGTCGGCGGGGTCGATCAGCCGCCCGCCCGCCCGGGTGAAGACGTCGAAGAGCTGCTGCGTCTTGGCGCCGCCGGGCGGCGGGCCGCGCCGCACCAGGACGAGTTCGCGGTGATGCAGGCGCGTGCGGATGCCCGAGGCGGTGAGCGCCGCCCGCAGCCGCGCCTGGAACGCGATGGCGTGGCGCTGCGTCAGGCCCCGGTAGCAGATGTGGCGCTCGCGGTCGTTGTCGTCCCGGAAGATGAAGGTCAGCCGGCCGTGCAGGGGCGGGATCCGCTGGTCGGGGTCGCCCCGGTTGACGATCTCGACCCGCTCGTGCGGCGGCGCCTGCAGGGCGTAGAGGTCGAAGGCGTCGCGCAGGAGCGGGCCGATCGCGTCGTCCTCGCCGTCGAGGAGGCCGGCGATGTCGGCCGCCCGCGCGGCCGCCGCGAGGTCGAAGGGCGCCCGCGGCGCGCCCGGGTCGCGCGGCGGCGCCTCGGCGATCAGGCTCTCGCAGACCGTGACGGTCCCCCGCTCCAGGCAGGCGCGGCGATGCGCGTCGCAGCGCATCAGCAGCGTGCGCGGCATCATGCCGGAGGCGGCGGCCTCGGCGATCGCGACCTCGCCGAAGGGCCAGGTCGGGAAGGGCGGGGTGAAGCCGGCCTCCGCGTAGGCGCGCCCCAGCCGGTCGACCACGAGCGCGCTCGCCGCCCTGCGGTCGTTCATGCCCAGCAGCGCGACCGGCGGCTCGAAGCGCTCGGTCCCCGACCTGAGGCCGTTCTCCCGGATGCGCTCCCAGGAATCGACCAGGCAGGTGACCACGGTCTGGCCCCGGTGGCGGACGTCGTGCAGTTCGAGCAGCCCCGCGGTGAGCACGGCGGCGAGGTTCGGCCCCGGCTCGAAATCCTCCCCGAGGGCGGCGCTCGCCGGGCTGACGACCCCGTCGATCTGGTCGACGGCCACCAGGGTCGGGCCCGCGAGGCTCATCACCCAGGACATCCCCGCCACGAGCTCCGCCGGCGGCGGCGGGGCGCTGCGGAAGCCGAGGGCCCGGCGCGCCTCCTCGTCGGCGTCGTGCCCCTGCAGCCACGCATGGGCGAGGCCGACGACGCCGACATCGCTCGCCCGCAAGAGGCAGAGAGCCCGGAACACGTCCTGGTGCCGGAGGGCCCGCGCCATGTCGATCTGCGTCAGCGCCCGCACCAGGAGGTCGACGACGCGGCGCGCGTCAATGTCCGGCGTGGCGAAGGCCTGCTCGACCTGCTGCTCGACGTTGAAGCGCCGGGCCACCCCGGCCAGCACCGCCTCGCATTGCCGGCGCCCGTCCGGCATCCGGTGGAGGAGGGCGGTGAGGTAGCTCAGGGCCGTGCTGCGCCAGAAATCGGCGAGCCCGAGCACGTCGAGGAGCACGAACCAGCCGCCCGCCCGCCAGATCTCCCGGCGCATCTCGCCGACGAGGTGCGTCTTCCCGATCCCGGACTGGCCGACGAGGATCGCGCCCTTGAGCTTGTCCTCGGGCGCGCGGGCGCGCCGCACGAACTCGCGCACGATCCCGGCGGCCTGGGCGCTGTTCGGCCCGGGAGCCGCCCCGGCGTCGATCCAGACGCTGTCGAGGGTGTTCACCCAGTCGAAATCGACCCTGCGCAGGGCGTCGAGGGCGTCGGTCATGGCTCGATCCAGAGGAGGTGGAAGGGCTCGCCGGCCGGGCTGAAGGCCGCCGCCCGCTCGGCGGCGTCGAGGCCGCGCGGATCGGTGATCTGCATCAGGCGGGCCTTGCGGCCCTCCCGCAGGATCAGGGCGAGGCCGGCATCGACGCTGGCCCGGTCGAGATCGGCGAGTTCCGCCCGGATGCGGCTGAGGCGGACCGCCTCGCGCCGGCGCCCGTCCGTGAGCGCGAGGTAGGCCGCCTCGATCCGCTCGAGCGCGGCGGGCGCGGGCGCCGCCTCCTGCCCCCCCGGCAGCGCCAGGCCGAGATGCGTCCGCGCCCAGTGCCGGCCCGCCTCCGTGACCGTGAGCCGGACGGAGCGCCCCCGCGGCTCCTGCGCGACGAGGCCGGCCGCCACCAGCGCCTCCCGGTCGGCCCGGGAGGCCGCCGGCTTGAGGTCGCGCGGCGAGGCGGATCCCTGCGCGTCGATCAGGGCCCGCAGGATCCTCGCCTGCCGCGCCGGCAGGGCCTCCCGCGTGGGCGCCGGGGCCTCGCCCACGAGGTCGGCGAGCGTGGCGCCGGTCGCGTCGAGGTGGCGCGCGACCAGCCCCAGCCAATCCTGCAGCACGCGGAACGTCTCGGGGAGCGGCGCGTGCAGGTGGTCGCTCGCCCAGCGCCAGCCCCGCTCGGTCACGGTCAGCCGGAGCGAGCGCCCCTGCTTCTCCGCCGCGACGAGCCCGCGCTCGATCAGGGCCTCCCGGTCGAGCCGCGCGACCGCGGGCCGCACCTCGCTCTGCAGGGCCGAGCCCTGCCTCCCGAGCAGGCACCACAGGATCAGCCCGCGCCGGGGCGTCAGGGTCTCGCTCATCCGCTCAAGCCTCTCCTTGCGCCCGCCGGAACCGCACGACGGCGCGGATCTTCTCGATGGCCCGCTGCAGGTCGGTCTCGACCTGCGCGTTGGTGAGGCGCAGCACGAGGTAGCCGGCCACCAGGAGCTCGTAGTCGCGCTGGCGGTCCTCGGCGAAGCGCGCCTCGCCGCGGTGCTCGGGCCCGTCGATCTCCACCACGACGCGGCCCGACTGCCAGAGCTGATCGACCCGCGGCGCGCCGTAGCCGGCGAGCGCGACGGGCTCGTTGCCCGAGAAGAGCGGGCCGAGCTCCGGGTCGCGCCGCAGGGCCTCCTCCAGGCGCCGCTCCGTCCCGCTCGCCGGATGGGCGCGGGAGGGCGGCAGGAAGCGGGCGCGGGCGGGCTCCGCGGGCGCCGCCGCCGCCAGGGCGCCGTAGAGGATGCGGTCGTAGGGCGGGACCGGCGGCGGCGCGGCCGGGAGGACGAACAGGCCGGCCGCCCCGTGCAGGAGGCAGCCTTCGAGGGCGGCGATCACCGGGGCGGCCCGCGCCGGCGAGACCGGGTCGATCTCCGCCGCCAGGATCACGCCGCCGGGATCGATCACGGGCAGGAGCTGGGCGAGTTCGAAGGCCCGCGCGCAGCGGCGGAAGCGGGGCGGGCGACCGGACGCGGCGCATTTCGCCGCGGCCCTGCGCCACGGGCCCGAGACGGGCGTCGCGGCCGGAGCCTCGTCCGGGGGCCAGTCCGGCCAGCGGGCCAGGGCGAGGTCCGCGAGGTCGTCGAGGATCCGGTCGAGCACCGCCTCGGCGCTCGCGACCGGGCCCGGCGCGAGGAAGAGCAGGCTGCGCCGGCCCGCCGGTCCCTCGGCCAGGATCGCGCGCAGGGTCTCCCGGCCGAGCCCGGTCAGCGTGAGCCGCCGGCCCGGGGCGAGCTCCGCGACCCGCGCGGCGACCTCGTCCGGCCCGAGCCCCGGGGCGGGGCGCGCGGAGGTCGGGGTCGCTGCTCGCTGCGCCATTCGGCCCGCCGGATCGGACAGGCGGGGTCGCGCCGGGCGCCCTGGCGCCCCTCGGTCCCGCATTCCCCGTCCCTAGCGAACCGACGGTTATTCGGCAAGGGGCGGACGTAATCCTAGGTTGTGCGCGCCTTCAGGTTGCGCGGCGCCCCGTCAGGCGGCGGCCTCGTCCCGCTTGCCGAGCCGCTTGTCGAGATAGGCCTCGACCGTCTGGCCGAGCTCGTCGATCTTGCCGTCGAAGAAGTGGTTGGCGCCCTCGACGATCTGGTGCTCGATCACGACGCCCTTCTGGGTCTTCACCTTCTCGATCACCGGCATGACCTCGCGGGCCGGGGCGACCCGGTCCTCGGAGCCGTGCACGAACAGGCCCGAGGACGGGCAGGGGGCGAGGAAGCTGAAGTCGAAGCGGTTCGCCATGGCGGCGATCGAGATGAAGCCCTCCACTTCCGGCCGGCGCATCAGGAGCTGCATGCCGATCCAGGAGCCGAACGACACGCCGGCGATCCAGCAGGCCCGCGCCTCCGGGTTCACCGCCTGCACCCAGTCCAGGGCCGCGGCCGCGTCGGACAATTCGCCCGCCCCGTGGTCGAACGAGCCCTGGCTGCGCCCGACGCCGCGGAAGTTGAAGCGCAGCGTCGCGAAGCCGCGATTCGCGAAAGTATAGAACAGGTTATACACGATCTGGTTGTTCATCGTGCCGCCGAATTGCGGGTGCGGGTGCAGCACGATGGCGATCGGGGCGCCCCTCTGCTTGGGAGCTTGGTAGCGTCCCTCCAGGCGGCCGGCCGGGCCGGCGAAGATGACCTCGGGCATGCGTGAACCCCTTCAACGAGCGATCGGCCGGGCGAGGCATGCGGGCAGCGCGAATGCGGCGGGTCGGCCGGAGCCTTGACTCGGGGGGAGGCTCCCCTACAAGCACCCTTAGAATGGTTCTACCGCGTTAGAACAATTCTAAAAAGCCCGTGTCCGGCCCATTCGCGGCCCTCGCGCCAGCCGCCCGGCGGCGTGCGGAACGCGTGTGTCGACGGCGCCTTAGCACGGCTCCCGGGGGGCAAGGCAAAGGAAATCGGCAGGTGCAGGCAGCAGACCGCGTCTATCTCGACCACAACGCGACCGCGCCGGTGCGACCGGAGGTGGCGGAGGCGGTCGCGCGCGCGCTCCTCGACCTTCCCGGCAATCCCTCCTCGGTGCACCGGGAGGGGCGGGCCGCCCGCGCGGCCCTGGAGACCGCCCGCGCGCGGGTGGCGGGCCTCGTCGGAGCGGCGCCCGCCCGCGTGACCTTCACGAGCGGCGGCACCGAGGCGGCGAACGCGGCGCTCTCCGGCGCCCTGGCGCGGCGCGGCGCGCCCGCCCCGACCCGGCTCCTGGTCGGGGCGACGGAGCATCCCTGCATCCTGGCGGGCCACCGCTTCCCGGCCGCCTCGGCCGAGATCCTGCCGGTCGACGCGGCGGGCGTCGTCGACCTCGCCCATCTCGAGGCGCGCCTCGCGGCGCTCGCCGGGGAGGGGGTGCTGATCTCCCTGCAGGCGGCCAACAACGAGACCGGGGTGCTCCAGCCCCTCGCCGCGGTGGTCGCCCTGGCCCGGCGGCACGGCGCCGCCCTGGTCCACTGCGACGCCGTCCAGGCGGCCGGGCGGATTCCGCTGGATTTCGCCGGCTCCGGACTCGACGCGCTGACGCTCTCGGGCCACAAGTTCGCCGGCCCGAAGGGGGTGGGCGCCCTGGTCCTGGCCGAGGACGTCGCGCTCGACGGCGGTCTCGTGCGCGGCGGCGGCCAGGAGGCGCGGCTGCGGGGCGGCACCGAGAACCTCGCCGGCCTCGTCGGGATGGGCGTGGCGGCGGAGATCGCGGCGCGCGGGCTCGCCGCCGAGGCGGCGCGGCTCGCGCGGCTGCGCGACGCCCTCGAGGCGGGGATCCGCGCCCGGGCGCCGGACGCGGTGATCTTCGGGGCGGGCGCGGCGCGCCTGCCCAACACCGCCTGCCTCGGGGTGCCGGGGCTGGAGGCGGCGACCGCGCTCATCGCCTTCGACCTCGGCGGGGTGGCGGTCTCGTCGGGTTCGGCCTGCGCCTCGGGCAAGGTCGGGCGCTCGACGGTCCTCGCCGCCATGGGCGTCCCCGCCGGCCTGGCGGCATGCGCCTTGCGCGTCAGTTTCGGGTGGTCGAGCCGGGAGGCGGACGGGGATCGGTTCCTGTCGGTCTTCGATCGGCTGCTGGCCACCCTATATAAGCGTCGGGAGAGGGCCGCGTGACCGCGCACCCCGCACCGGCCGTGTCATCAACCCGCGGCCCTTGAAGCCGTCAGCGGTAGGAGACGGGAATGCCTGCAGTGCAGGAGACGGTCGATCGCGTTCGCGCCATCGACGTCGATCAGTACAAGTACGGATTCGAGACCACGATCGAGATGGAGAAGTCCGAGAAGGGCCTCTCCGAGGACGTGATCCGCTTCATCTCGGCCAAGAAGCAGGAGCCGGAATGGATGCTGGAATGGCGCCTCGACGCCTATCGGCGCTGGCTGACGATGCGCGAGCCGGACTGGGCGCGGGTCTCGTACGACAGGATCGACTACGACAACCTCTACTATTACGCCGCCCCGAAGCGGAAGGCGGCGCAGTCGCTCGATGAGATCGATCCCGAGATCCTGAAGACCTACGAGAAGCTCGGCATCCCGCTGCGCGAGGTCGAGGCGCTGGAGGGCATCGCGCCCGAGAACCGCGTCGCGGTCGACGCCGTGTTCGACTCGGTCTCGGTGGCGACCACCTTCAAGGCCGAGCTGGCCAAGGCCGGCGTCATCTTCATGCCGATCTCGGAGGCCCTGCGCGAGCACCCCGACCTCGTGCGCAAGTACCTCGGCTCGGTCGTGCCGGTGACCGACAACTTCTTCGCGACGCTCAACTCGGCCGTGTTCTCGGACGGGTCCTTCGTCTACATCCCGCCGGGCGTGCGCTGCCCGATGGAGCTGTCGACCTACTTCCGCATCAACGAGCGCGACACGGGCCAGTTCGAGCGCACGCTGATCATCGCCGACAAGGGCTCCTACGTCTCGTACCTGGAGGGCTGCACCGCCCCGCGCCGCGACGACAACCAGCTCCACGCCGCGGTGGTCGAGCTCGTCGCCCTCGACGACGCCGAGATCAAGTACTCGACGGTGCAGAACTGGTACCCGGGCAACGCCCAGGGCCGCGGCGGCATCTACAACTTCGTGACCAAGCGCGGCGATTGCCGCGGCGCCAATTCCAAGATCTCGTGGACGCAGGTCGAGACCGGCTCGGCGATCACCTGGAAGTACCCGTCCTGCATCCTGCGCGGCGACGGCTCGCGCGGCGAGTTCTACTCGATCGCGGTCTCGAACGGCATGCAGCAGGTCGATTCCGGCACCAAGATGATCCATCTCGGCAAGAACACGACGAGCCGGATCATCTCGAAGGGCATCTCGGCCGGGCGCTCGCAGAACACCTATCGGGGCCTCGTCTCGGCGCACAAGAAGGCCAGCAACGCCCGCAACTTCACCAATTGCGACTCGCTGCTGATCGGCGACCAGTGCGGGGCGCACACCGTGCCCTACATCGAGTCGAAGAACGCCAGCGCGGTGTTCGAGCACGAGGCGACCACCTCCAAGATCTCCGAGGAGCAGCTGTTCTACTGCCAGCAGCGCGGCCTCGGCGAGGAGGAGGCGCGGGCGCTGATCGTGAACGGCTTCGTGCGCGACGTGCTGCAGCAATTGCCCATGGAGTTCGCGGTCGAGGCACAGAAGCTGATCTCGATCAGCCTCGAAGGCTCGGTGGGGTGAGGGCGGGCCCCGCGCCCCGCTCCGCCTCGACCCGCCGGGTTCCGGTCCCCCCGGCGGGTGCCGCCTCCCGGCCCCTCCGCGGATGGCCGCCCTGCTCCCGGCCGTCCCCCTGAACGGTGAAGATTCATGCTCGAAATCAAGAACCTGGTCGTCCAGATCGAGGACAAGCGCATCCTCAACGGCCTCGACCTCACGGTGGCCGACGGTGAAATCGCGGCCATCATGGGCCCGAACGGCTCCGGCAAGTCGACCCTCTCCTACGTGATCGCCGGCAAGGCCGATTACGAGGTGCTGGACGGCGAGGTGCTGCTCGACGGCGAGAACATCCTGGAGATGGCCCCCGACGAGCGCGCCGCCGCCGGCATCTTCCTGGCCTTCCAGTACCCGCTGGAGATCCCGGGCGTCGCCACCATGACCTTCCTCAAGGCGGCGCTGAACGCGCAGCGCAAGGCCCGCGGCGAGGACGAATTGTCCACGCCCGACTTCATGCGCCGCGTCTACGGCGCCGCCGACCGGCTCGAGATCAACCGCGAGATGCTCAAGCGCGCCCTCAACGTCGGCTTCTCCGGCGGCGAGAAGAAGCGCATGGAGATCCTCCAGATGGCGCTGCTGGAGCCGCGCTTCTGCGTCCTCGACGAGACCGATTCCGGCCTCGACATCGACGCCCTGCGCATCGTCTCCGAGGGCGTGAACGCCCTGCGCGACCCCAAGCGCAGCTTCCTCGTCATCACCCACTACCA
Organism: Methylobacterium sp. CB376; assembly: GCF_029714205.1. Lineage (NCBI taxonomy): Bacteria > Pseudomonadati > Pseudomonadota > Alphaproteobacteria > Hyphomicrobiales > Methylobacteriaceae > Methylobacterium > Methylobacterium sp. CB376. Next base: position 5,586,926 of record NZ_CP121648.1, on the reverse strand, counting down.
GCGGCTCCTCAACCACATCGTGCCCGACACCGTGCACGTGATGTCCCAGGGCCGGGTCGTGAAGTCGGGCGGCAAGGAACTCGCCCTCGAACTCGAGGCGAGCGGCTACGCCGAGTATCGCGGCGCGGAGGCGGCGTGACCATGGCGGAGATCACCCCCCTGCGCAATGCGGCCGAGACCGGCCTCGCCGCCCTGTTCCAGGTCCGGCGCCTGAAGCTGCCGGGCTCGGCCATCGCCCGCGAGGAGGCCTTCCGCTTCTTCGAGGCGGCGGGCCTGCCCCATCGCCGCGTCGAGGCCTTCAAGTATTCCGACCTCAGGGCGGCCCTGCGCGAGGCGGCGGCGCCCGCCGAGCCGCCGAGCCCGGAGGCGGCCCGCACCGCGATCGTGCGGGCGGAGGGCTTCGCCACCGTCGAGGCGGCGCGGCTGACCTTCGTCAACGGCCACCTCGTCCCGGCCCTGTCGGATCTCGGCGCGATGCCGGACGGCGTCGAGGTCGTGCCCCTGGTCGAGGCGCTGACCGACGGCCACGCCCTCACGGCCGAGTTCACGCCGGTGGCGCAGGCCCGCGACAATCCGATCTACCAGCTCAACACCGCCTTCATGGCGGACGGGGCCTTGATCCGGGTCACGGCCGGCGCCAGGCCGGAGCGGCCGCTGCACCTGCGCTTCGTCGGCACCGGCGCGGAGGCCTTCTCCACCGCCACCCGCACCCTCGTGGTGCTGGAGGGGGGGGCGGCGCTGACCCTGGTCGAGAGCCACGAGGGGCCGGACGGCGTCGGCTACCAGCCGAACGACGCCCTCGACGCGGTGGTCGGCGACGGCGCCACCCTGCGGCACGCGCGGCTCAACCGCGAGGGCGGCGGGGCGGTCGCCCTCTCGACCCTCTCGGTCAAGCTCGGGGCCAAGTCGCACCTGGAGACCGTGAACGTCGCGACCGGAGCCGCCTTCGCGCGCCACCAGATCTTCCTGCTCTTCGCCGGCGCGGAGGCGACCGCGCAGGTCAACGGCGCCACCATGCTGAAGGACGGGCAGCTCGGGGATTCGACGCTGCTCGCCGACCATGCCGCCCCCGGCGGCATCAGCCGCGAGCAGTTCAAGACCGTGATCGACGGCGACGCCACCGGCGTGTTCCAGGGCAAGATCATCGTCGCGCAGGTCGCCCAGAAGACCGACGGCAAGATGAAGTCCGACTGCCTCCTCCTCAGCGACGAGGGGCAGATGATGAACAAGCCGGAGCTGGAGATCTTCGCCGACGACGTGGCCTGCGGCCACGGCGCGACCTGCGGGGCGCCGGACGAGGACCTGCTCTTCTACCTGATGGCGCGCGGGCTGCCGCGGGCCGAGGCGGAGGGGCTGATGATCCAGGCCTTCCTGGGCGAGGCCATCGAGGCCGTCACCCACGAGGGCGCCCGCGCGGCGATGATCGCCGCGGTGGAGACCTGGCTCGCCGCGCGGCGATGAGCGCCGCGGCGGAGACTTGGCTCGCCGCGCGGCGGTGAGCGCCGGGATCGCGCGGGAGCCTCCCCGGAGCGGGTGAGGCGAGTCCGCGCGGTCCCGTTCCCGGGAAGGCCATCCCGGCCCCGGAGACCAGAGAGCGACACGCGATGAACGCACCCGTCCTCCCGCCCTACGACGTCGCGGCGATCCGGGCCGAATTCCCGATCCTGTCGCGGACGGTCTACGGCAAGCCCCTCGTCTACCTCGACAACGCCGCCTCGGCCCAGAAGCCGCGGGTGGTGATCGAGGCCATGACCCGCACGATGGAGACGGCCTACGCCAACGTCCATCGCGGCCTGCACTTCATGGCGAACGCCGCCACCGAGGGCTACGAGGGCGCCCGCGAGACCGCGCGGCTGTTCCTCAACGCCCGCTCGACGGACGAGATCATCTTCACCCGCAACGCCACCGAGGCCTACAACCTCGTCGCCTCGTCGATGGGCTGGGCCGGCCTGATCGGGGAGGGGGACGAGATCATCCTGTCGATCATGGAGCACCATTCCAACATCGTGCCCTGGCACTTCCTGCGCGAGCGCCGGGGCGCGGTGATCAAGTGGGCGCCCGTCGACGACGAGGGCAACTTCCTGGTCGAGGCCTTCGAGAAGCTGTTCACGCCGCGCACCCGCATGGTGGCCATCACCCACATGTCGAACGTGCTCGGCACGATCACCCCCGCCAAGGAGATCGTGCGCATCGCGCACGCGCACGGCGTGCCGGTGCTCCTCGACGGCGCCCAGAGCGCCGTGCACCAGAGCATCGACGTGCAGGATCTCGGCTGCGACTTCTTCGTCTTCACCGGCCACAAGGTCTACGGGCCGACCGGCATCGGCGTGCTCTACGGCAAGAAGGAGTGGCTGGAGCGCCTGCCCCCCTACCAGGGCGGCGGCGAGATGATCCAGACCGTCACCGAGGACGCCATCACCTACAACGAGCCGCCGCACCGCTTCGAGGCCGGCACCCCGGCGATCGTCGAGGCGGTCGGCCTCGGGGCCGCCCTCGAATTCATGATGAATCTCGGCCGCGAGAGGATCGCCGCGCACGAGGCCGCCCTCTCGGCCTACGCGCATCAGCGCCTCTCGGAGATGAACGCGCTGCGCATCATCGGGCGGGCGCGGTCCAAGGGCGCGGTGATCTCCTTCGAGATGAAGGGCGCGCACGCCCACGACATCGCCACGGTGATCGACCGCCAGGGCGTGGCGGTGCGGGCCGGCACCCATTGCGCGATGCCGCTGCTCAGTCGTTTCGGCACCACATCGACCTGTCGCGCCTCGTTCGGACTGTATAATACGCGGGACGAGGTCGACGCGCTGGTCGCGGCGCTCGCCAAGGCCGAGATGATGTTCGCGTAGGGACCCCGATGACCGACACCGCGCCAGAGACCGGCTCCGCCCTGCCGCCGGACGAGCTCGACCGGCTCACCGACGGCATCGTGGCCGCCCTCAAGACCGTCTACGACCCGGAGATCCCGGCCGACATCTACGAGCTCGGCCTGATCTACAAGGTCGACATCAGCGACGACCGCCACGTGGCGATCGACATGACGCTCACCGCCCCGGGCTGCCCGGTCGCGGGCGAGATGCCGGGCTGGGTGGAGAACGCCGTCGCGGCCGTGCCGGGCGTGCAGGGCTGCACCGTCACCATGGTGTTCGACCCGCCCTGGGACCAGAGCCGGATGTCCGACGAGGCCCGCGTCGCCCTCGACATGTGGTAGCGGCCGGTCGCGGCGACCCGCCCGGTCGCGGCGACTCGCCTGGCCGCCGGCGCCGGCGTAGGATCCGGGCGCGGCCGGCCGCCGGCCGCGCCGGAACGACGCGCGGCGGGTCCGCCACCGCCGCCAGCGAGGGGCTGACGTGTCGGATCTGCTCGCGCCCGAGGCTGCGCCGGAGGCCCCTTTCGCCCTGATATGGACCGCGCTCGGCGCCTCGCCCCTGCCGTCGCTGCTGCTGGGCCGCGACGGGGCGATCCGCCGGGCGAACGCGGCCGCCGCCCGCGCCCTCGGCGAGGAGCCGGAGGCCCTCGCCGGGCAGGCCCTCGCGGCCCTCGGCGCCGACGCGGAGAATGCGGGCGCCCTGCGGGCGCTCCTGCGCGGCGACGCGGCCGCGAGCGCGGACCTGCTCCTGCGCCGCCGCGACGGGTGCAGCTTCTGGGCCTCGCTCCACCTCTCGCCCATCGACGGCGCGCCGGACCTGCGCCTCGTCCAGTGGCTCGACGTCTCCCGCCGCCGCGACCTCGAATCCGCCCTCGCCCAGGCGCAGCGGCGCGAGGCCCTGGGCCAGCTCACCAACGGCGTCGCCCACGAGTTCAACAACCTGCTGCAGATCCTGGTCGGCTACGTCGACGGCCTGAAGCGCCGCCTCGGCGAGCACCCGGACCCCTTCGTGCAGCGCGCGCTCACCCGGGCCACCGACGCGGCCGAGCGCGCCTCGGCCCTGACCCGCCACCTCCTCGCCTTCTCGCGCAAGCACCGGCCGGAGCCGCGCGCGACCGACCTCAACGCCCTCCTGCGCGGCTGCGAGCCCCGCGCCCGCGCGATCCTGGGCGAGGGCGTCGCGCTCACCCTCGCCCTCGACGAGGCGCTGTGGCCGGCCTGCCTCGACCCGGTCCAGACCGAGTTCATCCTCGCGGTCGTGCTCACCAACGCCCGCGAGGCGATGCCGGAGGGCGGCCGCGTCACCCTGACCACCGCCAACCACGGCGGCGAGGGCGTCGCGGCGGACGGCACCCTCGGCCGCCACGTGGTGCTGACCATCGCCGATACGGGCAGCGGCATGCCCCCCGAGGTGCTGGCCCGCGCCCTCGAACCCTTCTTCACCACCCGCGAGCCCGGCCGCGGCACCGGGCTCGCCATCCTCCACGCGCTGATGAAGCGCCAGGGCGGCGCGGTCGGGCTGCGCAGCACCCTCGGCGAGGGCACGATTCTGCGCCTCAGCTTCCCGGCCGCCGATCCGCCCCGCCCGCCCCGTCCCGGGGCCGCGGCCTGACGAAGAACACGTCCGGGTTAATCCGGGGGGCGAAAAAAATTTCGTCCTGGCGGAACTGCCCGCCCTCGCAGATGGTGCGCATCTCGGACCACCCTAGACGCTGGGTGGGGCGCCCCGCGCCCTCCCTTTTACTGCGAAGCGACGCTCCCCATATCCTGCGAGGGCGATCCTCGCCCGAGTAGACTGCGTGAGGCGAATTGAACCGATGATGACCACCTTCTCCCGCGGCCGCCGGACGGCGGCGGCCCTCGGTCTCGCGGCCCTGATGGCCGTGGCGTCGACGGCCGGCGAGGCGCGTCCAGGCGGCTCGTCGGGCTCCGGGATGGGCTCGCGCGGCTCGCGCACCTACTCGGCGCCGGCCCCGACCACCACGGCTCCCGGCATGTCCGGCCCGATCCAGCGCTCGCAGACGGCCCCCGGCCCGACCATGAACAATCCCGGCTACGCGCCGCAGCCGGCCCGGCCGCGCTTCGGCGGCGGCTTCTTCGCCGGCCTTCTCGGCGCGGGCCTGCTCGGCGCGCTCCTCGGCAGCGGCTTCTTCGGCGGCATCGGCGGCTTCGGCTCCTTCCTGGGCTTCCTGCTCCAGGTCGGCCTGCTGGTCGGCCTCGTGATGCTGGCGGTGCGCTTCTTCCGGCGGCGCCAGGCCGAGCCGGCCATGGCCGGCGGCTACGCCCGCTCCGGCCCGCCTCCGGGCCCGAACCCGATGACGGGCCTCGGCGGGGGCGGCGCGCGCCCGGCCGGGCCGCCGCAGCGCGATCAGGTCGGCATCAGCCCGGCCGATTTCGAGGCCTTCGAGCGCTCCCTGACCCAGATCCAGCTCGCCTACGGCGCCGAGGATGTGGGGACGCTCCGCCGCCTCGCGACGCCCGAGATGGCCGGCTACTTCACCGAGGAGCTGCAGGCCAACGCCGCCCGCGGCGTGATCAACCGCATCGCCGACGTGAAGCTCCTGCAGGGCGACCTGTCGGAGGCGTGGCGCGAGGGCCCGACCGACTACGCCACGGTGGCCATGCGCTACGCCCTGCGCGACGTGACCGTGGAGCGCGGCTCGGGCCGCGTCGTCGCCAACGGCGATCCGGAGGCGGTCGAGATCTGGACCTTCCGCCGCGACCGCGGCGGGCCCTGGCTGCTCTCGGCGATCCAGCAGACCCGCTGACCGGCGCGCGGGGGCCCGCAGGCCCCCGCCCTCGCCGTTCGGGGCATCCTCCGCTCCCGCGACCGGCCTCGTCCGCGCTGTTCGCGACGCCGATCCGGCTCGTCGCGGTCCTGCCGCCGACCCGCGCCTTCTTGACGGCCGAGGCTCCGCCGGCGGGCCGCCCTCGCCGACGGGCGCTCACGGCGGCGCGAGCGCCCGCGCCATCGCCACGAAGCCCGCCACCGGCACCTCCTCGGCCCGGGCCGTCTCGGGGATGCCGGCGGCGGCGAGGAGCGGGCCGGGATCCGGCGTCGCGGCCCGCAGGCTCTGGCGCAGCATCTTGCGGCGCTGGCCGAAGGCCGCGCCCGTCACCGCCTCCAGCGCCCGCACCCGGCAGGGCAGGGGCGCGGCGCGCGGCACCAGCCGCACCACGCTCGACGTCACCTTCGGGGGCGGCACGAAGGCGGAGGGCGGGACGTCGAACAGGATGCGCGCCTGCGTCCGCCAGCCGCACAGGACCCCGAGCCGCCCGTAATTCGCCCGGTCGCGCTCGTCGGCCACGATGCGCTCGGCCACCTCGCGCTGGAACATCAGGGTCAGCGAGTCGAACCAGGGCGGCCACGCCTCCGCGGCGAGCCAGCCGGTCAGCAGCGCCGTGCCGACATTGTAGGGCAGGTTCGCCACGATCCGCGCCGGCCCCGCGCCGACGAGCGGGCGCGGGTCGAAGGCGAGCGCGTCCGCCTGGACCACGGTGAGCCGGCCCGGGTAATGCGCGGCGATCTCGGCCAGGGCCGGCAGCGCCCGCTCGTCGCGCTCGATCGCGACCACCCGGGCCGCGCCCTCGGCGAGGAGCGCGCGGGTGAGCCCGCCCGGTCCCGGGCCGACCTCCACCACGGTCACGCCCGCGAGCGGCCCGGCCGCGCGCGCGATCCGGCCCGTCAGGTTGAGGTCGAACAGGAAGTTCTGGCCGAGCGCCTTGCGGGGCATCAGGTCGTGCGCCCGCACGACCTCCCGCAGGGGAGGCAGCCCGTCCGCGCTCACCGCGTCCGCACTCATCCCGTCCGCGCTCACGCGGCCGGGCGGCCGGCCGCCGCCAGGCGCCCGGCGAGGCGCAGCGCCGCGATCAGGCTGGCGGGCTCGGCGATGCCGCGCGCGGCGATGTCGAAGGCCGTGCCATGGTCCGGCGAGGTGCGCAGGAAGGGCAGGCCGAGCGTCACGTTCACCCCCTCGTCGAAGGCCAGCGTCTTGATCGGGATCAGCGCCTGGTCGTGGGTCGGGGCGAGGGCGACGTCGTAGCCGGCCCGCGCCCGGGCGTGGAACAGCGTGTCGGCGGGGAGCGGGCCGCGGATCTCGATCCCCTCGGCGCGCAGCCGCGCCACCGCCGGGGCGAGCACGTCCCTGTCCTCGTGGCCGATGCCGCCCTCCTCGCCCGCGTGCGGGTTGAGGCCGGCCAGGACCAGCCGCGGCCGCGCGAGGCCGAACCGCGCCCGCAGATCCCGGTCGACGATGCGGGCCGTCTCGACGACGAGGTCCTCGGTCAGCAGCTCCAGCACCTGCCGCAGGGGCACGTGGATCGTCACCGGCACCACCGCCAGCAGCTCCGACCACAGCAGCATCACGGGCCGCGGCGCGACGCCGTCGGGCCCCGCCGCGAGGGCGGCGAGGTACTCCGTGTGGCCGGGATGGCGGAACCCCGCCGCGTAGAGCACGTGCTTGGCGATCGGGTTCGTGACCAGGGCCGCCGCCCGGCCCTCGCGCACCAGCCGCACCGCCGCCTCGATCGAGGCCAGGGTCGCGGGCGCCGTCGCCGGGTCGGGGCGGCCGGGCTCGGCCCGCACCCGCTCGCCCAGCGGCCAGACCGGGAGCGCCCGGGAAAAGGCGGCGGCGGCCTCCTCGGGCGCGGCGGCCGCGACCGGCACGGCGAGGCCCAGGCGCGCGGCCCGCTCCGCCATGAAGTCCGGGTCGCCGATCAGCACGAAGGGCGCCAGCCCCGCCGCCTCGCGGGAGGCCCAGGCCTTGAGCGCGATCTCCGGGCCGATGCCCGCCGGGTCGCCCTGGGTCAGGGCGAGGATCTGGCGCATGGCGCGTCTCCTGCCGGCCGGGCCGTCACCGCACCGTCGTCGTGGCGATCCCGTCCGTGGTCGTGCTGGAATTCAGGTTCTGGCGCAGGTTCGCCTCGCCGAGCGTGCGCAGCTCAAGGCGCAGCAGCACGGTCTGGTTCCGCTCGCGCAGGCCCACCGCCGTCTCGATCGGCGAGGTATAGTAGCTCAGCGACACGGTCGTGCACTCGTCCCGGTAGCCGAACCCGAATTGCGCCGACGAGACGTAGAACTTGTTACCCTTGGCGTAGACCGGCGGCGTGCCGACCGGGTTGAGCAGGTAGGCCTCGAGCGAGGCGGCGTACTGGTCGCGCACTTCGAGGTAGTGCGAGAGGTCGAGGAGCAGCGAGCCGGTGATGAACCAGTTCGGCGTGATGCTGTAGGTGGCCGCGGCCTGGATGCCCTCGCGCCGGTAATCGTAGCCGAGCGCCGGCTGGGCGGCGTAGCGGGCGTAGAGCAGCGAGGTGTCGAGGGGCAGGAAGGGCGACAGCTTGGCGAAGATGCCGGTCTCCAGCCGCTTGAGCGCGAAGGTGTCGTTGTCGAAGCGCGCCCGGGTGATGAAGCTGATGTTCTGGTTCGGCGAGACCTGGAGCCGGGACACGAAGTCCGAGCCCTGGGTCTCCAGCCCCGAATTCAGCCCGACATTGGCGATGTCGCCGCGCCGGAAGGAGTTCACGCCCGCCACCGCGATCGATTCGCCGAACATGGCGTTGAGGTGGAAGCCCGTCCGGGTGGTGATGGCGTACTCGGCGCCCAGATTGGCGCGCACGCCGCCCTCGACGCGGTCGTAGCCCGAGAACTTGTCCCACTGGAACAGGGAGGTGTCGTCGAAGACGAGGCTCTGGGCGTCCTCGTTCGGCAGCCGCCCGATATGCGTCTCGCTCGGCCGCGCGATCACCTGGGCGATCGGCGTCACCGTGTGCACCCCGAGCCCGCCCAGATCGGCCACGAACGGGTAGCGGTATTCCAGCCCGACCGCCGGCGTCACCCGGCCGGAGAAGTCGACGTCGGGCGAGAACAGGTTGGTGATCTGGCTGTTCTGGTACGACCTCGTGTTCGGGTCGACGTAGAAGGCGTCGGTGCGCAGGTACGCGAAGGGCTGCCAGACCTGCCCGAACTCGTCGATGAATTCCCGTCGCCAGGAGACCTGGGTGGAGAGGCGGGTGTCGGTGCCGGCGAGGCCGCGCACCACGCACTGGCCGCGCTCGAAGACCGTGCAGGTCGGGTAGAGCGGGTAGGAGATCCCGTAGAGGCTCGGCGACAGCAGGTAGGACCGGGTGCGCGGCACCTCCTGGTACTGGGTCGCGTCGCGCGTCAGGTTCTGGAAGTTCATCTGCACGCGCACCTCGCCGCCGAGCGGGTCGGGGCCGTTGACGCGCTTGTCGTAGTCGATCACCGGGGCGACGATCGGCTGCTGCTTCTGCCAGTCGTAGGTCGACAGGCCCTTGAAGTAGTAGGCCCGCGCCTCGAACCAGGAGCGGTCGCCCTGGCCGATCAGGTAGGCGGTGGAGACCGCCTCGCGGAAATAGTCGGTGGAGATGGCCTGGTTGCGGATGCGGTAATTGTCGAGGAACCACTTGTCGGTGACGCCGACCACGTCCCAGCCCGCGCGCCATTGCGGGCTCAGGTAGAACTGGCCCGCCGATTCGATCGAGCCGCGGAATTCCCGGTCGCCCGGCCCGAGCGGCGAGGCGAGGAAGACGCTCGGCGTCGACTGGAAGATGCCGCTGAGCCGCAGGTTGTAGAAGCCGTTGGCGAGGCGCTGGCGCCACTCCAGCTGGCCGAGCACGCCCTGCTTGGTCGAGAAGGTCGGCGTGACCGTCAGGTCGTAGTCGGGCGCGATGTTCCAGAAGAACGGCGTGCCGATGCCGTAGCCGAACACGCTCGAATTCACGAAGTGGGGCGTGAGGAAGCCGGTCTCGCGCCGCACCGTCGGGTCCGAGGTGTAGAAGTAGGGCAGGTACGCGACCGGGATGCCGCCGATCTCGATCGAGGCATCCTCGTAGTAGATGCGCCGCTCCTGATTGTTGTGGATGATCCGCGCGGCCTTGACCTGCCAGAGGGGCGGGCGCTCGGGATGGTCCTTGCAGGGCTCGCAGGCCGTGTAGGTGCCGCGTTCGAAGGTGGTGGTCTCGCCGTCGACCCGCTCGGCCCGCGGGGCCGAGAACCGCACCCGCGCCACCCGCCCGCGCGGCGAGATCGTCTGCTGCAGGCGCAGGGAGTCGATGAAGCCGTTGCGGAAATCGTCCGTCAGCTCCATCCGGTCGCCGGTGACGACGGCGCCGGTCTCGTCGGTGAGCCGGACGTTGCCCTCGGCGAAGACCCGGCCGCTGTCGCGGTCGTAGCGCACCCGGTCGGCCAGCAGCGTGCGGGCGCCGTAATGCAGCTCGGCATTGCCGACCGCCGAGACCGTGTTGCGGTCGTTGTCGTAGACGAGTTCCTGCGCCTCCACGAGGAGGCGCTGCTGGTTCGCGCTCTTGGAGGCGCCCGCGTTGATGCGGTCGTTGAGGGTGGGCTGGGCGCGCGCCGCGTCCGGCAGCCCCGCCGCCAGGGCGAGGGCCGGCAGCGTCGCCAGCACCGGGGAGGCCACCCGGAGGGCGCTCCTACGCACGACTCGACCCATCCCCGCACCCGTTGCCGTCGCGTCGCCCGTCCGAGGGGAAGGCATCAGCCATCCTCCTGGTACAGAAGCGCGAGCGTACCGAGCAGACTCCCTACCACGGCCGGGAACCACGCCGCCACGGGGGCCGCGACGATCCCCGAGGCGCCGAGGCCCTCCATGACCTGCCGGGCGACGTAGAGCGCGAAGCCCGCCGCCACACCCGCCAGCGCCATCCTGCCGATGCCACCAAAGCGGAAGAATCTTAATGAAACGGAGGCGGCCACCAGCACCATCGCGACGAACAGCATCGGCCGGGCGAGGAGCACCGCCCGCTGCAGACGATAGCGCGCGGCGTCGAGCCCGGCCCGCTCGCTGCGCGCGATCGTCTCGCTCAGTTGCCAGAAAGGCACGGAATCCGGGGGCGTGACGCGCTGGCGGACCTGGCTCGGGGCGAGGTTCGAGGCGACCAGGTAGGTGTCGTAGCTCTCGGGCCCCGAATCCTGAGTGAGGACGCGCGCGTCCTGCAGCTCCCAGTAGCCGTCGTGCAGGGTGGCCCGGCGGGCCTCGATCTGCTGGCCGAAGGCGCCCTGCGCGTCGAAGGTGAAGATCGTGACGCCCGCGAGCGAGGTCGTGCCCTCGATGGCGGTGCTCGCCCGCACGATCGCCTGCCCGTCGACGCTGCGCTGGCGGATCCAGAGGTCGTTGCTCAGGCCCCCCTTGGTGGAGCGGGCGAAGATCCGGGCCTCGACCTGCGTCGAGCGCTGCTTGAGGGAGGCCGCCAGGGGGTTGTAGGCCCCGACCATCAGGGCCCCGATCCCCACCGCGACGAGCACGCCCGGCTGCAGGAACTGCCAGGCCGAGATGCCGGCGGCCCGCGCCACCACCAGTTCGAGCTTGCGGCTGAGCTGGAGCAGCGCCCCCATCGCGCCGAACAGGATCGCGAAGGGCATGATCTGCTCGGCGACCGCGGGCGTGCGCAGCAGGGAGAGATGCGCGACCGTGAGCGCGCTCGCCCCGGGCGCCTCGCCGGCGCGCCGCATCAGCTCGACGAAGTCGAGGGTGTAGACGAGGGCGAAGACCGTCAGGAACACCCCGGCGATCATGCGCAGGAAGCGGGCCGCGATGTAGCGGCCGAGGGTGGCGCCGATCAGCATGGCGGCCTCAGCCGTGGCTCGGCCGCAGCCGCGGCAGCCCGGCCCCGACGTGGCGCAGCCGCAGCGCCAGGGCCGCGTTGAAGGCCCGCACCCGGTTGCCGTGGAAGGCCACGAGCAGCGCCGCGAGGCCGGCGAGGAGGGGCACCGCGTAGAGGGCGGCGGCGGCCCCGGGGCTGCGCACGGCCGCGCTCGCCGCCGCGAAGCCCGCGATCCGCAGCGCCACCACCGCCGCCACCGCCGCGGCGATGGCGAGCCCCCGCCCCTGGCGGGTGGTGCGCGGGTCGCCGAGCGCCGCGAAGGCGATCAGCGCCATCGCCAGCGGGTAGAGCCAGCTGGTGAGCCGGTCGTGCAGCTCGGCCCGGAACCGCCCCTTCACCAGCTTGTAGTAGTGCTCGTTCGGGTCGGGGAACAGCAGCTGCGCCGTCGAGCGCTCCCGCGGCTTGTAGACCGTGTCCGTGTCGGGCGGCGTGAAGGCCGCGAGGTCGACCGCGTAGCGCGCGAAGCTGATGATCGAGGCGTCGCGGCTGTTCTGCTGCTGGCGGTGGATGCTGCCCTTCTCCAGGACGAGGTAGGTCTGCCCGTCGAGGTCGAGGGCCTGCCCGCGCTCGGCCAGGTAGGTCACGCTGCGCCCGGCCTCCCGGCGGTCCTGCATGAAGATGCCGAGCAGCACGCCGCCCGGCGCGCTCTCGCGGAAGTGGAAGGTGATGCCGTTGTCGAGGCTGGTGAACTGCCCCTCCTGCACGACGTTGGCGATGAAGTCGCCGCGCACCCGGGTGAGGAGGTCGCGCAGCTCCTGGAAGCTCGACGGCAGCACCTGGATGGTCAGGAAGCCGAGCGCCGCGCTCACGATCAGCGCCAGGGTCAGGAAGGGGCGCAGGAGCTGGCGCGGCGACATCCCGGCCGCGCTCATCACGATCAGCTCGGAATCGCCGTTGAGGCGGTTGAGCGCGTGCACCACCGCCATGAACAGGGCGACGGGCGCCACGACCGTGAGGAGCGCCGGGATCGACAGGCCGGTGATCAGGAAGAAGATCAGCACGGTCTGGCCCTTGGCGGTCACGAGGTCGAGCTCGCGCAAGGCCTGCGTCACCCAGATCACGCCGGTGAGGCCCGCCAGGCAGGCCAGGAAGGCGCCGAGGGCGATGCGGAAGATGTATCGCTCGATCTGCTTCATCGGCTCGGTGCGGTCGGGCCCCCTTCCGCGGCTCCTGCGTTAAGCCGGGGGGCTTCCCCGCACAAGCGCTTTCGATGGAAGCACCCGGAACGCGGCCTTTTGCGGGCGCTCCTGTGTCCGGCGTGCCTCGGCATGCCGGGCGCGGCGAATGCGCGGCCGGGCGACGCGCGGGCGGCGCGTTGCCTTCCGGCGCGGGCCTTGGCTACACAGGGGCTTTCCGGCGCCTCCGGGTTTCCCAAGGGATTGAAAGCAGCGTCATGGCGGACGGCATCAGCATCGCGTTCGAGTCCTTCGGATCGGCCAGGGCCGAGCAGGGCAGCGACCTCGTCGTGTTCGTCGGCGAGGATCTCGCCCTCTCCGCCCGCGCCGCGGAGGTGGCGGGCGCCGGGGCCGGCGACATCCTGGCGCGGGCGGCGGCCGTCGAGCGCTTCAAGGGCAAGGCGAACAGCGCCATCGCGGTGACCGCGCCGGCAGGGCTGCGGGCGGACCGGCTGGTCGTGGTCGGGCTCGGGCCCGAGGCGGAGCGGGCCAAGCTCGACTGGGCCGCGCTGGGCGGCGTCGTGGCCGGCAAGGTCGGCGGGCGGCAGGCCGTCGTGGTCCTCGACTGGGCCGGCGGGGCCCCGACCCCCGAGGCGGCGGCGGACTTCTCCCTCGGCCTGCGCCTGCGGGCCTACAAGTTCGACCGCTACAAGAGCAAGAAGGGCGAGGGCGAGGAGGCCGGCGGGGCCAAGGTCACGGTGCTGACGGCCGAGCCCGGCGCGCTCAAGAAGCTCCTGCGCGCCGCCGAGGCGGTGGCGGACGGGGTGATCCTCGCCCGCGAACTCGTCAACGAGCCGCCGAACGTCCTCGACCCGGAGGAGTTCGCCCGGCGCACCGAGCCGCTGGCGAAGCTCGGAATCGCCGTCGAGGTCCTCGACGAGAAGGCGATGCGCCGGATCGGCATGCGCGCGCTCCTCGCGGTGGCGCAGGGCTCGGGCAAGGAGGCGCGCACCGTCATCATGCGCTGGAACGGCGCCGAGGATCCCTCGGAGCCGCCGGTCGCCTTCATCGGCAAGGGCGTGTGCTTCGATTCCGGCGGCATCTCCATCAAGGGGAGCGGCGGCATGGAGGACATGAAGGGCGACATGGCCGGCGCCGCCTGCGTGGTCGGGCTGATGCAGGCCCTCGCCGCCCGCAAGGCCAAGGTCAACGCGCTCGGCGCCATCGGCATCGTCGAGAACATGCCCGACGGCAAGGCCCAGCGCCCGGGCGACATCGTCACCTCGCTCTCCGGCCAGACGATCGAGATCATCAACACCGACGCGGAGGGCCGCCTCGTCCTGGCGGACGTGATCACCTACGTCCAGCAGGAGGCCAAGCCGAAGTTCATGATCGACCTCGCGACGCTGACCGGCGCCATCCTGGTCGCGCTCGGCCAGGAATACGCCGGGATGTTCAGCACCAGCGACGAACTCGCGGCGCGGCTGTCGGCGGCCGGCGAGGCGACGGGCGAGAAGGTCTGGCGCATGCCGCTCGCTCCGGGCTTCGACAAGCTGATCGACTCGAAATTCGCCGACATGAAGAATACCGGCGGGCGCCACGGCGGCTCGGCGACGGCGGCGCAGTTCATCAAGCGCTTCGTGAACGACGTGCCCTGGGTGCATCTCGACATCGCCGGGGTCGGCATGAACGCGCCGTCGAGCGAGATCAGCCGCTCCTGGGGGTCGGGCTGGGGCGTGCGCCTCCTCGACCGCCTGGTGCGCGACCACTACGAGGATTGAGCTCCGCCCCGGCGGGCGCGGCCCGCCGGACCGGGACGGCGATCAGGCCCGCTCGGCCGCCACGCGCGGCCGCGGCGCGACGAGTTCGTGCCGGCGGGACCACGTCAGGCCGGCGAGCAGGACGAGGAGCACGAGCGCGGGGAGGGCCATCGGCAGCGGGTCGCCCGCCCGCAGGTGGCTCCCGACCGCGCCCGCCATGATCGCCGCGAGCAGGAAAGCGCCGAGGGCCGTCGCGCCCCGGATCCAGAGCAGCGCCGCTCCGGCGAGCTGCGCCGCGCCGACCGCGTACATGAACCAGAGCGGGTAGCCGAAGCGCAGGAAGCCCGACACCTCGAACGGGACCGCGGCGAATTTCATTCCGGCCGCGAGCACGAAGACGGCCGTGATCAGGCCCCGCAGCACCAAGCTCCCCGTCCGCATCCCGCGTCGTGTGGCGTTCATCGCGATCTCCCTCCGGGGCCAGTGGCGGCCCGGGCGGGGAGGCCTAGGGCGCGCGCGTTGCGGCGGGATGTCGTGCCGTGTTGCGTCGCGGGCGGCCGCCGGGCTGGACCGGCGCCCCGCGCGCGGCGACGATGGCGGGCCCGCGCCGTCCCGCCCGCCGCCTGGAGGCCCATGGCCGCTCCCGGAGACCACCCCGCCGCCGCCACGCTGAGCCGCCTCGACCTGAAGACGCTCCGGCTCTTCGCCGCCATCTGCGAGGAGGGCACCCTCAACGGCGCCGCGCGCCGCGCCGCCATCGCCCCCTCGGCGGTCAGCAAGCGCCTCGCCGAGCTGGAACACGCCCTCGGCTGCGCGCTGCTCACCCGCGAGCCGCGGGGCATGCGGCCGACCCCGGCCGGCGAGACGCTGCTGCACCACACCCGCCGCATGCTGGCGAGCGCGGACCGGATCGCCCTCGAACTCGCCGAGCACGCCAAGGGCGTGCGCGGCATCGTCCGGATGCTCGCGAACCTCTCGGCGATCGTGCAGTTCCTGCCCGAGGATTTGCGCGCCTTCCTGGCCGCGCAGGGCGCCATCCGCATCGACCTCGAGGAGCGCCCCAGCACCGGCGTGGTGCGCGGCGTGGCCGAGGGCGCGGCCGAGATCGGGATCTGCTCGGCCAGCGTGCCGGCCCAGGGCCTCGCCACCCACCTCTACCGCCGCGACCGGCTGGTGGTGGTGATGCGGGCCGGGCATCCCCTGGCGGACAGGGCCGAGCTCGCCTTCGCGGAGACGCTCGACCACGACTTCGTCGGCCTGCACGCGGCGAGTTCGATCCACGACAGCGTGCGGGCCGAGGCGCAGCGCGTCGGCCGCCCGCTCAGGCTGCGGGTGCACGTCCCCGGTTTCGACGCGGTCTGCCGCATGGTCCAGGCCGATATGGGCCTCGCGGTGGTGCCGGAGCGCGTCGTCGGCCTGTTCGGCGCCGCGATGCAGCTCGTCGCCGTCCCGCTCTCCGATGCCTGGGCGCGGCGCGAGCTGCGGCTGGTGACGCGGCCCGGCCGGCTCTCGCCGGCCGCCACCCTGCTGCGCGACCACCTCGCGGCCTCCGCCTCATGAGGCGGCGTTCTCCAGCGTGACGGAGGATCCGGCCGCCGAGACCGTGCGGAACGGAGGGCCGGAGAGCGGGATCCTACGCCCTGCAGGGCGAGCGAGGTCGTCTCGCCGGCGACGCGACGCGAGCGTCCGGGCGCGCCCTCAGGCGGCCCGGCGGGCGCGCCCTCAGGCGGCCCGGAAGGCGGCGAGGAAGCTCTGGACCTGCCCGCGCAGGGTCTCGGTCTGCGCCGCGAGCTCGGAGGAGGCGTCCAGCACTTGGCCCGCCGCGCCCCCCGTATGGGCGGCGGCGTCCGAGACCTCCCGGATCGTCGCCGTCACCTCGCTGGTCCGGCCGGAGGCGCAGGTCACCGCCCCGAGGATCTCGCCGGTCGCCGCGTGCTGCTGGCGCATCGTGCCGGACACCGCCTGCGTCGTCTCGTTGAGGGAGCCGATCGTCTGGGCGATGCGGCCGATCGCCTCGACGGCCCGTCCGGTGGAGGTCTGGATCCACACCACCTGCTCGCCGATCTCCGTCGTGGCGCGGGAGGTCTGGGCCGCCAGCGCCTTCACCTCGGCGGCGACCACCGCGAAACCCTTGCCGACCTCGCCGGCCCGGGCCGCCTCGATCGTCGCGTTGAGCGCGAGCAGGTTCGTCTGCTGCGCGATGCCGGAGACGAGCCCGATCACCTCCCCGATCTTGTTCGCGGCGTTCGAGAGGTCCGCGACGATGGCGCCGGCCTGGGTCGCCTCCGTCGCCGCCCCCCGCGCCATGCTCTCGGTGCGCTCGACCTGGCGGGCGATCTCGCTCACGGAGGATGCGAGCTCCTCGGCGGCGCCCGAGACCGTGACGACGTTCTGGGCGGCCTCGCCGGCGGCCTGCGCCACCGCGGCGGATTGCCGGGCCGTGCCCCCCGCCGTGGCGGTCAGCTGCCCGGCCGTGGCCTGCAGCTCCGTCGCGGCCGCCGAGACGCGGCAGAGCACGGCCTCCACCGACGCGTCGAAGCGCTTGACGAGGTCGTCGATCACGGCGGTCCGCCGCTCGCGGTCGGCGAGCCCCTCGGCCTGCGCGCCGCGCAGCGCCTCGGCCTCGATCAGCTGGTCGCGGAAGACCTGGAGCGAGCGGGCCATCGCGCCGATCTCGTCGGGGCGCTCCGTCGACGGGATCTCGGTGCGAAGGCGGCCGCCGGCGAGGTCGTGCATCGTTCCGGTGATGGCCCGGATCGGCCCCACGAGGTGGCGCGTGACGCGCCGCGCGACCAGGCCGCCGGCGGCGGCCACCGCGGCGAGGACGGTGACCAGCGTGAGCATCGCCGCGCGCCGCGCCGCGATGAAGTCGGAGATGTCGAGCGCCATCTCGATCGTGCCGATCGCCTGTCCGGCATAGTTGCGCAGGGGGCCCGCCATCACGGCGACCGGACGCCCGTCGAGGGTCGCCTCCCGCCAGTGCATCCCGGTCCCCATCGCGGCGGCGTGGCCCTGCGGATCGAGGAGCGTCCTGCCCGGGAAGGTGGCGGCGAGCGTCGTGACCGCAGCGTCCCTCACGAGGTGCATGGCGAGGTTCACCCCGTACTGCCCCTTCATCTCGGCGAGGAAGGGCTCGCCCAAGGGAAGGCCGACATCCGCCGCGCCCCGCAGGGCGCCGGCCTCGCGGACCGGGGCGACCGCGAAGATCGCGATGGTCTCGCGGCCGGGCTCGACGCCGCTCACAGGGCGCATCGCCGCGACCGCGTCCCGCACGGTGCCGCGGCGCGCCAGGACCGAGTCGCCGAACGTGCCGGGCGCGTGGTAGCGCAGGAAGGCCGTCCCGTCGGCCCGGTGGATCGTGATGAAGGACAGGTTCAGGCCCGCGCTCAGAGGCTCGAACAGGAGCCGGTAGCGCTCCAGCAGGCCTGTCCGATCGTCGCGGCGCAGCGCCTCCGCGACCGCGGGGTCGTGCGCGAGGGTCAGGGCGACGCCGAGGGCGCGCTGCGTGCGGTCGGCCATCGCGGCCGTGACGGACTTGTAGCGCTCGGCCAGGGCCGCGGCCACGGCGAGGTCGGTGGCGTCCCGCTGCTGCCGGTACGCCGCGGCACCGATGACCGCCACCGCCGCGAGCGAGCAGGCCAGCAGGGCCGCGGTCAAGCGGCCGCCGATCGACAGTCTCCCCAGGAATCGTCGAACCATCATGGTCGCTGCTCTGCTCTGTGTTCCGCGTCGGGGGATTTCGGCTGCCGGGGAGGCCCCGGACCGCAGGTTGGGAATTATTTCAAAAAGTCGACGGTTCGGATTGTTCAGTGACGAACCTTGCGTCATCAGGCCCGGCCATCAGACGTGACGAGTCCTAAGATAGCGTTATCTTGGCAGTCTGGTTATGGGCGCCGGTCTCTCCTGGGTGAGAGTTCCGGGGTCCATGTTGCGTCGCAGCAAAGACCGTCGCGCCGCGTGGCATCATAGAGAAGCCGTGCCTGAGACCTGCTTCGTCACGCCGCGGCAAGGCCATCGCGGCGCATGATCCGGCCCCGTGACAGGTGGATATCGGGCGATCTCGGTCGAATTGCCTGATCTCCGGCACTGCCCAGGCGGAGCATCGTGCCGGCAGCGCGGCGCGGCCGCGGAGCATCATTCGCCGAAGGGGTCACCGGTTCGGCGGCGAGCACGATGCGGGAACGCGACTCCCGAGCAGAAGCCCGGCGGGCCGCTCCGCCCGCTCCGAGGAGGCTCACGGTCGCGGCCCGGGGCCGGTCCCGCGCCGCCGCGCGGCCCCCGCCGGAGGACGTCCGCGTTCTCGAATCGCGAACGGTCATTGGCGAGATGCGGTTGGATCCGCGACCGCCTTCTCCGTTACGTCTTCGGCAACAGGGAAAGATGGAGGAAAGGCCATGAGCGGTCCCCTCGCGGGCATTCGCGTGCTGGAACTCGGCCAGCTGATCGCCGCGCCCTTCGCCACGCGGCTGATGGCGGAGTTCGGCGCCGAGGTGATCAAGGTCGAGCCGCCGGGACAGGGCGACCCCCTGCGCAAGTGGCGCAAGATGCACGAGGGCACCTCGCTCTGGTGGTACCTGCAGTCGCGCAACAAGAAGTCGATCGCCGTCAACCTGAAGTCGCCCGAGGGGCTCGAGATCGTCCGCGACCTCGCCCGCGGCGCCGACGTGGTGGTGGAGAATTTCCGGCCCGGCGGCCTGGAGAAGCTCGGCCTCGGCTGGGACGTGCTCTCGGCCCTCAACCCGAACCTGGTGATGGTGCGCATCTCGGGCTACGGCCAGACCGGCCCCTACCGCGACCGCCCGGGCTTCGGCGCCATCGGCGAGTCGATGGGCGGGATCCGCTTCACCACCGGCAGCCCGGACGCCCCGCCGGCCCGGGTCGGGGTCAGCATCGGCGACACGCTCGCCTCGCTGCACGGGGTGATCGGCGCCCTGATGGCGCTGTTGCGGGTGAAGACCGGCCAGGGCGGCGGCCAAGTGATCGACGTGTCGCTCGTCGAGAGCGTGTTCAACGTGATGGAGAGCCTCGTGCCCGAGTACGACCTCCTCGGCGAGGTCCGCACGCGGACGGGCGGCGCGCTGCCCGGCATCACGCCCTCCAACACCTACCCGACCCGGGACGGCGGCTACGTCGTCATCGCGGGCAACAGCGACCCGATCTTCCGCCGGCTGATGGCGGCGATCGGCCGGCCCGACCTCGCCGAGGCCCCGGCGCTCGCCAGCAACGACGGCCGCTCGCGCCAGGCCGGGATGCTCGACGACGCCATCGCGGACTGGACGCGGGCGCGCAGCGTCGAGGAGGCGCTGGCGGCGCTCGACGCGGCCGACGTGCCGGCCGGCCGCATCTACTCGGTGGCCGACATCGTCGCCGACCCGCACTACCAGGCCCGCGACATGATCCTGCAGGCCGAGCTGCCCGGCGGCGCCCGGGTGAAGATGCCGGGCATCGTGCCCAAGCTCTCCGAGACCCCCGGCACGGTGCGCTGGCAGGGGCCGGCGCTCGGCGCCCACACCGACGCGGTGCTGACCGAACTCGGCCTCGACGCCGAGCGCATCGCCCGCCTGCGCGACGCGGGAGCGGTGGCATGAGCGACGCCATGATCGTCCAGGAGGTCGCGACCCGCGACGGCTTCCAGATCGAGCCCACCTTCGTGCCGACCCCGGAGAAGATCCGGCTGATCGACGCGCTCTCGGCCTGCGGCTTCAGCCGGATCGAGGTCTCCTCCTTCGTCTCGCCGAAGGCGGTGCCGGCCCTCGCCGACGCGGCCGAAATCTTCTCCGGCATCCGGCGCCGCCCCGGCACCACCTACGTGGCCCTGGTGCCGAATCCGCGGGGCGCCGAGCGCGCCCTGGCGGCGGGCGCCGACGAGATCAATCTCGTCGCCTCGGCGAGCGAGACCCACAACCGCGCCAATATGGGCATGACTCCCGAGGCCTCGATCGCCGGCTTCGCGCGGATCATGGAGACGGTGCGGGGCGCGCCCGTCAGCGTCAACGCCACGGTGGCGACCGCCTTCGGCTGCCCCTTCGAGGGCGCGCAGCCCGAGGACAAGGTGCTGGCTCAGGTCGAGCGCTACCGCGCGCTCGGCGTCGACGGGGTGACCCTCGCCGACACGACCGGCATGGCCAATCCCCGGCAGGTGGCCCGGCTCGTCGCCCGCGCCCTCGCGCTGGTCGGGCCGGAGCGGCTGACGCTGCACTTCCACAACACCCGCGGCTCCGGGCTCGCCAACGTGCTCGCCGCCTACGAGGCCGGGGCCCGCCGCTTCGACGCCGCCCTGGGCGGCCTCGGCGGCTGCCCCTTCGCCCCGGGGGCGACCGGCAACATCTGCACCGAGGACCTGGTGAGCATGGCCCACGAGATGGGCGTGCCCACCGGCCTCGACCTCCCGGCCCTGATCGCCCTGTCGCGGGACCTGCCGCGGCTCGTCGGGCACGACGTTCCGGGCCAGGTCGCCAAGGCCGGCCGGCCCTGCGACCTCCACCCGAGCCCGCGCGGCGCTTGAGCGAAGCCCAGATCCGCCATCCCGAAGGGATCAAGCGGATTTGGAATGACCCGCGCGGGAAGCCGCCCGTCCGAAGGCGGCCCCGCGCTCCCCCCCATGCGCGACGACGCGGCCCCTCACGGGCGCGTGCGCCCATCCAAACCAGGAGGAAACGATGGCCATCGCCACCGCCGGCCCGCTCGCCGGAATCGATGAGGTCACGGAGCGGAGCGTCGTCCGCAAGGTCGCGTGGCGGCTGATGCCGCTCATCATGATCTGCTACATGGTCGCTTTCTTCGACCGCATCAACATCAGCTTCGCCAAGTTCCAGCTGCAGAGCGACCTCGGCTTCAGCAACGTGGCGTACGGTCTCGGCGCCAGCATGTTCGTGGTCGGCTACGTCATCTTCGAGGTGCCCTCGAACCTGATGCTCTACCGGGTGGGGGCGCGGCGCTGGATCGCCCGCATCATGATCTCCTGGGGCATCGCCACCGCGCTGATGATCTTCATCCGCGCGGAATGGCACTTCTACGCCCTGCGCTTCGTGATCGGCGCGATGGAGGCGGGTTTCGCCCCGGGCATCCTGTACTACCTCACCCTGTGGTTCCCGGCCTCGCATCGCGGCCGCATCACCTCCTTCATGTTCGTGGCCTCGGCCTTCTCGGGGATCTTCGGGGCGCCGCTGGCCGGCCTGATCCTCGGCGGCCTCGACGGTGCCCTCGGGCTCACCGGGTGGCAGTGGCTCTTCCTGGCCGGCGGCCTGCCCTGCCTCCTCCTCGGCGCGCTGGTCCTGACCCGCCTCGAGGACCGGGTCTCGGACGCGCGCTGGCTCTCGGCGCGCGAGAAGGACCTGCTCGCCTCGCGCATCGCCCACCACAACCGCGACATCGGCGACCACTCGCTCTGGGGCGCGATCCGGCAGCCGGGCTTCCTGCTCATCGCCTTCGTGTACTTCCTGCTGCAGGTGGGCTCCTACGGCCTGAACTTCTGGGGGCCGGACCTGATCAAGACCGCGAGCGGCGGCGCGGCGGCCTCGGTCGGCCTGCTGACGGCGATCCCCTACATCTGCGGCGCGATCAGCATGGTGGTGGTCGGGCGCCTGTCCGACGCCTCGGGCGAGCGGCCGAAATTCGTGGCGGCCCTCGCCGTCGCGGCGGCGCTCGGCTTCTTCGCCGCCGGCCTGTTCGACCGCCAGATCGTGCCGCTGATGCTGGCGCTCGCCCTGCTCGGCTCGGGCATCATCGCCTCGATCCCGGCCTTCTGGACGCTGCCGGCGAAGCTCACCACCGGGGTCGGCGCGGCGGGCGGCATCGCGCTCATCAACACGCTGGGCCAGTTCGGCGGCATCGTCAGCCCGGTGATGGTCGGCTGGGTCAAGGACCTGACCGGCTCGACCACGCCGGCCCTCTACGGCATCGGCGCGCTCTGCCTGCTCGCCGCCATCCTGCTGCTCACCGCGATGCCGGAGAGCCTGCGCCGGAGCGACCGGGCCGCCTGATCCGGGATCCGCTTGATCGAAGCGGATCCCGGATCACGAGCCCGCGCGGCGCCTGAGCGAAGCCCAAATCCGCCATCCCGAAGGGATCAAGCGGATTTGGTACGAGTCCTCCGGCCCCCGCCCCGCATCCTTCGCCGCGGACCGCGAGTTGGTGCGGCCGGGGCGACGACCAGCGGGCGGGATTCGAGGCCGGAGCATGCTGAGCTTCACGAGTGGCGGGACGCGGATCGCGGTGGAGTGGTTCGCGGCGGGGGGCGGGCCGGCCGCCCCGGCCCTCCTCCTCCTGCACGGGGCGGACGGGCTCAGCTTCGCGGAGGGCTACCGGTTGGCGGCCCGCACCTTCGCGGCCGCGGGCTACCCGGTCGGCTTCGTGCACTACCTCGACCGCACCGGCGACCGCCGGGTCGCCTATTCCCGGCTCCGGCAGGATTTCCCGCTCTGGGCCGGGACGGTGCGCGACGCGGTCGGCTGGCTCGCGCGCCAGCCCGGCGTGGACGCGCAGCGGATCGGCCTCGTGGGGGTCTCGCTCGGCGCGGCCCTGGCCTTCGAGACGGCCGCCTCCCTGGCCGGGATCAGGGCGATCGTCGATTATTTCGGGCCCCTGCCCGAGGGGCTCGCGGCGCGCCGGCCGCGCCTGCCGCCGACCCTGATCCTGCACGGGGCGCGCGATCCGATCGTGCCGGTCGCGCAGGCCCACGCGATCGCCCGCCTGCTGGCGGAGCAGGGCACCCCCCACGAGATCCGGATCTATCCCGACCAGGGGCACGCCCTGGTCGGGGCCGCGCAGTTCGACGCCGCGGCGCGGGTGCAGCGCTTCCTGCAGCGGCACCTCAGCGGGGCGTGAGGGGGCTCCGGAGGCGCCGCGCCGCGCTGGCCTGCGCGCGGGAGATGCGGCAGAGGAGGCGCGGGGGAGGAGCCGCCATGGAGCAGCGGGACCGGGACGGGCCGTCGGGATGGCCGCGCTGGCGCCTCAGCCGGGGAGGGGTGATCCTGTCCGACGAGCGGCCGCCGCTGGGCCAGATGCTCGTGCTCGCCCTCCAGCACGTCGTCGCGATGTTCGGCTCGACGGCCCTCGCGCCGCTGCTGATGGGATTCGATCCCAACCTCGCCATCCTGTTCTCCGGCATCGCCACGCTCCTGTTCTTCGTCGTGGTCGGCGGCCGGGTGCCGAGCTATCTGGGCTCCAGCTTCGCCTTCATCGCCGTGGTGATCGCCGCGACCGGCTACGGCGGCAGCGGCCCCAACCCGAACCTCCCGGTGGCGCTCGGGGGCATCGTGGCGGCCGGGGCGCTCTACGCTCTCATCGGCGGCGTCGTCATGGTCGCGGGCCATGCCTGGATCGGCCGGCTGATGCCCCCGGCGGTGACCGGCGCGATCGTCGGGGCGATCGGCCTCAACCTCGCGCCGATCGGCGTGAAGGGCATCTCGGGCTCCGGGCTCGCGGTGGGGGTGGGGCTCTTCACGGTGGCGGCGGTGGGGCTCGCCGCCTCGCTGCCGGGCGCCGCCCGGCGGCTGCCCCTGCTGATCGGGGCCCTCGCCGCCACGCTCCTGTATGCCGGCCTCGCGAACGGTCTCGGCCTCGCCCCGCCCCTCGACCTCGCGCGGGTGGCCGAGGCGCCCTGGTTCGGCTGGCCGCGTTTCGCCGCGCCGGTCTTCGAGCCGGCGGCGATCGCGCTGATCGCCCCGGTCGCCCTGGTGCTGGTCGCGGAGAATCTCGGCCACGTGAAGGCCATCGCGGCGATGACCGGCCGCGACCTCGACCCCTATCTGGGCCGGGCCTTCCTCGGCGACGGCCTCGCCACGATGCTGTCGGGGGCCTTCGGCGGCACGGGCGTGACCACCTACGCGGAGAACATGGGCGTGATGGCGGTCACGCGCATCTACTCCACCCTGGTCTTCGCCACCGCCGGCCTCGTCGCCATCCTGTTCGGGCTCTCGCCGAAATTCGGCGCCGCGATCCTGCTGATCCCCGGCCCGGTGATCGGCGGCCTGGCGGTGGTGGTGTTCGGCCTGATCGCCGCCACGGCGGGGCGCATCTTCGTGGAGAACCGGGTCGATTTCTCGCGCACCCGGACCCTGCTCACCGTCGGCACCGCCCTGGTGCTCGGGGCCGGCGACTTCACGGTGAGCCTCGGTCAGTTCCGGCTCGGCGGCATCGGCACGGCGACCGCCGCCTCGATCCTGCTCTACCACCTCCTGCGGGACGAGCCGGATTGAGCCCGACCGCCGGGCCGGCCGCCCCGCCGGGCCCGGCAGCAATCCGCGTGCCACCTGTCCCGGCCGGCGCCGCGCAGGCACCGGCCCGGCGCCCCGGCCCGCCCCCTCCGTGCCGTAATGGCGCAGCGTCAATCGCCTTGAGCGCAACCTTTCTCAGGGCAGACCGGGCCACGGGATCGGTCCTGTTCGCTCAGAGGCCCCGCCCGCGCCCGGGACGACCGCAATCCTTGGCGCGCGGCCGCGGATCACGCGCGCGCATTACGATCGCGGCGGGCCTGAGGTCCGATTTTAACCATACCTGTTCTTGAGAGAAGCGCGCCTGACGGCCGGGTGGAACTCGCGCGGCGCGATTCTTAATTCCAAGTCTCGAATCGGATCAGACGCGCGACCGCATTAACCAACACTCAACCATACGCTCGTAAACTGACCGTAAGCGACAAGTGCGCGCATCCCCGAACCCGGGGATACCGAACGACAGGATTCCGCTCGGATGTCGTCCATCACCCTCTCGGCTGCGACGCGTCAGAACCTGCTGTCGCTGCAGGACACGGCGAGCCTGCTCGCCACCACCCAGAACCGCCTCGCGACCGGCAAGAAGGTCAACACGGCCCTCGACAACCCGACCAACTACTTCACGGCCGACGGGCTGACGGCGCGGTCGGCCGGGCTCAGCGCGCTCCTCGACGGGGTCTCGAACGGCATCCAGGTGATCCAGGCCGCCAATACCGGCATCACCAAGCTGAAGAGCCTCACCGAACAGCTGAAATCGGTGGCCCAGCAGGCGCTCTCCTCCGCCAATGCCTTCTCGGCCAAGGCCAGCGTGGCCTCGACCACCCTGACCGGGGCCACGAGCACGAACCTGCTCTCGATCGGCCCGACCGCGGCGGCGAGCGATGCCGCGATCGGCTCGCTGCCGCCCGCCACGGCCGTGCAGCTGACCATGACGGGCAGCGTCGATCTCAGCAATACGGCCGCGATCCAGGCGGCGTTGTTCACGTCGAGCAACAGCCTGACGGTGACCATCGACGGGGTTCAGGTCACGGTGAACAAGGGGATCGACGACGCCAGCCCGACGGCTTTGGCCGCCTCGATCACGGCCCAGCTCAAGGCCGCCGGATCGTCGATCACGGTCGCGCCGAGCGGCGCCACCCCCAACACGCTGGTCGCCAAGGGCACGGCGGACGGTGCGCCCTTCAGCATCGGGACCGACGCCGCGACCACCAAGCTGTTCGGCACGGTCACGCAGTCGAGCAACGTCTTCGTGCCGACGGCGACGACGCTCGCCACCGGCCTCGGCTTTCAGGTCGGGGATTCCTTCACGGTGAACGGCCGCTCGGTGACGATCGCCCGCAACGACACCCTGGCCTCCCTCGCCCAGAAGGTCGGCACCGCCACCGGCGGCGCCGTGACCGCGGCCTACGACGCGGTGAGCCAGAAATTCGTCTTCACGGCGGCGGATCCCGCCACCACCATCGCCCTCGGCGACGGCGGCACCGCCACCGGCAAGGTCGCCAATCTCGGCTTCAGCACCACGAGCTTCGGGGCCGGCCTCGGGGCCGGTTCCGGCACGAACTTCAAGCAGAGCCCGCTCAACGGCCAGACCATCACGGTGCGGGTGGCGAACGGCACCGGCGTGACCCTGACCTTCGGCCCCGCCGCGGGCCAGATCTCGACCCTGACGCAGCTCAACGCGGCGCTCGCCCCGGCCAACGCGCAGGCGACCCTCGATCCCACGACGGGGCAGATCAAGCTCACCACCACCAACGAGGCCGGCGCCGACAGCCTGACGTTGATCGCCTCGCCGCCCCCGACCTCGAACAACGTCGCCAACCCGTTCAACACCGGCACGGCGATCGCCACGATCGGCGGCGACGGCCTCACGGCGCGCAACGGCCTCGTGACGACCTATAACGGCCTGCTCACCCAGATCGACCAACTCGCCGCCGATGCGAGCTTCAACGGCGTCAACCTGCTCGCCGGGGACAACCTGACGCTCAACTTCAACGAGCGCAGCACGTCGCAGCTCTCCGTGACCGGGGTCAACGTGTCCGCGGCGAGCCTCGGCCTGACGCCGGTCGGCCAGGCCGACTTCGTGGAGAGCATCGCGATCAACAAGGTGCTCGCCACCATCAACTCGGCCGCCAGCGCGCTGAAGAACCAGGCCGCGTCGCTCGGCGCGAACCTCGCCGTGGTGCAGAACCGGCAGGACTTCACCAAGCAGCTCATCACCGTGCTCGACACCGGCGCGGCGAACCTGACCAACGCGGACATGAACGAGGAAGCGGCGAATTCGCAGGCGCTGCAGACCCGCACCTCGCTCGGCACGTCGGCGCTGTCGCTCGCCAACCAGGCGCAGCAGGCGATCCTCCAGCTCCTGCGCTGAGTGCTTCCCGGCGCGCGCCGCGCGAGGGCGCGCGCCTCGCGGCCGCGCCCGCCCCGGGGCAGGGGGCGGATCGTCCGCCGCGCCGGCGGCGCCGCGCCGGATCCCGACCCATCGACGGCTCCGGGCCCGCCGCGGCTGCGGCGCGCGATCCGATCGTGCTCGCGGCGCGATCATCGAGAGCCGGTCGATGTCCCGCCTCCTTCGCGCCCCGCCCCTTTCCCGGGTCCAGTATTGATGCGGAGCTGACGCAAGGAAGGTCGGGTTCCGCGGCCCGGACGACGTGGGATTAAGAACGCGTTAACCATTTGCGCGCAGGGTCCCGGGGAGCCCAGCCCGAGGCCGAACGATGCCGCAGACGGATCCGCTGCTCCCCCGCCCAGCCCTCACCCATCCGGCCCACCTCGCCGCCGCGCTCGCCAGGCTGGGCCGCGATGCGGGAAGCCGCCGGGAGGTCTGGCGCCTGCTGACCGACCGCTACACGGTCGATCTGGACGCGGTGGCGGCGGCCCTGCCGCCCGAGGAGCCCGAGCCGATCTGGCTGCCGCTCAAGGGCTGATCCGGGATCGGCTTGATCGAAGCGGATCCCGGATCACCAGCCCGCGCGGCGCCCGAGCGAAGCCGACATCCGCGTTGCCGAAATCGGGGATGGCGAAGCCATCGACCGGATGTCGCATGAGCCCGCGCGGCGCCTGAGCGACGCCGACATCCGCGTTGCCGAAATCGGGGATGGCAAAGCCATCGACCGGATGTCGCATGAGCGGTCAGGCCGCCGCGGAGAGCGCGTCGCCGCGGCGCAGGGCGCCCCCGGCCACTACCGTCGCGTAGACTCCGCAATCGGCGTGGCCGAGGCGCCGCATCAGCGCCCGCGGGATCGCGAGGTCGCGCTGGCCGGTCGCCGGATCCACGTTGGTGGCCGCGCAGCGCTCCGTCCGCTTGGTCACGCGCAGGCGCAGCCCGTTCTCCGCCGCCAGCTCGGTCCCGACCAGGTCCAGCTCCGCGAAGGGCGCGAGGCCGGTGACCTGCAGGTTGCCCCGGAAGCGCAGCGGGTCGACCGGCGCCCCGACCATGTCCTCGATCGCCGCCACGCTGGCGAGGTTGATGAGCGAGACGAAGCCCTGCCGCGAATCCGTGAAGCGGAACCCCTCCGGCGCCGCGAGCAGCTTCGGGGGCCCGCGCAGGGCGTCCGGCACGACGCGGCGCATCAGGGCCTCGACCGCGAGCCGCCCCTCGCGCGTGCCGAGGTCGGCCCGCAGCACCTCCCGGTCCCCCTCGCGGATCGTCAGCGTGCCGCTCGCGTCGTCGTAGCGGGTGGCGAGCCGCGCCAGCGCCTCGTCGCGCATCAGCATCAGGAACTTGATCTTGGGCTGGTGGGCGGGCGCGGCCGGGTCGAACCCGCTCGGGCCGTTCTCGATCGCGAACAGCCGGTCACCCGGGAAGTAGCACCCGGCCTCCAGCTCCGCCGCCTCCAGCGGCTCGGGGGAGAGGCCCTTGACCGGGTAGCGGTGGAGGGCGGCGACGCGCAGCGTGACGGGCATGGCCCAGCGCTACGCCGCCCCGGCCCGCGGAGCAAGCCGCCCCGTCCCCCGCCGCGCGCATGACGGATCGGCGTCGCCGCGGCGTGCCACCCCTTGTGTTACCGATATGTCACACCACATGCAGGTCACCGGCGGCTCGCTGCGAGCGCCGGGGGCCCCGCGCCGGAGCGGCGGGGGCGCCTGTCGGTCCGTCCGCGCCCGGTGGGGCGGGCGGTCGCGCACGAGGAGGGGAGACGAGATGAATTTCGAGAAATACACCGAGCGCGCCCGCGGCTTCGTTCAGGCCGCGCAGAATCTCGCGCTGCGCGAGGGGCACCCGCAGCTCTCGCCCGGCCACGTGCTGAAGGTCCTGCTCGACGATCCCGAGGGTCTCTGCGCCGGGCTGATCGAGCGCGCCGGCGGCCAGTCGCGGGTGGCGCTCGCGCAGACCGAGGCGTGGCTCGCCAAGCAGCCCAAGGTCTCGGGCGGCGCCTCGCAGCCCCAGGCGACCCGCGACCTGATGCGCCTGTTCGACACCGCCGAGAAGGCCGCCGAGAAGGCGGGCGATTCCTACGTCACGGTCGAGCGCCTGCTGCTCGCCCTCGCGGTCGAGAAGGACAGCGAGGCCGGCCGCGCCCTCGCGGCCGCGGGCGTCACCGCCCAGTCCCTGAACGCGGCCATCAACGCCCTGCGCAAGGGCCGCACCGCCGACAACCCGACGGCCGAGAACGCCTACGACGCGCTCAAGAAGTACGCCCGCGACCTCACCGAGGCGGCGCGCGAGGGCAAGCTCGACCCGGTGATCGGCCGCGACGAGGAGATCCGCCGCACCATCCAGGTCCTGTCCCGGCGCACCAAGAACAACCCGGTGCTGATCGGCGAGCCCGGCGTCGGCAAGACCGCCATCGTGGAGGGGCTGGCGCTGCGCATCATCAACGGCGACGTGCCGGAGAGCCTGCGCGACAAGCAGCTGCTCGCCCTCGACATGGGCGCGCTGATCGCCGGCGCGAAGTACCGCGGCGAGTTCGAGGAGCGGCTGAAGGGCGTGCTCTCCGAGGTCACGGCGGCCGAGGGCGGCATCATCCTGTTCATCGACGAGATGCACACCCTGGTCGGGGCCGGCAAGGCGGACGGGGCGATGGACGCCTCGAACCTGCTCAAGCCCGCCCTCGCCCGCGGCGAGCTGCACTGCGTCGGCGCCACAACCCTCGACGAGTACCGCAAGCACGTCGAGAAGGACGCGGCGCTCGCGCGGCGCTTCCAGCCGGTCTTCGTCTCGGAGCCGACCGTGGAGGACACGGTCTCGATCCTGCGCGGCATCAAGGAGAAGTACGAGCAGCACCACGGCGTGCGCATCCAGGATTCGGCGCTGGTGGCGGCCGCGACCCTGTCGAACCGCTACATCACCGACCGCTTCCTGCCCGACAAGGCGATCGACCTCGTCGACGAGGCCGCCTCGCGCCTGCGCATGCAGGTCGATTCCAAGCCCGAGGAACTCGACAACGTCGACCGCGAGATCGTGCGCCTGAAGATCGAGGCCGAGGCGCTGAAGAAGGAGACCGACGCCGCCTCCCGCGACCGGCTGACCCGGCTGGAGAAGGAGCTCGGCGACCTCGAGGAGCAGTCGGCGGCGATCACGGCGCGCTGGAAGGCCGAGAAGGACAAGCTCGGCCGGGCCGCGGAGCTGAAGAAGAAGCTCGACGAGGCCCGCACGGAACTCGCCTCGGCGCAGCGCCAGGGCCAGTACCAGCGGGCGGGCGAACTGGCCTACGGCATCATCCCGGGGCTGGAGCGCGAACTCGGCGACATCGAGGCCCGGGGCCCGGACGGCAGCCGCGGCAACGGCTCGGGCTTCATGGAGGAGGCGGTGACGCCCAACCACGTGGCCGGCGTCGTCTCGCGCTGGACCGGCGTGCCGGTCGACAAGATGCTGGAGGGAGAGCGCGAGAAGCTGCTGGCGATGGAGGAGGCGCTGGGTCGCCGGGTGGTCGGCCAGCGCGAGGCGGTGGAGGCGGTGGCGACCGCGGTCCGGCGCGCCCGCGCCGGCCTGCAGGACCCGAACCGGCCGATCGGCTCGTTCATGTTCCTCGGGCCGACGGGCGTCGGCAAGACCGAGCTGACCAAGGCGCTGGCGAGCTTCCTGTTCGACGACGAGACCGCGATGGTGCGCCTCGACATGTCCGAGTACATGGAGAAGCACTCCGTCGCCCGCCTCATCGGCGCCCCCCCCGGCTATGTCGGCTACGAGGAGGGCGGCGCCCTCACCGAGGCCGTGCGGCGCCGGCCCTACCAAGTCGTGCTGTTCGACGAGATCGAGAAGGCGCATCCGGACGTGTTCAACGTCCTGCTGCAGGTTCTCGACGACGGGCGGCTCACCGACGGGCAGGGGCGGACGGTCGACTTCCGCAACACGCTCCTGGTGATGACCTCCAATCTCGGCGCCGAGTACCTGGTGAACCAGCCCGAGGGCCAGGACACCGACGCGGTCCGGGACGAGGTGATGGCGGTGGTGCGGGCGCATTTCCGGCCCGAATTCCTCAACCGGGTGGACGAGATCATCCTGTTCCACCGGCTGAAGCGGGCGGAGATGGGCGCGATCGTCGACATCCAGCTCGGCCGCCTGCAGAAGCTCCTCGACGAGCGCAAGATCACGCTCGACGTCGAGCCCGATGCCCGCGCCTGGCTGGCCGAGCGCGGCTACGACCCGGCCTACGGCGCGCGCCCGCTCAAGCGCGTGATCCAGAAGTCCGTGCAGGACCCGATGGCCGAGCAGATCCTCGCCGGCAGCGTCCACGACGGCGAGGCCGTGCGGGTGCGGCTCGGGCCGGAGGGGCTGATGATCGGCGACGTGGCGGTCACCGCCGCGCGCCGGCCGGCCGGCGTGCCGCTGAACTGATGCCGGCGGCCCGGGATGCGGACGCATCGGGCCGTCGACCCTCTCGCATGCGCGAGCCAAGCCAGCGGCTCGGCGACCGGTCGAGCACCGTACCGGCGGTCACGTCTCGTGACCGCCGGTACGGGCCGGAGCGACGACGGCGAGGGCCGGTCACCGCGCGGGGCCGGCCCTCTCTGCCGTGGGAGCCGCGCCGCGGTCGCGGATCGGGATCGTGCCGCCGGCGTTCCGGTTGCTCTATGATGGCCCGGACCGGGCGAGAGGTCCTGCGAGGGAACGCGGATGGACGGCGAGGGGCTCACCTACGCGATCGGGGACATCCACGGTTGCGCCGACCAGCTCGACCGGCTGCTCGCCGAGATCGAGGTGCATCGGGCGGGGCGGCCGCGGCGCATCGTCTGCCTCGGCGACTACGTCGACCGCGGGCCCGACAGCGCCCGGGTCATCGCCACCCTGCGCGCCCTCCAGGAGCGGGAGCCCGGCCAGGTCACCTGCCTGAAGGGCAATCACGAGGCGATGCTGCTCGGCGCCCTCTCGGGCGCCGACGAGCCGCTCTGGCTGTTCAACGGCGGCCGGGCCGTGCTCGCCTCCTACGGCGTGGCGCGGGTCGACCAGCTGCCCCGGGGCGACCTCGACTGGATCGCCGCCCTGCCGACGCTGCACGAGGATGCGCGGCGCTGGTACGTCCATGCGGGGTTCCGGCCCGGCCGGCCCGCCCCCGACCCGGATCCGGAGCAGCGGCTGTGGATCCGCGAGCCCTTCCTGTCGGCCGATTACGATTTCGGCAAGCACGTGGTGCACGGCCACACGCCCCTGCGCAGCGGCCATCCGGACGCGCGGCACCATCGCACCAACCTCGACACCGGGGCGGTGTTCGGGGGGCCGCTCACCGCCGGGGTGTTCACCCGCGAGCAGGCGGCGGCGGTGACGTTCCTGCAGGTGCGCTGACCCGCAGCAGGCCCGCGAGGGCGGCGAGCGCCCAGCCGAGCATCAGGACGAGGCCGCCGGTCGGCGCCGCCATCGGGAAGAGCGGATGGCCCGCCAGCGCCCGCGCGGACAGGTCGCCGCTGAACAGGACGAGGCCGAGGACGAGGCAGGCGGCGGCGGGCCGGGCGAGGCCCGGGCGCAGGCGGCCGCTCCCGCTGAGGCCGGCCAGCGCCAGCACCGGGCCCGCGTGGACGAGCAGGAACTGCGCGGCGGTCGCGAGCGTGCCGCCGGTCAGGTGGGCGGCCGCCGCGGAGGCGGCGACGCCGAGCAGGCCCGCGAGCGCGCCGAGCGCGAACAGGATGCGCTCGGGGCGGGGCATCAGCCGCGCTCGGCGAGGAGCCGCGCCACGCTGGCCCGCAGGGCCGGGATGCCCTCGCCCGTGCGGCTCGAGGTCAGGATGATCTCCGGATAGGCCGCCGGCCGGCGGGCGAGGGCGGCCGCGGTGGCGTCGAGCCGGGACGCCACCTCGCCCTTCTTGAGGTCGTCGCCCTTCGTCAGCACCACCTGGTAGGAAACGGCGGCCGCGTCGAGCTCGTCCAGCACCTCGCCGTCGTTCGGCTTGATGCCGTGGCGGGCGTCGATCAGCACGTAGACCCGGGCGAGGTTCGCCCGGCCCTGCAGGTAGGCGTGGATCAGCTCGGTCCAGGAGGCGACCTTGGCCTTCGACACCGCGGCGTAGCCGTAGCCCGGCATGTCGACCAGCGTGAGCTTGCCGCCGAGGTCGAAGAAGTTGAGCTGCTGCGTGCGCCCCGGCGTGTGCGAGGTGCGCGCCAGCGTGTTGCGGCCGGTGAGCGCGTTGATGAGGCTCGACTTGCCGACATTCGAGCGGCCCGCGAAGGCGATCTCCAGGCCGCGCATGGGCGGCAGACCCGCCAGCGTGTCGGACGCGGTGGCGAAGTCGGCGGGGCCCGCGAAGAGCAGGCGCCCCGCCTCGATCAGGGCCGCGTCGGCCTCGTCCGGCCCCGCCATCAGCCCTTGGCCGTCTTCACCTGGGTGCGGCGCTGGAACGTCGAGCGCAGGTTGTCCCACAGCTCCACCTTCACCCCGTTGCGCCGCATGATCCAGTATTGCTGCAGGATCGACAGCAGGTTGTTCCACGCCCAGTAGATCACCAGCCCGGCCGGGAACGAGCCCAGCATGAAGGTGAAGATGATCGGCATGAAGGTGAAGACCTGGGCCTGCACCGGATCGGGCGGGGCCGGGTTCATCTTCATCTGCAGGAACATCGTGATGCCCATGACGATGGGCCAGACGCCGAGATGGAGCAGGTCCGGCGGCGTGAAGGGCAGGAGGCCGAACAGGTTGACGATCGAGGTCGGATCCGGGGCGGCGAGGTCGCGGATCCAGCCGAAGAACGGCGCGTGCCGCATCTCGATCGTGACGAACAGCACCTTGTAGAGCGAGAAGAAGACGGGGATCTGGATCAGCACCGGCCAGCAGCCCGCCACCGGATTGATCTTCTCCTTCTTGTACAGCTCCATCATCGCCTGCTGCTGCTTCACCTTGTCGTCGGCGTAGCGCTCGCGGATCGCGGTCATCTCCGGCTGGACGGCCTTCATCTTGGCCATCGAGACGTAGGAGCGATTGGCGATCGGCAGGAAGAACAGCTTCAGGATCAGCGTCACCACCAGGATCGAGACGCCGAAATTGCCGAAGAGCTTGTAGAACAGGTCCAGGGCTTTGAACATCGGCTTGGTGATGAAGTAGAACCAGCCCCAGTCGATCAGGAGATCGAATTGCTTGATGTTCAGCTTCTCGCGGTAGGCGTCGACGGTCGAGACCTCCTTGGCGCCGGCGAAGAGGCGCTGGCTCGCCTGCACGGAGGCGCCGGGCGCGACCGCCCTGGCCTCGCCGAGGCTGCTTGCCTGGTAGACCTTGGTCGCGCCCTCGTCGCGCTCGGTGAAGCTGCCGGTATAGGGCGCCTGCTGGTCGGGGATCGTCGCCGCCGCCCAGTACTTGTCGGTGATGCCGAGGAAGCCGCCGGTGGCGCCGGGCCAGGACACGCCGCGGGTGCCGGGGGCGCCGAGCGGGTTCTCCTTGGCCATCTTGTCGTAGGTGTATTCCTGGAGGCCCTTGTCGCCGACCACGCCGATCATGCCCTCGTGGAGCACGTAGTAGCCCTGGGTGTGCGGCTTGCCCCAGCGCGAGACCAGCCCGTAGGGGTAGAGCGTGACCGGGTTCGGGCCCTTGTTCTCGACCGAATCCTCGATCGTGAACATGTACTTGTCGTCGACCGAGAGGGTCCGGCGGAACACCAGGCCGGCGCCGTTGTCGAAGGTCAGGACCAGGGGCTTCTTCGCGGTCAGCACGTCGCCGTCCGCGGTCCAGACCGTGTCGCTGCCCGGCAGCGGCCCGGCATTCTGGCCGACCCAGCCGAACTCGGCGTAGTAGGGATTGGCCGAGCCCGCCGGCGAGAGCAGCACGATCTCCGGGCTCTTCGGGTCGACCGTCTCGTGGTAGCCCTTGAGGGCGACGTCGTCGATGCGCCCACCCTTGAGCGCGACCGAGCCCCGCAGGGCCTCCGTGTCGATGCGCACCCGCGGGGCGCGGGCGAGCGCCTCGTCGCGGGCGAGCGCCGCCTGCGGGCTGCCGCCGGCGGCGCCCGGGAGCGTGCCGGGCACGGGGGCGGAGGGGCCGCCCTCCTTCGGGCTCGGGGAGGCGTTGACGCCCTGCGAGGGATCGACGCCCTGCGAAGGGTTGACGCCCTGCGAAGGGTTGACCTGGGCCGCCTGCTGCTGGCGCTGGCGCTCGACCTGCGGCGCCGTCACGAAGTAGTTCCAGCCGAGGAGCACCGCCAGCGACAGCGCGATGGCGATGATCATGTTGGTCTTGTCGTTACCCATGAAGGTCCCGCGACGGCTGCCGCCTCATGCACGAGGCCGGGCGCGCGTCAGGCGGCGTCCGGCCCGGATTCTTCTGCAAGAGGCGAGGCCGGGCGACCCGGTATCGCCTCACGGTTGTGGTTCGGGCGGCGCGGCCTCGCGGCGGGGCCGGCCCGGCTGTCCCGCCGGCTTCGGCTTCGTCACGGTGGCGAGCGCCCGCCGGATGTCGTTGACCAGGACCTCGAAAGGCGCGCCCAGGGCCTCGCGCCGGCCGATCAGCACCAGGTCGAGGGCCCGCTCCGCGTGCTCCGGTCCGATCTCGGCCGCGGCGGCCTTCAGGCGGCGCCGGATGCGGTTGCGCTCGGTGGCGTGGCCGGTCTTCTTGGTGACCGTGAAGCCGAACCGCAACCCGGTGGCGGGCTCCTCCGCCCGCCGCGGGCGCCCCTGCGCGGTCATGCGCCCGGTGTGGAAACGGCGGCCCGTGGCCGCCGCCAGGTAGTCGGGGCGCCGCGTGATCCGCCCGATCGGCGGCCTGCCGGCGCCCATGCGGCTGAGGGCCTGGGCCGAGGCCTGGCCGGACCGCTTACGCCGACAGGCGCTTGCGGCCGCGGGCGCGGCGGGCGGCGATGACCTTGCGGCCGCCGACCGTGGCCATCCGCGCGCGGAAGCCGTGACGGCGCTTGCGCACGAGCTTGGAGGGTTGATACGTTCTCTTCACGGCGATGCCTCAGAAGGCCGGGGCCGACGATGTGCGACACCGCCGCAGCCCTCGTGGATGACTGAACTGTTCAGACGAATGGCGAGCGCCCGCCCTCGTCGGGCGGCGGCCTCGCGTCCGGCGCTGTATGGCGGAATGGCCGGGGCGAGTCAATCGCGTTGGGACAGGTGCGGCCCGGGTCTCCGGGCCCGGAGGGGTTCCGGCGGCGGGCCAAGCCGGACATGCTTGCCGGACATGCTTGCGGCCCGGGACGCGCCCGCGCAGGGAGAGACGCGCCCGCGCCCAGAAGGCCGGCGCCCGCCCCAAGGAGACCCCGCATGCTCACCGACGACGACCGCCCGCGGCCCCAGACCTCCACCCACGTGCTCGGCCAGGACCTCACGGCCCTCTCGCTCGGCGACCTCGACGCCCGCATCGCGCTCCTGCGGGCGGAGATCGCCCGGCTGGAGGAGGCCCGCCGGCACCGGCAGGCCTCGCAGGAGGCGGCGAAGTCCGTGTTCAAGTTCTGAGCGCTAGAGCGATTTCCGACGAAGTGGATGCCGGTTCGTCGCAGATAATGCGGCAAGATCAAAGATCGAGAGCGGCACCCGGTTGCAACGTGATCGGGTGCTGCTCTAGGCCCCGGCCGCGAGGTCCCGCGCCTCCTCCTCCGGCACCACGTCGACGGCGACCGTCAGGCGCTGCGACCCCGACCCGGCGATGATTCCGGCGACCGGGGCGACGTCGGCGTAGTCGCGCCCCGTCGCCAGCACGATGTGGTCGTCCTCGACCGCGACCGCGTTGGTCGGGTCGAGGCCGTGCCAGCCGTCGCCGCACCAGACCGAGACCCAGGCGTGGCTCGCATCCGCCCCTTCGAGGCGCTTCATGCCCGGGGGCGGGCGGGTACGCAGGTAGCCGCTGACATAGGCCGCCGGCAGGCCGAGCCCGCGCAGCCCCGCGATCATGATGTGGGCGAAGTCCTGGCAGACGCCCCTGCGGCCCGCGAAGGCCTGCGCCACCGGGGTCGCCACGTCGGTGGCCCCGGCGTCGAAGGTGAAGTCCGCGTGGATGCGCCGCATCAGGTCGACCGCCCCCGCGTAGAGGCCGCCCCCCGGCGGGAAGCTCGCCCGGGCATAGGCCGTCACCTCGGCCGCGAGCGGCACCCGCCGGCTCGGGCCGGCGAAGTGCACCGGGGAATGCGGCGCGAGGCTCGGATGCGCCAGGACCCGCTCGCGCACCTCCTCCCAGGCGAGGCCCGAGGCGAGGTCGGGCAGTTCCGACCGGTCGACGTCGATGCGCGACAGCGCCTCGATCCGGAAGGCCCGGTGCGGCGTCTCCACGGTGAGCGTCGTGGTCGCGTTGCCGAAGAAGTCGGCCCCGGTCGCGCGCCGGTGGGAGTGCGGCTGGATCGTGATCTGGTGCGAGAGCACGCGCTGCCCCTCGCCGGTGGCCGGCGTCAGGCGCAGGACGCAGCGCGCGTGGGTCACCGCGTCCCGGTAGGCGTAGGAGGTGACGTGGCGCAGGAGGTAGATCACGCGAGGGCCACCAGTCGCTCGGGGCGGGCGGCGTCGGAGCCCCCCGGGAAGTAGCGCGCCGCCGCCGCCTCGGCGATGGCCCAGAGGCGCGCCTCCCAGTCCTGCGCCACGGCGGGGGAGAGGGCGGCGGCCTCGGCGCTGGCGATCTCGCCCGCGAGCCGGAGCACCATCCGGGTCGGCGGCTCGGGCAGCCCGTCCTGGCGCAGGGCCGGCAGCCCGTCGAGGTGCTCGGCGAGCCGCTCGACCTGGAAGGCCACCGAGCGCGGGTTGAAGGGGTCGAGCAGCACCAAGTCGCGCACCGGCGCCAGGGCCACGCCGAGCAGGTAGCGCGCCCCGTAGGAGATGCGGGAATCGACGAGCTGCAGCAGCGTGGCGAGGTCGTCGCCGCTGGCCTCGTCCGCCGCGAAGATCTCGGCGAAGCGGCAGGTGTTGATCGCCCGCTCGATCCGCCGGCCCATGTCGACGAAGGGCCAGCCGCCGGCCCGGTTCATGTTCTCCTGCGCGAGCCCCGCCAGCGCGGCGGCGAGTTCGAGCGCCCGCTCCGCGCGGTCGAGCCACGCCGCCTCCGAGCCGGGAACGGATTGCGGCCGCTCCAGCAGGTCGTGCAGGGCGCTGAGCGCCCGCCAGGTCTCGAGGGAGAGCCGCTCGCGCAGGGAGGCGGCGTTGCGCCGCGCCGCCGCGACGTGGGCGCGGGCCGAGCCCCAGGCCTCGCGGCCCGAGAGCGCGTGGGCGGCGAGGGCGGCCGCGGGTCCGAGCGTCGTCGGCACCGCCCCCCAGCTGTGCAGGAGGTTGCGCAGCCGCGCGTGCGTGCCGAGATCCGCCTCGCTGCGCGCGAGCCCGCCCGCCCCGCTGAGCAGGCAGGAGGTGAGGCGCAGCATCGCCTCGGCCCGCTCCAGGTAGCGGCCGAACCAGAACAGGTTGTCGGCCGCCCGGCTCGGCAGCAGGCCCTGCACCCGGCGCACCGAGGGCTGCTCCAGGCGCGGCAGGGCCGCGGCGGGATCGCCGTCGCTGCCGCCCAGCACCCAGACGTCGGCGGCGCGCACCCCCGCCCCCATGGCGAGCGGCTGCACGTCCGCCTGGGCCGAGATGCGGCAGAACCCTCCCGGCATCACCTGCCAGCCCCCCGGCGTCGCCGCGGCGAAGACCCGCAGCACGAAGGGCCGCGGCACCAGCCCGTCCCCGTCCCAGACCGGGGCGGTCGAGAGCTGGACCGGCTCCTGGGCCACGAGGTCGCCGGGGCGGTCGCGCAGGACGGCGAGGAGGCGGGCGGTCTCCTCGGGGTCGCGGGCGCCGAAGGCCCTCGTGGTGAAGGCGCCCTGGGCCGGCGCCGCGGCGGGGCGCAGGGTCAGGGTCTCGACCCGCTCCAGCACCGCCTCGCGCTGGGCGCGGTCGCCGCACCACCAGGTCGCGAGGCCCGGCAGGCGCAGGGGCTGCCCGAACAGGTGCTCGGCGAGCCGCGGCAGGTAGGCGGCGAGCCAGCCGCCCTCGACCAGCCCCGCCCCCGGCATGTTGCCGATCACGCAAGCGCCGGCCTTCACCGCCTCGACGAGGCCCGGCACGCCGAGCCGGGAATCCGGCTCGAGGGCGAGGGGATCGACGTAGTCGCCGTCGACCCGGCGCCAGAGCACGTCGGCGCGCTTGAGGCCCGCCACCGTGCGCACGTAGAGCCGGCCGTCCTGGACCAGCAGGTCGTCGCCCTCGACGAGGGCGAGGCCGAGGTAGCGGGCGAGCACCGCCTGCTCGACGTAGGTGTCGCCGTAGGGGCCGGAGGTGAGCAGGCCGATGCGGGGCTCGACCCGCTCGGCGGCGGCGGCGAGCCCGTCCCGGAAGGCCTGGAAGAACGGCGCGAGGCGCTCGACGTCGAGGGCCCCGTGCACCTCCGGCAGGGCGCGGGCGAGCACCATCCGGTTCTCCAGCGCGTAGCCGACGCCGGAGGGGGCCTGGGTGCGGTCGGCGAGCACGCGCCAGCGCCCGTCCGGCCCGCGCGAGAGGTCGGCGGCGTAGAGGTGGAGCTGGCGCCCGTGGCCGGGCTGGCGCACCCCGTGCAGGGGGCGCAGGAATTCGGGGCTGCCCGCCACCGCCGCGGCCGGGATCAGGCCCGCCGCGACCAGGTGGGCCTCGCCGTAGAGGTCGGCGAGGATCGTCTCCAGCAGGCTCGCGCGCTGGGCGACGCCCGCGGCGATCTCCGCCCACTCGTCGCCCTCGATCAGCAGCGGCAGCACGCCGAGGGGCCAGTCGCGCTCCGCCGCTTCCCCGTAGACCCGGTAGGCGATGCCGGTGTTGTGGATGTGCCGCTCGGCGGCGGCGAGCCGGGCGGCGATCTCCTCCTCGGCCAGGGCGGAGAGCCGGTCGAGGAAGCCGTCCCAGGCCCGGCGGGGCGTCCCGTCCGGGCCGATCAGCTCGTCGGGCACGCCCGGGAGCGGCCGGTAGCCGGCGCTCCAGCGCGCGCGCCGCTCCGCCCGCTCCGCGTCGGGATCCGGGGCGGCGGCGAGCGAGGCCGCGGCGCTCATCGGGGCGCGGGCGCGCGCAGGTCGAGGGTGAGCGGGAATTCGCGCCGCGGCTCCTCGGGGGCGGGGGTGACCCGGCCGGGCGTGTGGCCGTGGTCCTGGAAGCGGGCGAGGCGCCGCCCCTCCGCCTCGTAGGTGTTGACCGGGAAGGTCTCGTAATTGCGCCCGCCCGGATGGGACACGTGGTAGGTGCAACCGCCCAGCGAGCGGCCCGACCACGCGTCGACGATGTCGAAGGTCAGCGGCGAATGGACCGGGATCATCGGGTGCAGCGCCGAGGCCGGCTGCCAGGCCTTGAAGCGCAGGCCCGCCACCGCCTCGCCGGAGCGCCCGGTCTCGGTCAGGGGCAGGCGCCGCCCGTTGCAGGTGACGACGTGCCGGCTCGGCACGTAGCCCTCGACGCGCACCTGCAGCCGCTCGACCGAGGAATCGACGAAGCGCACCGTGCCGCCGGACGAGCCCTCCTCGCCCAGCACGTGCCAGGGTTCGAGGGCCTGGCGCAGTTCC
This sequence comes from Methylobacterium sp. CB376, assembly GCF_029714205.1. NCBI lineage: Bacteria > Pseudomonadati > Pseudomonadota > Alphaproteobacteria > Hyphomicrobiales > Methylobacteriaceae > Methylobacterium > Methylobacterium sp. CB376. The sequence goes on along the minus strand of NZ_CP121648.1, from coordinate 5,546,501 downwards.
AGCGTGACGCCGCCGTGCTGGACCGTGCCGTAGAGGGGGAAGCGGAACTCGGCCTGCGCCCGGTACCAGACCGGGTCGAAGGCGTAGCCCGCCCCGCGCAGGTCGCCGAGCACGCCGAGGAAATCCTGCCAGAGGAAGTGGGGCAGCATGAAGCGGTCGTGGAGCGCGGTGCCCCAGCGGACGAAGCCGCCCTCCTGCGGCTCGCGCCACAGCCACGCGATGATCGCCCGCAGCAGCAATTGCTGGGCGAGGCTCATGCGCGCGTCCGGCGGCATCTCGAAGGAGCGGAATTCGAGCAGGCCGAGCCGCCCCGTCGGCCCGTCCGGCGAGTAGAGCTTGTCGATGCAGATCTCGGCCCGGTGGGTGTTGCCGGTCACGTCGACGAGGACGTTGCGGAAGAGCCGGTCGACGAGCCAGAGCGGCACCTCGGGCCCGCCCGGGGGCGGCACCTGCGCGAGGGCGATCTCCAGCTCGTAGAGCCCGTCGTGGCGCGCCTCGTCCATGCGCGGCGCCTGGCTCGTCGGGCCGATGTAGAGGCCCGAGAACAGGTAGGACAGCGACGGGTGGCGCTGCCAGTAGAGCACGAGGCTCTTCAGCAGGTCGGGCCGGCGCAGGAAGGGCGAATCCGCCGGGGTCGCGCCGCCGAGCACCACGTGGTTGCCGCCGCCGGTGCCGGTGTGGCGCCCGTCGATCATGAATTTCTGCGCGCCGAGCCGGATCTCGCGGGCGTCCTGGTAGAGGCCGGTGGTGATCTCGACCGCCTCCCGCCAGGTGCGGGCCGGGTGCACGTTGACCTCGATCACGCCGGGATCGGGCGTGACCTTGATCACCCCGAGGCGCGGGTCGTAGGGCGGCTCGTAGCCCTCGATGTGGATCGGGATGCCGGTCTCGGCCGCGGCCTTCTCCAGGGTCGCGACGAGTTCGACGTACTCGTCCGCCCGCTCGACGGGCGGCATGAACACGCACACCGCCCCGTCCCGCGGCTCGATCGCGAGCGCGGTGCGCACCGGGACGCCGGGGACGGGGCGGCTGCGCGCCGCGGGCCGGGAGGGCAGGGGACCCCGCGCCTCCAGCGGATCCTGCGGGGCGTAGTAGGGAAACTCCTCCGGCGGCAGGGAGATCAGGGAGTTGAGCGGCAGCCGGAAGCCCACCGGCGAGTCGCCCGCCGCGAGGTAGAGGGCTCCCCGGCGCGTCTGCCACTTCTCCGAGACCCAGACCCTCCCGGCCCCGGCCTGCACGCTGGCGAGGGGCAGCACGTAGCCGACCGGCTCCGTGAGGCCGCGCCTGTAGATCCGCGCCATCCGCTCCTGGAACTCGGCGTCGCCGACCCGCGGCTGAAGCGGCGTGGTGTTGATCGGGAGTTCCGCCTCCTTGCGCTCCCAGTAGACCGGGTCCTCGAAGGTCGGCTGCAGGTAGGGCCCCAGGCCGAGCGCCTTGGCGAGCGCCTTGCCGAAGGCCTCCGCGTGCTCGATGCCGGTATCCTGCGGCCCGGCCACGCGGGCGATCAGCGCCTCGTCGCGCCAGATCGGCTGCCCGTCCTTGCGCCAGTAGAGGGCGAAGGCCCAGCGGGGCAGGCTCTCGCCCGGATACCACTTGCCCTGGCCGTAATGCAGGAGGCCGCCCGGCGCGAAGCGCTCGCGCAGGCGGCGGATCAGCTGGTCGGCGAGCGCCCGCTTGGTCGGGCCCACCGCCGCGGTGTTCCACTCGGGCGACTGGAAATCGTCCACCGACACGAAGGTCGGCTCGCCGCCCATGGTCAGGCGCACGTCCTGGGCGGCGAGGTCCCGGTCGATCCGGTCCCCGAGCGCGTCCATGGCGCCCCAGGCCTCGTCCGAGAACGGCCGCGTCACCCGGGGCGCCTCGGCGACCCGCATCACGTTCATCTCGAAGTGGAAATCCACCTCCGCGGGGTCCGCGAGGCCGGAGATCGGCGCGGCCGAGCGGTAGTGCGGCGTGGCGGCGAGCGGGATGTGGCCCTCGCCGCAGAGCAGGCCGGAGGTTGCGTCGAGGCCGATCCAGCCCGCGCCCGGCACGTAGACCTCGGCCCAGGCGTGCAGGTCGGTGAAGTCCTTGGAGGTGCCGGCCGGCCCGTCGACCGCGGTGGTGTCGGGGACGAGCTGGATCAGGTAGCCGGAGACGAACCGGGCCGCGAGGTTGAGGCGGCGCAGCACCTGGACGAGGAGCCAGGCCGAATCCCGGCAGGAGCCGCTGGCGGCGTCGAGCGTCTCGTCGGGCGTCTGCACGCCCGGCTCCATGCGCACCACGTAATTGACGCTGTCCCGCACCATCTCGTTGAGCGCGACCAGGAACAGGACGGTGTTCTTCTCCTCGGGCAGGCGCGTCAGGAACGCGTCGAGCAGCGGCCCGCCGTCGTTCGGCACCAGGTAGGGCGCGAGTTCCTCCTGCAGCTCCGCCGGATACGCGAAGGGCAGGGTCTGGGCGTAATCGTCGACGAAGAAGTCGAACGGGTTGATCACCGCCATGTCGGCGGCGATGTCGACCTCGACCCGGAACTGCGTCGTCTTCTCGGGGAAGACGAGCCGGGCGAGCCAGTTGCCGCTCGGGTCCTGCTGCCAGTTCACGAAGTGGTTGCCGGGCGTGACCTTGAGCGAATAGCTCAGGATGCGGGTGCGCGTGTGCGGCGCCGGCCGCAGGCGGATCACCTGCGGGCCGAGGCTCACCGGACGGTCGTAGGTGTAGGAGGTGACGTGGTGCAGGGCAGCCTTGATCGACACGGTGTCTCCGGATGTCTGGCGGCGTCGCGGCGCGCGCGTCGGTCCTGATCGCGATCCTGGTCCTTCGGGCTTCTACACGTCCGCCCCTGGCGCGTCAGCCGCGGACGGGACGCGGGGACCGCCGCATTCCCGCGGGGCGGCGCGGTCCCCGGTCGAGGCAAGTCCCGTGCCGCCGACGGCGGAACTTTGCCGGGTTTGAGCCTTTTCAGGGCTGATCCGGGACGCGGCGCATCGCCGATGCGGCGGAGGGCGCGATGAAGATCTTCCAGTGCGAAGCCTGCGAGCAGCCCTTCCACTTCGAGACCAAGCGCTGCGCCAGCTGCGGGCGCCGGGCGGGCTACGACCCGCAGGCCGAGACCGTCGTGACGGTGAGCGGGGCCGAGGGGCCGCTGCGCGGCTCCTGTCCGCCCCATCGCCGCTACCGCGCCTGCGCCAACGCGGCGCTCGGCGCCTGCAACTGGCTGATCCCGGAGGAGGCCCCCGACTCCTACTGCGTCGCCTGCCGCCACAACCGCACGGTGCCGGACCTCTCGATCGCCTGGAACCTCACCCGCTGGCGGGAGATCGAGATCGCCAAGCGGCGCCTGTTCTACACGCTCCTGCGCATGCACCTGCCGCTCACCCTGCGGCGCGACGATCCCGAGGGGCTCGCCTTCGACTTCCTGGTCGATCCGGCCGAGGCGCAGCTGGCCGGCCCGGCGGTGCTCACCGGCCACGACAACGGGCTCATCACGGTGAACCTCGCGGAGGCCGACGACGTCGAGCGCGAGCGCCGGCGCACGCAGTTCGGCGAGCCCTACCGCACGCTGCTCGGCCATTTCCGGCACGAGATCGGGCATTATTTCTGGAACGTGCTGGTCCGCCACGACCCGAGCCTGCCGGCCTTCCGGGACATCTTCGGCGACGAGCGGGCCGATTACGGCGCCGCCCTGCGGGGCTACTACGCGCACGGCGCGCCGCAGGCGTGGCAGGAGCGCTTCGTCTCGACCTACGCGGGCGCGCACCCTTGGGAGGATTTCGCCGAGACGTTCGCGCATTACCTCCACATCGTGGACACGCTCGAGACCGCGTCGAGCTTCGGCCTGCGGGTGCGGCCCAAGCTGCGCGCCGGCCTCGCGACGACGATGGACTTCGACCCGCACCACGCGCCGGATCTCGGCCGGCTGATCGAGGCGTGGCTGCCGCTCACCTTCGCGATGAACTCGCTCAACCGCAGCATGGGGCAGCCGGACCTGTACCCGTTCCGGCTCACGCCGGTGGTGATCGGCAAGCTCTCCTTCGTGCACGACCGCATCCACGCGCGGACCGATTCGCCGGGCGCGGTCGCCGGGACGCTCAAGGCGGTGATCGCGGGCCTGCGCACCCCGATCGCGCCGCCGCGCTCGGCGTAGCGCGCGCCGCCGTCCGGCCGGACGCGCGCCGGAGGGGCCCGGCGCTTCCTTGAGGGCAGCCGACGGCATGATCGGGTGATCCGAGATCCGCTTGATCGAAGCGGATCCCGGATCACGCCTTCACGAGCGGGCAATTGCCCTTGTCGAGCGGGCGGAACGCCTCCTCGGCCGGGGTGGTGCCGATGAGCTTGTAGTAATCCCAGGGCTTGCTGCTCTCGGCGGGCGTCTTCACCTCGAACAGGTAGGAGGGGCAGAGCTTGCGGCCGTCCTCGCGGATGCGCCCGGGTCCGAAGGCGTCGTCGTCCGTCGGCATCGCCTTCATGCGGTTCACCACGTCGACGCCCGAGGCCTTGGCGGCCTTCACCCCCATGTCGGCCACCGCCTTGAGGTAGTGCAGCGTCGCGGAGTAATCGGCGATCGAGGCCATGTTCGGGTAGACGCCGCTCAACCGCGGCAGGGCGCGCCTCGTCACCGCGCGGGTGCGGTCGTTGAGGTCCCAGTAGAAGCTCTCGGTCAGGATCAGGCCCTGCGCGGCCTGCAGCCCGAGCGCGTGCACGTCGGAGAGGAACATCAGCAGGGCCGCGAGCTTCGTGCCGTGTTGGGTCACGCCGAACTCCGCCGCCTGCTTGATGCAGTTGACCGTGTCGGCGCCCGCATTGGCGAAGGCGATCACCTTGGCGCCGCTCGCCTGGGCCTGGACCAGGAAGGAGGAGAAGTCGCTGGTCGACGGGAAGGGGTAGCGCACGCTGCCGAGCACCCGCCCGTTCGCCGCCTTGATGAAGGCCGTGGTGTCCCGCTCCAGCGCGTGCCCGAAGGCGTAGTCGGCGGTGACGAAGAACCACGAGTCGCCCCCCGCCCGCACCATGGCGGCGCCGGTCGACTTCGCCAGCATGTAGGTGTCGTACATCCAGGCGATCGTCACCGGCGTGCACTGCACCCCCGTGAGGTCCGACGTCGCCGCCCCGGTATTGATGTAGACCTTGTTCTTCTCGCGGGCGACCTGGTTCACCGCGAGGCCGACCGAGGAAGTCGGCACGTCGATGATCATGTCGACGCCGTCGCGGTCGTACCATTGCCGGGCGATGCTGGCCCCGACATCGGGCTTGTTCTGGTGGTCGGCGGAGATCACCTCGACCCGGAAGCCGTTCGCGGCGAACTCGTCGACCGCCATCTGGGTGCAGGCGACGCCGTAGGGCCCGCTGATGTCCCGGTAGGGGCCGGACTGATCGTTCAGGACGCCGATCCGGATCGTGTCGGCGGCCTGCGCCCGCGGCAGGCGGGGCAGCATCGGCGTCAGGCTCGCGCCGACGCTGGCGGCGAGCACGCCGCGACGCGTCATCCTCATCCGACCTTCCTCCCTTCAGACGTTGCTTTATCGTTCTGAGCAGTCGGAAGCTTATTGCAAACGCAAGACTTCGCAACGACCGGATCGGCGCCGCGCACAACGGAGCCGGCCGGCCGCGGGATTGAGGCAGTCCGCGCGCGGGCGGGCCGCGCCGGGCGCGAGGACGGGCGCTCGACCCCGCGGCGGCCCCGCGCCGGGGCGCGGGGCGGTCCGGACCGCGGCTACTGCGCGGCCGCGAGGTTCGGCGGCGGCTCGTCCCTGCCGCGCCAGCGGTTGATGCGGATCAGGACGTGGCGGATCACCACGTAGAAGACCGGCGTCAGGAACAGGCCGAACACCGTGGCGCCGAGCATGCCGAACAGCACCGCGGTGCCGAGCGCCTGGCGCATCTCGGCGCCCGGGCCGGTCGCGATGGCGAGCGGCACCACGCCGAGGATGAAGGCGAAGGCCGTCATCAGGATCGGGCGCAGGCGCAGGCGGCAGGCCTCGACCGCCGCGGCGACCGGGCCGCGATGCTCGCTCTCCTCGATCTGGTGGGCGAATTCCACGATCAGGATCGCGTTCTTGGCCGCGAGGCCGATCAGCACGATCAGGCCGATCTGGGTCAGGATGTTGTTGTCCTGCGCCCGGAGCTGCACCCCCGCGAAGGCCGCGAGCACGCCCGTGGGCACCACCAGCAGGATCGCGAGCGGCAGCGCCCAGGATTCGTACTGGGCGGCCAGCACCAGGAAGACCAGGAGCACGCCGAGCGCGAAGACGTAGAGCGCCGTGTTGCCCACCGCCTTCTGCTGGAAGGCGATCTCGGTCCACTCGAAGCTCATCCCCTCCGGCAGGGTCTTCCTGGCCAGGGCCTCCATGGCGCCGAGCGCCTGGCCGGTCGACACGCCGGGCCGCGTGTCGCCCTGGACCGGGATCGCGTAGAACAGGTTGTAGCGCTGCACGATCTGCGGCCCGGCGATGTCGCGGATGCCCGCGAGCGACCCCATCGGCACCAGCGCGCCCGTCGAGGAGCGCACCTTCAGCCGCGCGATGTCGTCCTTCTCCAGACGGAACTTGGCGTCGGCCTGGGCCCGGACCTGGTAGATGCGCCCGAACGTGTTGAAGTCGTTGACGTAGGCGCCGCCGAGATTGACCTGCAGGGTCGAGAACACGTTGGCGAGCGGCACGTTCAGCATGCGCGCCTTGGTGCGGTCGATGTCGAGGTAGATCTGCGGCGTGTCGTTCCCGAAGGTGGTGAAGACGCGGGTCAGGTTGGGGTCCTGGTTGGCGGCCGCGATCAGGTCGCCCGAGGCGGCGAGCAGGCTCGCGATGTCGGAGCCGGAGCGGTTCTGCACCTGCATCTTGTAGCCGCCCGCGTTGCCGAGGCCGCGCACGGGCGGCGGCGGGATGGCGATGATGCGCGCCTCGGTGATCGAGGCGGTCTTGCCGAAGACGTCGCCCACGATGGCGGCGGCGGTGCGCCCGCGCGCCTGCCGCTCCTTGAACGGCTTGAGCGTCAGGAACATCACCGCGCCGTTGGTGGTGTTGGTGAAGGTCGAGCCGTCGAAGCCCGAGATCACCACCGCGTTGGCGACGCCGTCGATGGTAAGCGCGCGGGTGGCCGCCTCCTTCACCACCGCGGTCGTGCGCTCCAGCGCCGAGCCCGGCGGCAGCTGCACCACCACGATCAGGTAGCCCTGGTCCTGGAGTGGGATGAAGCCCGTGGGGGTGGTGCGGGCGAGGTGGAGGGTGCCGGCGATCACCCCGCCGTAGAGGGCGAGCATCACGAGCAGCGGCACGGTGCGGCCGGTGAGGAAGCGGATCGTCGCCGCGTAGCCGTTCGCGGTCGCGTCGAAGGCCCGGTTGAAGGTGTTGGCCGCGAAGCTGCCGAGCCGCGCCAGGACGAAGCGCGACCGGCCGTGGGCGTGGTGGGGCTGCAGCAGCAGCTTGCACAGCGCGGGCGACAGCGTCAGCGAGTTGAACATCGAGATGATGGTCGAGGCCGCGATCGTCAGCGCGAACTGCCGGTAGAACTGGCCGGAGATGCCCGGGATGAAGGCGGTGGGGATGAACACCGCCGAGAGCACCAGGGCGATGGCGACGACGGCGCCGCCGACCTCGTCCATGGTCTTGTGGGCGGCCTCGCCGGGGGAGAGTCCGTCCGAGATGTTGCGCTCGACGTTCTCCACCACCACGATCGCGTCGTCGACCACGATGCCGATGGCGAGCACCAGCCCGAACAGGGTCAGGTTGTTGAGCGAGAAGCCGAGCGCCGCCATCACCGCGAAGGTCCCGACGAGGGAGACCGGGATCGCGATGATCGGCACCAGCGCGGTGCGCCAGCTCTGCAGGAAGACCAGGATCACCACCACGACGAGGACCACCGCCTCGCCGAGCGTCTTGTAGACCTCGTGCACCGACTCGGCGATGAACTCGGTCGGATTGTAGGCGATGCGGTACTCGAGCCCGGGCGGGAAGTCCTTGGCCAGCTCCTTCATCAGGCTCTGCACGGTCTCGGCCGCTTCGAGCGCGTTGGTGCCGGGGCGCTGGAAGACGCCGACGCCGATCGCCGGCTGGCCGTTCAGGAAGGACTGGGTGACGTAGTCCTTCTGGCCCATCTCGACGCGGGCGATGTCGGAGATGCGCACGAGCCGCCCCTCCGAGGCCTTCACGATCACCTTGCGGAACTCGTTCGGGTCCTGGAAGCGGCCCTGCGTCTGCACCACGAGCTGGAAGGCTTGGCTCGTCGGCGAGGGCGGGGCGCCGAGGGCGCCCGAGGCGACCTGGACGTTCTGCTCCTGCAGGGCGCCGATCACGTCGGTGGTCGAGAGCTGGTAGGCCGCGAGCTTGTCCGGGTCGAGCCACAACCGCAGGGCGTACTCGCTGCCGCCGAACACCGTGATGTCGCCGACGCCGTTCAGGCGCAGCAGCTGGTCGCGGATGCGCAGGTAGATGTAGTTGGCGATGTAGTTCTGGTCGTAGGTGTTGTCGGGCGACAGCAGGTGAACGACCATCATCAGGTCGGGCGAGGACTTGCGGACCGTGACGCCGAGGTTGCGCACGTCCGGCGGCAGCCGCGGCGTCGCCACCGAGAGCCGGTTCTGGACCAGCACGTTGGCGATGTCGAGGTTGGTGCCGAGCGCGAACGTGATGGTCAACTGCATGTTGCCGTCGTTCGTCGACAGCGACGACATGTAGAGCATGTTGTCGACGCCGTTGATCTCCTGCTCGATCGGCGTCGCGATGGTGGCCGCCACGGTCTCGGCATTGGCGCCCGGGTAGGAGGCGCGCACCACCACGGTGGGCGGCACGATCTCGGGATATTGCGAGACCGGCAGCGAGATGTACGAGACGTAGCCGATGATCAGGATGACGATCGACGTCACCGAGGCGAAGATCGGCCGGTCGACGAAGAAGTGGGCAAACCGCATCGGAGACCTCCGGCCCGGCTCCGCCCGCGGGCGGCCGGCCGCTCTGTCGTGGCCTTGGGGGCGCGGCACCCCTCCGGGAGGGGCGCCCCGCTCGGAGGGGGCGGCGGCGCCCCCGCGTGTCGGGGCGCCGCGCGCCCCGGGTGTCGGGACGCCCGGTCAGGTCCGGGTCGGGGGCAGGTCCTTGCGGTCCGGCGTCACCTTGGCGCCCGGCCGGACCCGGGTGAGCCCGCTGATCACGATGGTCTCGTCGCCCTTCAGCCCGTCGCGGACGATCCGGTAGCCGTCGATCTTCGGCCCGAGGCGCACGTTGCGGGAGGAGACGGTGTTGTCGTCCGCGACCACGTAGACGATGCGCTTGTCCTGGTTGGCCGCCACCGCCTCGTCGGGGATCAGCACGCCCTTGTAGGGCTGCGAGGCCGGCATGCTCACCACCCCGAACAGGCCCGGCTTGATGAAGTTGTCCGGATTCTCGACCGTGGCGCGCAGCAGCACGGTGCCGGTCGATTCGTCGACGCGGTTGTCGACGAAGTTGAGCTGGCCCTTGCGGCTCGGCTTGTCCTCGCCGGTGAGCGCCACCAGGATCGGCACCGTGTGCTCCTTCTGGGTCGCGCCCATGCCGATCCGGAGGGTGCCCTGGTAGGTCAGGAAGGAGCGCTCGTCGACCGTGAACGAGAAGTAGATCGGGTCGAGCGACACGATCGTGGTCAGCATCGTCTGGTCGGTGATGACGATGTTGCCCTCGGTCACGTTGCGCTGGGAGATGCGCCCGGTGATCGGCGAGCGCACCTCGGTGAAGTCGTAGTTGAGCTGGGCCTGCCGCAGGGCCGCGGTGGCGTTGTCGACGTCGGCCTGCGCGGTGAGCGAGGCCTGCCGGCGCTGGTCGGTGACCTGCTCGGAGATGTTGCCCGAGCGGCTGAGCGTCTGGGCGCGCTCGAGGTCGGTCTGGGCGAAGGTGAGGCGGGCCTGCGCCGAGGCGAGGGAGGCCTGGGCCTGGTCGAGGGCCGCCTTGTAGGGGCGCCGGTCGATGGTGAAGAGCAGGTCGCCCTTCTTCACCACGGCGCCGTCCTGGAAGTGGATCTTCTCCAGGTAGCCGGTCACCCGGGCGCGCACCTCGACGTAGTCGACCGCGTTGAAGCGGCCGGTGTAGTCGTCGCGCTCGACCACCTCCTTCACCACGGGCTTGGCGACGACCACGGTCGGCGGGGCGCCGCCCGGGGCCTGCCCGAGCGCCCGCCCCCCGCCGCCAGGACGAGCGCCGAGACCATCGCTGCCAGCCAGCGCCTGCGCATACTCACTCTCCCGTGTCTCGCTGCCACACGCGGCCGCCTGCCTTGAGGGAATCCGGCCAGGGGCCGGGGGGCGCGCCGGCCGCAGCGGGACCCGCGCCGGCGGGCGGCGCGCGGCCCTCCCGCGGGCCTCTCTGCCGATCCGAGCGCCGGGCCGCGGGGCGGCCCGGCGGATTGCCGTCCTACTCGACCGCCTCGCCGGCGCCGAGCCAATCCTTGAACCCGCCCGCGTAATGCTCGGTGAGCGCGACGCCCTGGCTCTGCGCGTAGGCGAGCGCCCGCGCGGAGCGCACGCCCGCCGCGCAGGAGAGCACCGGCCGCCGGCCGTCACCGGCGATCAGCGCCTGCAGCGCGCCGAGGTCGAAGGTCGAGAGCGGATGCGACACCGAGCCCGGTATGTGCCCCCGCGCGAACTCGTCCGCCTCCCGCACGTCGATGAGGAGGACCGAACCCTCGGCCAAGCCGCGCTTCACCGCCTCGCGATCCCAATCCACGATCGTCATGTCGCCCACCCGAGTGCGGGCCCGGGCCCGCGGCCCGTTCCGCATGCTGGAGATCTGTCCGATCCACCGGTTCGGACAATGCTCCAGGTTAATCAATCTGCCCAAGATGTGCGACGCGCCGGTGCCCGCCCCGTCACCGATCGCCGCCATGGGCGAAGCCCGCCGGTGGGCGGGCTGCCGCTGACGATTGGGATTAATCATCACTGCTTAGGCTGGCAAGCGCTGCGACGTGCGGCATCGCACAGACCCTGGCCTCGGCCGGCCGGCCCGTCTATGGGCGCCCGGTCCTCTCTCGACTGGTCCTTCATGACAGATCGTGCCGTCGTCCTCGACCTGACCCGCCTCGTCACGCGCCTCGCCCAGGCGCATCCGACCGGCATCGACCGCGTCGATCTGGCCTATGCGCGCCACGCGCTCGGCCAGCCGGGACCGCGCTTCGGCCTCGTCTCGACGCCGCTCGGGCCGCGGCTCCTCCCGCGGCCGGAGGCGCAGGCCGTCGTGGAGGCCGCCGTCGCGGGCTGGGCGGAGGACGCCGCCGCCGAGGCCGACCCCGCCTACCGGGCGCTCGCGGCGCGCCTCGGCCAGGGCGTGCCGGCCGCGGCGGGCGGCGCCCCGGCGCCCCGGCGGCGGCGGGTTCAGGCGGCGATCCGGCTGCGGCTCGCCCGGATGCCCGGCATCGCCGGGCTGCCGCGGGGCGCGCTCTACCTCCACACCTCGCATCTGCGCCTCGACAGGCCGGCCCGGTTCGACTGGCTCTACGACCGCCCCGACGTGCGCCCGGTCTTCTTCGTGCACGACATCATCCCGATCGAGTACCCGGAATACGGCCGCGACGGCGAGGCGGCGCGCCACGCCCGCCGGATGCGCACGGTCTCGCGCCACGCCGCCGCGATCGTGGTGAACTCGGCCGACGTGGGCGCGCGGGTCGCGGCCTACCTCGCGGGCGCGGGCCTGCGGGTGCCCCCCGTCACGGTGGGCCCCCTCGGCGTCGAGCCCGCCTTCGCGGCCCGGGCCGGGGAGGCGCTCGCGCCCGACCGCCCGACCTTCCTCGCCTGCGGGACGATCGAGCCGCGCAAGAACCATTCCGGGCTCCTCACCCTGTGGCGGGAGCTCGACGCCCGGCTCGGCCCCGCGACGCCCCGGCTGGTGATCGCCGGGCGCCGGGGCTGGGAGAGCGAGAACCTGATCGACCTCCTCGACCGCTGCCCGGCGGTGCGGCGGCACGTCGTCGAGGTGGCGGGCCTGTCCACGGCGGGGCTGGTGCGGCTGATGCGGGGCGCCACCGCGCTGCTCATGCCCTCCTTCGCGGAGGGCTACGGCCTGCCGGTGGTGGAGGCCGCCGCCGCCGGCCTGCCGGTCGTGGCCTCGGACATCCCGGTCCACCGGGAGGTGGCGGGATCCTTCGCGGCCCTCCTCCACCCCCTCGACGGCCTCGGCTGGATGCGGATGGTCGAGGATCTGGCGGCGCCCGGCTCGCGGACGCGCCGGGACCTCGCGGCGCGGCTCGCCGGCTTCGCGCCGCCGAGCTGGGCGGACCATTTCGCGCGGGTGGATCCGATGCTCGACGCGCTCGGCTGAGCGCGCCCCGGGGCCCGGTCTCGCGGCCCCGGGGCCGCCGGGGGCTCGCGGCGGATCACGCCCTGGCGTCCCGGCGGCGGGGAGCTAAACTGGGCGGTTCCCAATCCGGACCGGAGCCATGACCGAGACCTCCTACCCGCGCGACCTGATCGGCTACGGCCGCACCCCGCCGCAGGCCGAGTGGCCGAACGGTGCCCGCCTCGCGGTGCAGTTCGTCATCAACTACGAGGAGGGCGGCGAGAACTGCCTGCTGCACGGGGACCGGGCCTCCGAGGCCTTCCTGTCCGAGATCGTCGGCGCCGTGCCCTGGCTGGGCCAGCGGCACATGACCATGGAATCGATCTACGAGTACGGCGCCCGGGCGGGCTTCTGGCGCCTGTGGCGGCTGTTCACCGCGCGCGGCCTCCCGGTGACCGTGTACGGAGTCGCGACCGCGCTGGCACGCAACCCGGAGGCGGTCGCGGCGATGCGCGAGGCCGGCTGGGAGATCGCCTCGCACGGCCTCAAGTGGATCGACTACAAGGACTTCTCCGCCGAGGAGGAGCGCGCCCATATCGGCGAGGCGATCCGCATCCACGCGGAGGTGACCGGCGCCCGGCCGCTCGGCTTCTACCAGGGCCGCACCTCGGAGCACACCCTGCGCCTCGTGCAGGAGGAGGGCGGCTTCCTCTACGGCGCCGATTCCTACGCGGACGACCTGCCCTACTGGGTGTCCGGCCCGCGCGGGCCCTTCCTGATCGTGCCCTACACCCTCGACGCCAACGACATGCGCTTCGCCACGCCGCAGGGCTTCAACAGCGGCGACCAGTTCTTCACCTACCTGAAGGACACGTTCGACCTGCTCTACGCCGAGGGCGAGCGCGCGCCGAAGATGATGTCGGTCGGGCTCCATTGCCGGCTGGTCGGGCGGCCGGGCCGGGCGGCGGCCCTGGCGCGCTTCCTCGACTACGTGGCGGGCCACGCGGACGTCTGGGTGGCGACGCGGCTCGACATCGCCCGGCACTGGATCCGCCGGCACGCGCCGGGCGACCTGGCGCCCAGCACGATGAGCCCGGCCCTGTTCCTGGAGCATTTCGGCGACCTCTTCGAGCATTCCCCCTGGGTGGCCGAGCGCACCCTCGCGGGCGGGATCGGCCCCGAGCAGGACAGCGCCGAGGGGCTGCACGCCGCGATGGTCGCGGCGATGCGCGCCGCCGATCCCGAGCGGCTCACCGCCCTGATCCGGAGCCACCCGGATCTCGGCGAGCGGGTCGCGGCGCTCACGCCGGATTCCGCCTCCGAGCAGGCGAGCGCCGGGCTCGACGCCCTCTCGGAGGCGGATCGCGGCCGCTTCCTCGACCTCAACGCCCGCTACCGCGACCGCTTCGGCTTCCCCTTCGTGATGGCGGTGCGGGACCGCCGGCCCGAGGAGATCCTCGCCGCCCTGGAGGAGCGCCTCGGCCACGACCCGGAGACCGAGCGCGAGGCGGCGCTCGCCGAGATCGAGGCGATCACGCGGCTGCGCCTGCGCCAGCGCCTGCCCGCCCGGCCCGACCCCTCGGCGGCGACGGCCTGAGGCGGCCGCCGCGGCGGCCCGTCGCGGGCGCTGAGCGGCCCCTCGGGCGGCTCGCGCCGCCCCGGACCTCCTGCGCCGAAGGGGGCGCCGGCTCGGGGCGGCCGCGATGCGGGCCGGCGGGCCGAGCGAAGCCCCCGCGCCGGCCGGGTCAGTGGCCCTCGGGCGGATCGCCCGGCGCGGCGCGGGCCCGGCGCGGCGCGATCCCGTAGCGCCGCCGGAAGGTGCGGTTGAAGTAGGAGAGGTCGCCGAACCCGACCTCGAAGGCGATCGCGCTGATCGGCTGGCGCCGCCGCGCGGGCGAGCGCAGGAGGCGCAACGCCCGGTCGAGCCGGCGCTCCAGCACGAAGTCCGAGAAGGTCCGGCCCTCCGCCTCGAACAGCTTCTGGAGCGAGCGCAGGCTGATCCCGTGCTGCTGCGCGACGCGCCGCGCCGTGATCGTGCGGTCGTCGAGGCGCAGCTCGATCTCGGCCTTGATCGCCCCGATCCGGGCCGCCGCGCGGTCGAGGGGCGCGGGGACGGGGCCCGGCGCCGGGTCGGCGCACAGGATCACGACGAGGCCCGCCATGTGCCCGAGGGCGTGCTCGCGCAGCGCGCCCGTCGCCACCGGCAGCAGCCCCCGCATCAGGGCCGCGCCGTAATGGTGCAGCAGGGCCAAGGCCGCGCTGTCCCGAGGGAAGACCCGGAGGGAGGCGGCCACCTCCGCCATGGCGGGCGTGACGGCGCGCGCGGGCAGCGCGAGCGCGTCGAGGCGCCCCGCATCCGCGACGCGCAGGCTCGCCGGCCCCGCAAGCAGGATCGCCTCGCCGTCCTCGACGAGGACGTGGGTCCCCCCCACCCGCGCCCGGACGGCGCCGCCGTGCGGGCGCAGCAGCACGGCGCCGCCCGGCAGGACGGGGCTCGCCACCGGGAGGTCGGTCTCGGGCGTCGGGCGGAAGCAGGACATCAGCCCGATATCCGGCTCCAGGCGCAGCAAAGCCGCGGCCCCGAACGGGAGCTCCGGGGGCGGCGCGCGGCGGACGGGGGCGGTCCGGCCCGCGGCGCGGGGCGGCGCGAAGCCGCCGCCCGGCGGCGCGCCCTCGGCGAGGATCCACACCGGCGCGAGGCCGCCCGGCGGCGCCCCCGGATCCGGGTTTCGCGTGAGTCCGTCTTCCACTGCGCTCCCGTCCTAGACAGCTGTCGTCGCCCAATCCTACTAGCCAGAGAACATTACGAAAGAACACGGCCGCCGAAAATCGGCCGGAATGCAGCAAGATTACATTGTAACGATTAAAAACTGGCACCGAACATTGGGTCAGCTCCGAATGCTCCGCGAGGGCAGGGGCTCGGGACCCCGGATGTGCGGGGGAGCTTTGGAGGCATGCGAGGAACGATGCGGACCATCCTGATCTCGACGACGGCCCTGATCGCCGCGACGGCGCAGGCCGCCGCGCAGGGCGCCCCCGACGGCACCGTCGCCCTCGACGCGATCACGGTGACGGCGGCGCGGGCCGAGCGCTCGGTGTCGGAGATCCCGCAGACGGTGCAGGTCGTGGGCCGGCCCGCGATCGAGGAGCAGCTCAAGCAGAGCCCGAGCGCCTCCGCGGCCCTGGCGCGGCTGCTGCCGGGCTTCTCGGCGTCGAACCAGACGGTGTCGGGCGCCTCCGAGACCTATCGCGGCCGCGACCTCCTCGTGCTGGTGGACGGGGTCCCGCTCAACACGCCGCTGCGCGACGTCTCGCGCATCCTCTCGCTCATCGACCTCAACGCGGTCGAGCGGATCGAACTGGTGGCGGGCGCCTCCAGCCTCTACGGGGCCGGCGCCACGGGCGGCACCGTGAACTTCATCACCAGGAAGGCGGAGCCGGGGCCGCCGCGGGTCACGATCAACGCGGCGACGCGCGCCTTCACGCACGACGTCGGCGCCTCCGTCGTGCCGGAGCTCTCGGCCACGGTCTCGGGGCGCGAGCCGAGCGGCTTCGACTACGTCTTCACGGGCACCGGCCGGATGAGCCGGCGGACCTACGACGGGGCCGGCCGCGAAATGCCCTCCGACGCCATGCTGGGCCAGGGCGGCGGCGACCGCTTCGGCAGCGGGACCATCTTGGCCAAGCTCGGCTACGACATCGACGCCTCGCGGCGCGTCGAGATGTCGTTCAACTGGTTCACCTTCGACCAGACGCCCCGCTACCTGACCGACTATTCCCCGCCCTTCGCCCGCCCGCTCTTCGGCAAGCCCTACACCGGCCTGAGCGTGCTGGAGGACACCAAGTCGCTGCAGCTGCGCTACCTCGACCGCGACTTCGCCCTCGGCTCGCTCAGCATCCTCGGGTTCTACAACGACATCCAGAAGCGCTTCAATTTCAACACGTTCTCGTTTCCCTACAACGCGCAGGTCTATTATTCCTTCAATCCGAACGACCCGACGAGCCGCAACAACCAATCGACGCTGTTCTCCAACCGCGGCGGCGTGAACGCGACCGTCGACACGCCCCTCGACTGGCTCTGGCCGGGCGCGCGCCTGACCTGGGGCAGCGACGTGATCGTCGAGAAGACCCGGCAGACGCTCACGAGCGGCGAGGACGTGTTAACGCCCCTCCAGCAGGTGACCGCGGCGGGCTTCGCGCAGCTCCAGATCCCGGTCACCGACCGCCTGACCGTGCGCGGGGGCATGCGCTACGAGGCCTTCATGCTCGACGTGCAGGACTTCACGCGGCCGGCCGCCTTCGTGGCGCTCGCGGCGCGCAACGCGCTCGGCTACCAGGGCTACGTGCTGCCGGCCCTCGCGGTGACGGACAGCCACTTCGACTATGCGGCGCCGACCTTCAACGTCGGGGCGACCTACCGGGTCACCGACTTCGCGGAGGTCTATGCCGGCTTCTCCCAGGGCTTCGCCCTGCCGGACGTCGGCGCCTATACCCGGCGCGCGGGCCTCTCCACCGCCTTCGCCTGCCCGGTGGCGAACCCGACCTGCCTGCCCGCCGCGCGCCGGACGATCGGCTTCCAGCAGATCGCCCCGGAGGCGCAGATCGTGAACAACTACGAGCTCGGCCTGCGCGGCGGCGAGGGTCCGTGGCGCGCGAGCCTCGCGGGCTTCATCAGCACCTCGCGGGAGGGCGTGACCTTCGACCCGGTCAGCAACACGATCTCGCAGCAGCGCGAATTCATCTACGGCACGGAGGCGACCGCCGACTACGCCCTCACCGAGCGGGCGCGCGTGGGCGTGATCGGCACCTACCGGGAGGGCCGCTTCGACAGCAACAAGGACGGCCGCCTCGACAGCTGGCTGCCCAACAACCGCATCGCCACGCCCTACCGGGGAACGGTCTGGCTGAGCTACCTGTTCGACGGCGGGGTCTCCCTGCGCCTGGAGGGCGAGGGCTATTCGGGGCGCGACGCGCGCATCGACCTCGCGGGGACGCGCTACCGGATCAGGCCGGCGCCACCATGAACGCGGCGCTCTCGGTGCCGGTCGCGGGGGGCGAGGCCTATCTCGCGGTCAACAACCTGCTCGACGCGGTCGTCCAGAACCCGTCCGCCACCTCGGTGCGCAACCTGCCGGTCTATTCCCTCGGCCGCACCGTCACGGCCGGCTACCGGGTGACCTTCTGACCATGGTGAGCCTGGAGGACGAGGGCGCGCTGCGCGTGCTGCGCTTCGTGCCGCCCCACGGCGAGCGCGACGAGGGCGACTACCTCGCCGCCCTCGCGGCGATCGCGGAGACGGGGCGCCCCTTCGCGCTCCTCGCCGTGTTCGGCGGCGAGGGCCGGCTGTCGCAGGCCGGGGAGCGCGCGCAGGCGCTGTGGTTCAAGGGCAGCCGCGCCCGCATCGAGCGGGATTGCTGGGCGATCGCCCTGGTCCGGCCGGGCGCGACGCCCCGGATGGCCGAGACCTTCCGGAAGCTCTGGTCGATGCCGCTCGCCGTCACGCAGGACGAGGCGGGCGCCCGCCGCTTCCTCGCCGCGCAGGCCCCCGGCCGCTCCGCGGGCAGGGGGGAGACCGAATGACCGCGACCGCCGGACCGCGCCCGTCCTCCCCGCCCGCCCTCGCGGCCGGGCCCGCGCCCGGCCGCGCGCGGCTCTTCGCGGTGCTCGCCGGGCTCTACGTCGCGCAGGCGATCCCCTCCTACCTGATCGCGGCGGCGCTGCCGCCGATCATGCGCGAGGCGGGGGTCTCGCGCGCCGCGATCGGCTCTCTCAGCCTCCTGTTCCTCCCTCTCGTGCTGAAGTTCCTGTGGGCCCCGGTGGTCGACCGCGTCCGCCCCTTCGCGCGCGCCCACCGGGCGGGCTGGGTGATCGTCACCCAGCTCGGCGTCATCGCCTGCCTGCTCGCGCTGGTGCCGTTCGGGCCGACGCAGGTCGGCCCGATCATGGCGGTCGGCTTCCTCGCCTCGCTCCTGATCTCCACGCAGGACATCGCCACGGACGGCTACGCCGTGAAGCAGCTGCGCGCCGAGGATCGGCCCGTCGGCAACGCCATCCAGGGCGGCTCCGTCGCCCTCGGGGTGGTGGTCGGCGGGACGCTCGGGCTCGTCCTCTACCACCGCGTCGGCTGGACCTGGATGCTGCTGACCCTCGCGGCCGCCTCGACCCTGCCGCTCGCCGCGGCCCTCGCCATGCGGGAGGGCGATCCCGCCCCCGAGGCCGGCGCGAGGCGGCCCTCGGTGCGCGCCTTCCTGCGCCGCCGCGAGGTGCGCAGCATCCTCTGGGTCGCGCTCACCTACCGGGTGAGCGAGGGCCTCGTGAAGGCGATGGAGGGGCCCTACCTCGTCGATGCCGGAGTGCCCCTCGACCGGATCGGCTACCTCTCGGGCGTCGCGGCGACGACCGCCGGGCTCGCCGGCTCGGTGGTGGCGGCCGTGCTGGTCCGGCGCCTCGGCACGGCGGCCACCCTCGGCCTGCTCGGCCTCCTGCGCACCCTCTGCTTCGGCCTGTTCGCCGCCCACGCGCTCGGCCTGGTCGCCGGCCACGGGCCGCTCTTCGGGGCGGCGGGGTTCCAGACCCTGATCCGCTACATGGAGATCGTCGCCCTCTACAGCCTGTTCATGGCGGCCGCCTCCGCGGGGCAGCCGGGCACGGATTTCACGGTCCTCGCCTGCGCCCAGCTCGTCGTCTACCTCGCCGGGTCCCTCGTCTCGGGCAAGCTCGCCGACCTCTTCGGCTACGGCGCGCTGTTCGGCCTCGCGGCCCTGCTCTCGGGCGCCGCCACCGCGGCGACGGTCGGCCTGCTGCGGCGCGCCGGCCGGGAGGCGGCGGGGTGAGCGGGCGCGCGCTCCTCCGGCGGCCGCGGCCCCGCGGGGGCGTCCGTCCCGGCGCCGGTGGGCTCCTCGCTCAGCCCGAGGCAGAGCGCGAGGGCGGCGAGGGCCACCGCCGCGCAGGACCAGAAGGGCGCGGCGGGCGCCAGCGCCAGCGCCGCGCCGCCCGCCAGCGCGCCCGCCCCCTGTCCCGCCACGTGGGCGCTCGCGAGCCAGCCGGCGGCGCGCGCCTGCGCGGCCCCGGCGGTGCGGGCGGCGATCCAGGCGGCGTAGTGGGGCGTCGCGAGCGCCGTGCCGGCACCGGCGAGCGCCCCGCCGACGACCAGGAGGCCGGGCCACGGGCTCGCCGCCATGACGGCGGCCCCGCCCGCCAGGGCGGCGAGGCCGCGGCGCAGGTTGCGCCCGAGCCCGGGGCCGAGCCGGGGCAGGAGGACGAGCTGCGTCGCGACCGCCGCGAGGGCGACGGCGGCCAGGGTCGAGCCCGCCAGCGCCGCGGCCGCCCCGGCGGAGAGGCCGAAGCGCTGCTGCACGAGCAGGCCGAGCGCGATCTGGACCTGTCCGAGCGCGAAGCTGACCGCGAAGGCGACGGCGAGGAGCGGCGCCACGCCCCGGCCGGGCCGCACCCGCCCGGCCGCGTCCGGCGCCCGGGCCGGCGCCGCCCAGTCGGGGGCGGCGAGGAGCACGAGCGGGCTCGCCAGCAGCAGCAGGACGGGCGCGGCGGGGGACGCCGCGCCCGCGAGCATCGCCAGCGACCCGGCGATCCGCCCGAGCGAGAACCCGGCCCCGAGCCGGCCGAGCATGGCGGGCCGCGCCGCCTCGGGCGTGCGCCGCACGAGCGCGGCCTGGGCGTGCGGCACCACGCCGGCGGCCCCCGCCGCGTGGACGAGCCGCGACAGGGCGAGGAGGCCGAGCGCCGCCGCGCCCTTCGTCAGGAGGGCGGCGGCGAAGAGGCCGTGGCCGAGCACCATCAGGCCGCCGAGGAGCGCGCAGAGCCGGCGCAGGCGCCACCCGGCCCCGAGGCCGCCCCACAGCGGGGCCGCGACCAGGAAGGTGAGCGCGCCCAGGAAGGCCAGCGCCCCCATGGCCGCGCCGCCGAGCCCGGTCCGCTCGCTCGCCACCGGTACCAGGGCGAGCAGCGCCGATTGCCCGAAGCCGACGCCGGAGACCGCCAGGGCCAGCCGCCACGCCGCGCCGCGCTCCGTCGGATCCTCCATCGCACGCCTCCGCCCGCTCGCGCCGCGCATCCCATAATCAGACGCAACGTAAACATCAAGTCGTAATAATTCTATCTAGAACAATCACAAAGTATTTTTTTGCTCGACACGCGGCTAGTTTCAGCTAGATGGGCGGCATTGCGCAGCGATACGGGGTGCTTTCCGATGGATGAACTCGGACCGCGGTCCGGCGGCGAGGCGTGCCGGGTCGCGACGCGGTGCTTCCTGAACAGCCTGATGCGGGAATGGTCCGGCTGGTCGCTGCACGGCGATGGCGAGGGCGCGCCGGTCGTGGTGCGCGTCCCGCTGCCGGCGCGCGGGACGCATGTCGAGGTGGAGGTGGCGCACCTGTCGCGGGTCGGGCAGCACGCCTTCCGGCTGCCGCTCCGCGAGCACCGACCGGGCCTGCCGCCGCGCGCGCTGGGCCTGCCCGAATTCGCCGCCATGGTGACGGGCGAGCCGGCGATCGTCGGAGGGGCGCATCGCACCAGGGCGGTGACCTTCCTGCGGCGGGTGCTCCACAGCCTCGAGGAGACGGCCGACCTCCTGGCGGACCCGGCCGCCCCCGGGGGCGCCTTCCGGGAGCGCGACCCCGCCTTCCTGGAGGGCGAGCAGGCGCTGCGCTTCGGCCACTCGGTCCACCCGACGCCGCGCAGCCGGGACGAGTTCACCCGCGCGGATGCGCGCCGCTACGCGCCCGAATACGGCCGGGGCTTCTCCCTGCGCTGGTGGTCGGCCGCGCCCTGGTGCGTGGCGCAGGGCGCCTCCCGCGCCCGGAAAGCCGCCGCGCTGGTCCGGGATCTCGCCGAGGAGGATCCCGTCTTTCCGACCCGGATCCTGGAGGAGGCGGAGGGGCGGGTGCTGCTGCCGATGCATCCCTGGCAGGCGGCGCGCCTCGCCCTCGATCCGGAGGTCGGGGCGCTGATGCGGGCCGGGCTCGTCGTCGACCACGGCGAGGCCGGCGCTTCCTGGTTCGCGACCTCGTCCCTGCGCAGCCTCTACGCCCCGGGCGCGGCCTTCATGCTGAAGGTCTCGCTGTCCCTGCGCCTCACCAACTCGGCCCGGGTGATCCGGCCGGCCGAGGGGGAGCGCGGCCTCGTGGTGGACCGGCTGCTCGCCGGCCCGGTGGGCGAGCGCGTCGCCGCGCGCTTTCCCCGGTTCCGGGTCCTCGGCGAGCCGGCCTACCTCCTGCTGCGGCGCGAGGACGGGACGGCGCTGCCGCAGACCATGGTGGTCCTGCGCGACAACCCCTTCCGCGAGGGGGCGGGACCGGCCGCGGTCCTGGCGGCCCTGTGCGAGGTCGGGCCGGACGGGCGCGAGAGCGGGCTCTCCCTCACGATCCGCCGCGTCGCGGCCCGCGAGGGGACCGCCCCGGAGAGCGTGGCACCGCGCTGGTTCCGGCGCTTCCTCGAGGTCGCGGTCGCCCCGCTCCTGGTCCTGCAGGCGGACGAGGGCCTGCTCTTCGGCGCGCACCAGCAGAACCTCGTGCTCGGCCTGAGCGGGGGCTGGCCCGACCGGGCCTGGTTCCGCGACTGCCAGGGCACGGGCTACGTGCGCGAGGCCCTGCCGGCCCTGCGCGCGGCCGCCCCGGGGCTCGCCTTCGAGGCCGGCCACCTGTTCGGTGCGCCGGAGGCGGCCCGCATCATGGGCTATTACCTCGTCGTCAACAGCCTGTTCTCGGTCGTCGGCGCCCTCGCGCTCGCGGGGCTCGCCGCCGAGTCCGACCTGATCGGCCTCCTGCGGGACGTCCTCGCGGAGCTCGCCGCGGGGCCGCTGCGCGACCGCACCTGCCTCGACCACCTCCTCACCAGCCCGACCCTGGACAGCAAGGGAAACTTCATGATCGGCTTGCGCGACATCGACGAGAACACCGAGGTCACCGACCCGCTCGCGGAGTACGTGCCGCTCCCCAACCCGATCGCGGGGCGCTGACGTGACCGCGCAGGGAAGGATCGCGGCCGGGGCCGGGCTCGCCCTCGACGTCGCGGCCGCGACGAGCCGGCACTGGCCGGCCCGGCGGGAGGGGATGATCGCGGTCCTGTGCGAGCCGAGCGACGCGAATGCCGCGCGGCTCACGGTGCGGCGGGAGGGCGCGCCCCTCGGCGGGGCGGAGCTGCGCACGGACGGGAGCGACACGGCCCGCCTCGTCCTCGACGCCCCGCTCGGGACCCACCCGGACGACGCGGACCTCGTGGCGGTGCTCGCCGAGGCGGCCTTCCAGCGCTGCCCCGGGGCGGTGCGCCTGCGCGTCGCCGACGGCCCCGCGCTGCTCGGGCTCGCGACCGACCGCCGCGAGGGCGAGGCGCTCGTCGACCGCGCGGCCTTCCACCAGCTGCCGCTCCTCTGGGGCCGGCCCGCCGCGACGGCCTACCCGCTCCTGCGCGCGGCCCCCGGATCGGCGCAGGGGCGCCCGCTGCGGCCCCCGCGGCCGACCGGCACCTTCTACCGGCGCTGGCTGCCGCGCCTCGGGACGACGCTGTCGCTGCGGGCGATCGACCGCCGTCGCGACCTCGCCCTCTTCCACGGCTGGATGAACCAGGAGCGGGTCGCCCATTACTGGGACCTCGCCGGGAGCGAGGCCGCGCTCGATCGCTACCTCGCCGAGCAGGAGGCCGACCCGCACCTCTACGGCGTGATCGGGGCGTTCGACGACGAGCCGGTCGCCTATTTCGAGGTCTACTGGGCGAAGGAGGATCGCCTCGGGCCCCACTACGACGCGGAGGATTTCGACCGCGGCTGGCACGGCCTCGTGGGCGATCCCCGCCACCTCGGCCGGCCGCGCACGCAGGCGTGGTTCACCGCCGTCACCCACTGCCTGTTCCTCGACGAGCCGCGCACGCGCCGGATCATGGGCGAGCCCCGGGCCACCCACCGCAAGATGCTGAGCTACTGCGCCACCACGGCCTACGCGGTGCTGAAGGAGTTCGACTTCCCGCACAAGCGCGCGGCGCTGGTCTGCTGCGAGCGCGAGCGGTTCTTCCGCGAGGTGCCGCTGTGAGCGCGGGCGTGCCGCGCCCGCCGGAGGGGCAGCGCGGGCCCGGCCTCGGCCCGCTGCCGGGCGGCGCGCCGGTCGGCGCCGCGCTGTGGCTGCGCCTCAACCGCGCGGTGATCGCCAAGGCGATCAGCGAACTCGCCTTCGAGGAGGCGCTCGCGCCGGAGCCGACCGACGCGGCGGGCACGCGCTGGGCGCTGCGCCTGCCGGGCGGCGTCGCCTACCGCTTCACCGCCGCGCGCCGGATCTGGGGCAACCTCGCGATCGACCCGGAGAGCCTCCTGCGCGAGGAGGGCGGGCGGCCGGTCCCGGCCGGGGACGCGCCGGGATTCTTGGTCGACGCGCGCGAGCCGCTCGGCATCGCGCCCGACACCCTCTGCACCTACGTGCAGGAACTGTACAGCACGCTCGCGGCCGACGCGCGGATCGCCGCCGCGGGCGAGGGGGCCGACCTCCTCGCCCTGCCCGAGCGGATGGTGCAGCAAGTCCTCGACGGGCACCCGAAGGCCCCGGCGAGCAAGGGCCGGATCGGCTGGGGCTTGGCGGATTTCGAGGCCTACGCGCCGGAGTTCCGGGCGGGCGTGCGGCTCGTCTGGGCCGCCGCCGACCGCGCGGCCTGCCGCCTGACGCTGGAGCCGGGCCTCGACGAGGCGGCGCTCGTCGCCGACGCCCTCGACCCCGCCGAGCGGGCGCGCCTCGCGCAGGCCTGCCGGACGCGAGGGCTCGGGCTCGACCGGTTCCTGCTCCTGCCGATCCATCCCTGGCAGTGGGACCGGGTGATCGCGTTCCAGTTCGCGGGCGAGATCGCGGCGGGGCGCCTCGTTCCCCTGGGGGTCTTCGGCAGCCCCTTCCTGCCGCAGCAATCGCTGCGCACCCTGGCCGGCAGCGACCCGGCCGCGCGCCTCGACGTGAAGCTCGCGCTGACGGTGCTCAACACCTCGGCGTGGCGCGGCGTGCCCGGCAAGTACATGGCGATCGGCCCGGCCCTCTCGGGCTGGCTCGCCGAGCGGGCGGCGCGCGACCCGGCGCTCGCCGGCACGATCGTCCTGCGCGAGCGCGCCGGCGCCTTCTACCCGCACCCCGTCCACGAGCGGGTGGCGGACGCGCCCTATCAGCACCGGGAGATGCTCGGCGCGATCTGGCGCGACGCCGTCGCGGCGCGGCTCGGCGCGGGCGAGCAGGCGCTGATGATGGGCGCGCTGACCAAGCGGGGCGCGGACGGCCGGCCGCTCGTGAGCGCGCTCGTCGCCAGGTCCGGCCTCGGGGCGGAGGCGTGGCTGGAGCACCTGTTCGCGCGCGTCGCGGTGCCGCTCTACCACTTCCTGTGCCGCTACGGCGTCGGCTTCGTCGCGCACGGCCAGAACGTGACCCTGGTGCTGCGGGACGCGGTGCCCTGCGGGGTCGCGCTCAAGGATTTCCAGGGCGATTGCGACCTCGTCGACCAGGATTTCCCGGAGGCGGGGGACCTGCCCGAGGGCGTGCGCGAGACGCTGCTGCGCCGGCCCGCCGCGCACCTCCTGCAGCACCTCCAGACGGGGCACTTCGCGAGCGTGCTGCGCTTCGTCTCGGACGCGCTCGCCCAGCACGACGGCCTCCCGGAGATCCGGTTCTACGCGGCGCTCGCCCGGGTGCTGCGCCGCTACCAGGCGGCCCATCCCGACCTCGCCGGACGCTTCGCCCTCTTCGACCTCTTCGCGCCGACGGTGCCGCGCGTGTGCATCAACCGCGTGCGCCTCGCCCTCGGCTACGGCGCGTCGAGCCAGCGTCCCGTCCCGCGGACGGGCAGCCCCCTCCTCAACCCCCTCCACCGGGCCGAGCAGGCCGCAGCCGCAGGAGCGCGCGCACAGTGACCGGATCTCCGCTGGATCTCGCCGGCATCGGCATCGGTCCCTTCAACCTCAGTCTCGCGGCCCAGGCCGACGCGGTCGGCGACCTCGACGCGCGCTTCTTCGAGCGCGAGCCGGCCTTCGACTGGCACCCCGGCATGATGCTGCCGGGGGTGAGCCTGCAGACCTCCTTCCTGAAGGACCTCGTCACGGCGACGAACCCGACGAGCCCGTGGAGCTTCATGGCCTACCTCGTGGCGCAGAAGCGCTTCTACGAGTTCCTGAACGCCGATTTCGCCGAGGTTCCGCGCCGGGAATTCGCCCGCTACCTCGCCTGGGTGGCGGCGCGGCTGCCGTCCCTGCGCATCGGCACGGCGGTGCGCGAGGTGACCTTCGCGGAGGACAGCTTCGTGCTCGCCTGCGACGGTCCGCGGGCCGGCGGGCCCGTGCGCGCGCGCAACCTCGCGCTCGGCGTCGGCCTGCGTCCGGCGGTTCCGGACTTCGCCGCGAAGCTGCCGGAGCCGCAATGGTTCCACGCCTCGAAGGCCGCCTTCGCCCTCGACCGCACGGCCGGCCGGCGCGTCGCGGTGGTGGGCGGCGGCCAGAGCGGGGCGGAGATCGTCCTCGACCTTCTCGGGCGGGGCCGCGACGCGCCCGCGCGGGTGGACTGGATCAGCCGGCGCCCGAACTTCCTCCCCCTCGACGCGACCCCCTTCACCAACGAAGTGTTCACCCCGCACTACGTGGAGCGCTTCCGCGACCTGCCGGAGCCGCGGCGGCGGGCCATCGTGGCCCGCCAGAAGCTCGCCGGGGACGGCATCTCGGCCGAGACCCTGCGGGCGCTCTACCGCCGGCTCTACGCCCTGCGGCACCTGGAGCCGGAGGGGCCCGCGGTCGGCCTCCTGCCGCACCGCGACGTGCGCGACGCGGACGCGACCGGGGGCGTCCCGCGGCTCGTGATGCGCAACGGCTTCGACGGGGGGATCGAGGTGCTTCGCACGGAGGTGGTCATCCTCGCGACCGGCTACCGCTACGCCCTGCCCGACTGCCTCGCCCCGATCCGGCACCGGCTCGCCCTCGACGCGGACGGGCGCCCGCAGCCCTCCGCGGATTTCGCGATCCGCTGGGACGGGCCCGACCATTGCCGGATCTTCGCGCTCAATGCCGGGCTGACGAGCCACGGGATCGCCGAGCCGCAGCTGAGCCTGATGGCGTGGCGCAGCGCGGTGATCGTCAACGCGCTCGCGGGGCGCCCCTGCTTCGACCTCGCTCAAGGCCCATCGCCCGTCGCGTGGTCCGGCCCGCCCGAGCGGGCCTGGCGCGTCGACGCGTCCTGCGCGGAGGAGTGAGGCCGGTCGCGGCCGCGACGGCGCGCCATCGGCCTCGTCGCTCGCCTTCGGGCCGGGTCACCTGATAGTCTCCCGGCTCCCCAGAGGGAGGAAGGCCGTGAAGCTCTACGGCAGCAGCGTGTCGCCCTTCGTGCGCAAGGTGCTGGTCGGGCTGTTCGAGAAGGGGCTCGATTTCGAGCACGTCCCGCTCCGCTTCCACGATCCTGACACGGAGTTCCGGGCGTCGAGCCCGCTCGGCAAGATCCCGGCCCTGTGCGACGGGGATTTCCGCATCGCCGATTCCTCCGCGATCCTGCACTACCTCGACGCGGCCTATCCGGGGCCGGCGCTGCTCCCGGCGGAGCCGCGGGCGCGCGGCCGGGCGGTCTGGTTCGACAAGTTCGCCGACACGGAGCTGATGGGGCCGCTGCTGCGCCCCTTCGTGCACCGCGTGCTGCGGCCCAAGGTGCTGAAGCTGCCGGGCGACGAGGCGGTTGCCCGCCGGGCGATCGACGAGGAGCAGCCGCGGCTGTTCGGCTACCTGGAGACGCAGATCTCCGGGCCCTTCCTCGTCGGCGACGCGTTCAGCCTCGCCGACATCGCGGTCGCCACCGGCTTCGTGAACCTGCGCCTCGCCGGTGAGGAGGTGGATGCGGAGCGCTTCCCCCGCCTCGCCGGCTGGCTCGCCGGGATCCTGGAGCGGCGCGCGTTCACGGCCGCGGTCGCGGCGCGCAAGGGCTAGAGCATTTTCCGACGACGCGGATGCCGGTTCGTCGAGGACGATGCGGCACGATCACGGACCGAGAGCAGCGTCCGGTTGCACCGTGATCGGGCGCTTCTCTCGTGCGGCGCGACCGGGCGGGAGATGCGGAGCCGGGCGGCCGCCTCAGCGCGCCCGCGCGCTGCGGCGGTAGAACCCGTCCACCTGCGCCTGCGCCTCGGCCCGGTCGCGCTCGCTCGCCGAGGCGAGCGCCTGCTCCTGCAGGGTCACGATCCACTGATCCTTGGGGCCCTCGACGGCGTCGCGGGCGAGCGTCAGCCAGGCGAGCCCGCGCGCCCGCTGCACCGGCACGCCCTGGCCGTTCATCAGCATCTGGCCGAGGAGGGCTTGCGCGGCCGGGTGGCCCTTCTCGGCCGCGAGGTTGAACCAGCGCGCCGCCTGCCGCGTGTCCTGCGCCACGCCCGTTCCGTCGAGGTAGAGCCGGGCGAGATTGTACTGCGCGTTCGGGTCCCCGTAATACGAGGCCGCGTAGTTGAACATCTCGTAGGCGCGCTCGACGTTCGGCTGGACGTAGGAGCCCTTGATCCCGTCCAGGAAGTAGCGGCCGAGCGCCGTGAAGGCGCTCGCCACCACGGTGGCGTTGGCGGAATCGGGCCCGTCATCGGCGTTCTCGTCGGCGATCTTCGAGAAGAACTCGAAGGCCTTGAGATCGTCGTGGGGGACGCCGTCGCCCTCCGCGTACATGCGGCCGAGCTTCCACAGGGCGAGGGCGTGGCCCTGGCCCGCCGCGTATTCGAGGGCGCGCGCCGCGCCCTCCTTGTCGCCGGCATTGTAGTCGCGCACGCCCGAGCGCACGGCCTCGCGCACGTTGCGGTAGCCGCCCGCCGGCACGGGGGTGCGCGCGGCGGCGTCGAGCGCCGCCGCGGAATCTCCGGCCCCGACGCTGGCCCCGATCAGCGCGGCTGCGATCAGCACGGCGCCCAGGGTCCGGCGGCCGGGTCCCGATCCGGACCGAGCGCCGCCCTCACACATCCGCATAGGCGAGCGTCTCCTGGGCACCGCCCGGATGCGTCACCGCGCCGTTCACCGCCGGGCCGACGGTCTGCGCGTATTTCCAGAGATAGCCGGAGGTCGCCTCGTTGCCGCGCGGGGCCCAGGCCTTGCGCCGCTCGGCCAGTTCCTCGTCCGAGAGGTCGACCGTGAGCGTGCCCTGGATCGCGTCGAGGCGGATGATGTCGCCGTCCTTGAGCAGCCCGATCGGGCCGCCCACCGCCGCCTCCGGGCCGACATGGCCGACGCAGAAGCCGCGGGTCGCGCCGGAGAAGCGACCGTCGGTGATGAGCGCGACCTTGTCGCCCATGCCCTGGCCGTAGAGGGCGGCCGTGGTCGCCAGCATCTCGCGCATGCCGGGGCCGCCCTTCGGACCCTCGTAGCGGATGACGAGAACGTCGCCCTCCTTGTACTGGCGGTTCTGCACCGCCTCGAAGCAGGCCTCCTCGGTGTCGAAGACCCTGGCGGGACCGGCGAAGACCTGGCGGTCCGGCGCCATGCCGGCCACCTTCACGATCGCGCCCTCGGGGGCGAGGTTGCCCTTCAGGCCGACCACGCCGCCGGTCGGGGTGATCGGGGTGTTGGCCGGGCGCACCACGTCCTGCTGGTCGTTCCAGGCGACCTTGGCGAGGTTCTCGGCGATGGTGCGGCCCGTCACGGTCATGCAGTCGCCGTGCAGGAAGCCGTGGTCGAGGAGGGTCTTCATCAGCAGCGGGATGCCGCCGACCTCGAACAGGTCCTTGGCGACGTAGCGCCCGCCCGGCTTCAGGTCCGCGACGTAGGGGGTGCGCTTGAAGATCTCGGCGACGTCGAACAGGTCGAAGGAGATGCCCGCCTCGTGCGCGATCGCCGGCAGGTGCAGCGCCGCGTTGGTCGAGCCGCCGGAGGCCGCCACCACGGTGGCGGCGTTCTCCAGCGCCCGGCGGGTGACGATGTCGCGCGGGCGGATGTTCCTGGCGAGCAGGTCCATCACCATCTCGCCGGCCGCGGCGCAGAACTTGTCGCGGATCTCGTAGGGCGCCGGCGCGCCGGCCGAGTAGGGCAGCGCGAGGCCGATCGCCTCGGAGACGGTCGCCATGGTGTTGGCGGTGAACTGCGCCCCGCAGGCCCCGGCCGAGGGGCAGGCGACCTGCTCCAGCTCGTCGAGATCCTCGTCGCTCATCGCGCCGACCGAGTGCTTGCCCACCGCCTCGAACAGGTCCTGGACGGTGACGGGCCGGCCCCGGAAGGTGCCGGGCAGGATCGAGCCGCCATAGATGAAGATCGACGGCACGTTGAGGCGCACCATCGCCATCATCATGCCGGGCAGGGACTTGTCGCAGCCGGCGAGGCCCACGAGGGCGTCGTAGGCGTGGCCGCGCATGGTCAGCTCGACCGAATCCGCGATGACCTCGCGGGAGGGCAGGGAGGCGCGCATGCCCCGGTGGCCCATGGCGATGCCGTCCGTCACCGTGATGGTGCAGAATTCGCGCGGCGTGCCGGCGGCGGCGGCCACGCCCTTCTTCACCGCCTGCGCTTGGCGCATCAGGGCGATGTTGCAGGGCGCGGCCTCGTTCCAGCACGAGGCGACGCCGACCAGAGGCTGGTGGATCTGCTCGCGCGTGAGCCCCATCGCGTAGAGGTAGGAGCGGTGCGGCGCCCGCGCCGGTCCCTCGGTGACGTGGCGGCTGGGGAGCCTCGACTTGTCGATGGTGTGACGCGCGTCCATGGCCTGTCCCGTACTCACTGATTGCCGGATCGGTCGGTTTGCCCCGAGCCCTGATCCTCCCGCCATGCGTCCTTTTGGAGGCCGCATGACGGCGCTGAACGACACCCCTGACGGTAACTCCGCCAGCGTCGCCTGCGATCCCCCGGGGCACCCGGTTCGCCGCAGTAAATCGTTGTGGGGACAGCCGTTTAACGTGGCCGTTGAGGTGCCGTCGGTTTATGGCGGGATCGGGGCGGCAGGGGGGGCGGTTGAGGGCAATCCTGGGATGCTTTCGCGGTGTTGCGACCCCGCCACAGCGAAGCTTGCGGAGCCGGCGCAGCGGACTGGTCGAGGGGTTGGGACATGCTCAACGGGGACGCTGAAGACCTGCCCGTCGCCGGGCTGCCCATCGTCCCGCGAGACCCGCGGACGGATTCTCCTCGCCGTCGCCCCCGCGGCGCGCCCCGGTCCCGGGCGCGGGGCCGTAACCGGGACGGGCGCGCGGGCGAATCCGGCGCGTCACCCAAGCGCAGGCCCGCCCCGATGCGTCCATTCCTCGCCCTCCTGGCTCTCCTCGCCGTCGTGCCCGCCCGCGCCGCCGAGCGGCCGGTCGTGCTCGAACTCTTCACCTCGCAGGGCTGCTCCTCCTGCCCGCCGGCCGACGCCTTCGTGACCGACCTCGCCCGCGAGCGTCCCGACCTGCTCCCGCTCACTTTCCACGTCACCTCCTGGAACGGCCTCGGCTGGCACGATCCGCTCTCGCTGCCGGAGGCGACCGCGCGGCAGGCCGGCGACGCGGCGCGGTTCGACGGCGTCTCCTTCACCCCGCAACTCGTGATCGACGGGCGGGAGAGCGTCGTCGGATCGGACAGGGAGGCCGCCGGGCGCGCGATCGCCCGGGCGCGAGCCGCGCGGGAAAAGGCCGCCCCGGCAGGGGCCGCCCCGGCAGAGGCAGACCCAGAAGGGGCCGACCGGCAGGCCGGCCCGGCCCTGACCCTGAGGCGCGGCCCGGACGGGATCGCCGTCGCGGTCGGGGCGGGGCCGGGCGAGGGCCGGCTCATCCTCGTCGGCTTCGATCGCGCGCACAGGACCCCGGTCCGGCGCGGCGAGAATGCCGGCCGCACCCTGACCGAGTCGAACGTCGTCCGGGCGATCCGGGATCTCGGGTCCTGGCGCGGCGCCCCGCTGCGCTTGGTCCATCCGGCGCCCGCGGGCGAGGACGCGGCCATCCTCCTGCAGGCGCCGGACGGGCGGATCCTCGCCGCCGCGCGGCTCGCGCCCATCTCATGACGCGGCGGGGCGCCCCGCTCGCGCGGGCCGTCCCGCCCGCCAAAAGGGAGAGTTCGGCGATGGCACAGGACCGGCGCCACCGCGCCACGATCGAGGGCTTGGCGCGGCGCCTCGAGCCGATGCGCCGCCTCGCCCCGCCCGGGCGGCGCATCGCGGCCTGGGGCGCGGTCGTGCTCGCCATGGCGGCGGGCCTCGCGGCGGTCTCCGACCTCGGCGACCTCGCCGCGCGGGTCGCCGCCATGCCGGAGATCGGCGTGATGCTCGCCTGCTCGGCCGCGACCGCCGCGGGGGCGGCCGCGGCGGCGGTGCTGACCGGGTTGCCGGACCGCGGCCGGGGCTGGACCGCGCTGGCGCTGGCGCCGGCCGCGATCTGGCTCGGGGCGGGGCTCGCCGCGTCCCTGAGCGGCCGCGAGATGGAGCACCACCCGGCGACCCCGGCCGAGACGGCCGCGAGCCTCCTGTTCATCGTCGGCGTCGCGGTCCCGGTCGCGCTGCTCCTCGGCGAGGTCGTGCGGCGCGGCCACCCCTTGCGCCCGCGCCTCACGGGCGCCCTGATCGGCCTCGCGGCGGCGGCCACCGCCGCGACCCTGGTCGCCCTGTTCCATCCCTACCGGCCGTCCGGGCGCGACGTCGCCGCGCAGGTGGCCGCCATCGCCGCCATGGTCGGGGCGGGGTCGGGCCTGGGGCGGGCGCTGCTCGTCGATCCTCGCCCCGGCGAGCCGATGCCGCCCGCCCCTGGCCGGTCCGGGATCGGGTGAGGCGCGGCCATGGACCTCGAGACCAGGCTCTCGGCCGCGATGGCGGCGGCGCAGGGGGGCGACGCCGCCGCCTACCGGGTGCTCCTGCGCGACTGCGTGCCGGTCATCGCCGCGGCCGCGCGGGGCCAGGGCGTGCGCGGGGACGCGGTGGACGACGTGGTCCAGGACGCGCTCCTCACGGTGCACCGGGCCCGCGCCACCTACGATCCGGCCCGGCCCTTCCTGCCCTGGCTGCGCGCCATCGCCCAGCGCCGCGCCATCGACCTCGTGCGTCGGACGGGCCGCCGCCCGCAGGAGGTGCACGACCCGCTCGCCTACGAGGCCGAGAGCGACGGGGGACCGCTCCCCGGCGAGGCCATCGAGCGCCGCCAGCGCGAGGCGCGCCTCGCCCGCGCGGTCGCGGCGCTGCCGGAGGGCCAGCGACAGGCCGTCGAGCAGCTCTCCCTGCGCGAGCGCTCCCTCGCCGAGGCCGCGGCCGCGACCGGCCGCAGCAAGGGGGCGCTCAAGGTGAACCTGCACCGGGCGCTGAAATCCTTGCGCGCCGCGCTCGCGCCCGACAGGGAGGACGGCCATGTCTGACGCCCCTGCCCACGAGATCCTGGTCGAGGCGCTCGCCCGCGACCTCAGGCCCGTCCGCCCGCTGCCCAGCCCGCTCCGCCGGGGTCTCGCCTGGTGCGCCGCCGCGCTCGGCCTCGCCCTGCTGACGCTGCCCTTCGTCGACGTGCAGGCCCTGCGGCTGCGCATGGGCGTGCCGGACCTCGCCCTCGCCGCCCTCGGCGCCGTGCTCACCGCCGCGGCCGCGGCGTTCGCCGCCTTCTGCACCAGCGTGCCCGGCCGCTCGCCGCGCTGGGCGCTGCTGCCCCTGCCGCCCGCCGCGCTCTGGCTCGCGGCGAGCGGCCTCGGCTGCCTGCGGGCCTGGATCGCCCCCGGGACGGACCTGCCGGATGCCGGGGAGATGCGCGGCTGCGCGGTCTTCCTGGTCGCGGTCTCGCTGCCGCTCTCCCTCCTCCTCGCGGCGATGCTGCGCCGGGCCTGCCCGCTGCGGCCGGTCCTCACTGCTGCCCTGGCGGGGCTCGCGGCGGCGGCGGCGGCGGCCGCGATCCTGGTCCTGTTCCACCCGCACGACGCGACCGGGACGGACCTCGCCGTGCACGCCGCCGCGGTCGCGGCGGTGATCGGCGCGAACGCGCTGGCGGGCGGGCGCCTGCTCGGCGGCGGGCGGGCGCCGCCGCCGCACGGCGGGGGCTAGAGCAGCACCCGATCACGTTGCAATCGGGTACTGCTCTAGGTCTTTGATCTTGCAGCATTTTCTGCGACGAACCGGCATCCACTTCGTCGGAAAATGCCCTAGGCGGAACGGAGACCTGCGCACCCGGCGCGGGCCCCGCGATGGGGTACCCCATCGATCCGGGAGATCGGGAGACGGCGATGAAACTCATCCTGGCGGCGACGCCCCTGACCGGACACGTCAACCCCCTGCTCGCGGTGGCGCGGATCGCGGCCGCCCGCGGGGACGAGGTGGTGGTGCTCACCTCCGCGGCGATGCGGGGGAGGGTGGAGGCGGCGGGTTTCCGCTGCGCGGCCTACGCGGACGACCACGCGCCCGAGTACCGCGAGACCTCGCTGCCGCCCGGGCCGGAGCGCGGCCGGCGGGAATTCGAGCGGCGCTTCATCGACAGCATGCCGGGCCAGGCCAAGGCCCTGCGCGCGCTGATCGCGGCCGAGCGGCCGGACGCGGTGGTGGCCGGGAGCCTGTTCCTCGGCGTGCTGCCGCTCCTCCTCGACCGCCGGGAGCGGCCGCCGGTGGTGACCTGCAACATCAGCTTCCTGTTCCTCGACCGACCGGACGGCGCGCCGCTCGGCCCCGGCCTGCCCCCGGCGCGGGACGAGGCCGAGCGGGCGCTCTACGCGGCGATCCGGGCGCAGGTCGACCGCGCCTTCACGGGCCCGGTCCGCGCCGCGGCGGACGCGGCGCTCGCCCGGATGGGACTGCCGGGGCTGCCGGCCTCGCTGACCCACTCGATCCTCACCCTGCCGGACGCGGTCATCCAGCTGACGATCCCGGATTTCGAGTACGATTTCGCGCCGCTGCCGCCCTCGATCCGCTTCGTCGGCGCGCTGCCCCCGCCGCCGGTCTCCGGGCCTCGTCCGGCCTGGTGGTCCGACCTCGACGGCGCCTCGCGCGTCGTCCTGGTGACGCAGGGCACCCTCGCCAACGAGGATTTCGGCGAGCTGGTCGAGCCGACGCTGCGCGCCCTCGCCGACCGGGACGACGTGCTCGTGGTGGCGACGACCGGCGGGCGGCCCCTGGACGCGATCCGGGTCCCGCTGCCGGCCAATGCGCGGGCGGCGACCTTTCTGCCCTTCGCCGAGCTGATGCCGCGGGTCGATGCCCTCGTCACCAATGGCGGCTACGGCACGGTGCTGGCGGCCCTGCAGGCGGGGGTGCCGATCGTCTCGGCCGGGCTCACCGAGGACAAGGCCGAGGTCGGGGCGCGCGTCGGCTGGTCGGGGGCCGGGATCTTCCTGCGCGAGGAGGGCCCAAGTCCCGCTTCGGGCCCAAGTCCCGCTTCGGGCCCAAGTCCCGCTTCGGGCCCAAGTCCCGCTTCGAGCCAAAGTCCCGCTTCGGGCCAGGAGCCCGCTGCCCTGCGCCGGGCCGTCGACGCGGTGCTCGACGCGCCCGCCTACCGGGCGCGGGCGCGCGCCCTGGCGGCCTGCTTCGCCCGGTACGACACCGGGCGCGAGATCCTGGCGGTGCTCGACGGCGTCGCGGCGGGTGGGTGAGCCCGCCCCGGGCCTGCGCCGACCGGTGCCCGCAACGCCCCCGAGGACGGGCGGGGGGCGGCGCGCCTCGCCCTACACCGTGACCTGCGTGCCGACTTCGACCACGCGCCCGGTCGGGATCTGGAAGAAGTCGGTCGCGTCGTTGGCGTTGCGGGCGAGGGCGATGAAGATGCGGTCCTGCCAGAGCGGCATGCCGGATTGCGCGGCCGGCCGGATCGAGCGGCGGGACAGGAAGAACGACGTCGCCATGATGTCGAACTTGAAGCCCTGCTTGCGCAGCAGCGCCAGCCCTTTCGGGATGTTCGGCGATTCCATGTAGCCGAACTTCATCACCACCCGCCAGAAATGCGGGCCCATCGGCTCGATGCGGATCCGGTCGGCATCGGCGAGGCGCGGCAGGTCGATCGTCTTCACGGTGAGCACGACGTTCTTCTCGTGCAGCACCTTGTTGTGCTTGAGGTTGTGCAGCAAAGCCGCCGGGGCGGTCTCGGGGTCACTGGTCAGGAACACCGCCGTGCCCTTGACGTGGTGGGGCGGGCTCTTCTCCAGCATGCTGACCAGCTCGACCAATGGCACATCGGTCTTGCGGGTCTTGTTGAACAGGATCGTGACCCCGCGCACCCAGGTCCACATCAGCAGCAGCAGCACGCCGGCCAGCATCAGGGGCACGTAGCCGCCCTCGAAGACCTTGAGCAGGTTCGAGACCAGGAACATGATCTCGATGGCGATGAACGGCACCATGACGGCGCCGGCCGCCAGCGGCGACCAGTTCCAGAAGCGCCACAGGACCAGGAAGGCGAGGCTCGCCGTGATCAGCATCGTGCCGGTCACCGCGATGCCGTAGGCCGAGGCCAGGGCGCTCGACGAGCGGAACAGGAAGACCAGCACCACGACGCCGACCATCAGCAGCAGGTTGATCTGCGGCAGGAAGATCTGGCCGGAATGCGCCTCGGAGGTGTGGCGGATCTCCAGCCGCGGCAGCAGGCCGAGCTGCACCGCCTGGCGCGACAGCGAGAAGGCGCCGGTGATGACCGCCTGGCTGGCGATCACCGTGGCGGCGGTGGCGAGGATCACCATCGGCAGCAGCGCCCATTCCGGCACGAGCTGGAAGAAGGGGTCCGACGCGTCCGGGTAGGTCAGGACCAGGGCCGCCTGGCCCAGATAGTTGATGGCCAGGGACGGCCCCACCACCGCGCTCCAGGCGGCCTGGATCGGCCGGCGGCCGAAATGGCCGAGATCGGCGAAGAGCGCCTCGGCCCCCGTCACCGCCAGGAAGACTGCGCCGAGCACCACCAGGGCGCCGGCGCCGTGGCTGACCAGGTAGGTCGCCGCGTGCAGCGGGTTGAGGGCGAGCAGCACGTCCGGCCGGCGCAGGATGTGCGGCACCGCCGCCACCGCCATGGCGAGGAACCAGACCAGCGTGATCGGCCCGAAGAAGCTCGCCATCCGCCCGGTGCCGCGGCTCTGCACCAGGAAGAGCGGCACGATGATGGCGATCGTGATCGGCAGCACGTAGTGGTCGAAGGCCGGCGTGACGAGCTTCAGGCCCTCCACCGCCGAGAGCACCGAGATCGCCGGGGTGATGATGGCGTCGCCGTAGAACAGGGCGGCCCCGAGCAGCCCCAGCAGGAAGACGGTCCGCGAGCCGCCCAGCGCCTTGCGGGCGAGCGCCATCAGCGAGAGGATCCCGCCCTCGCCCTTGTTGTCCATGTGCAGAAGCAGCAGGACGTACTTGATGGTGACGATCAGGATCAGCGCCCAGAGCAGCAGCGAGACGGTGCCCAGCACCTCCTCCTGGCTCAGCACCCCGTCGGCGCGGCCGGGGGCCAGGGCCTCCCGGAAGGCGTAGAGCGGGCTCGTGCCGATGTCGCCGTAGACGACGCCGATCGAGCCAATGAACAGCGTCCAGAACTTCGCGTGGGTCGCGACGTGGCCCTCGGGCTCATCGACGCTGCCGGCGGGGTGGGCGGACCGCCGCTCGGCGGGGTCAGGGATTCGGGCGGGGCGCCGGGGCGCCCACCCGCGGGTGCGGCTGACTGCGTCATAGCTGATCGAGGGTCCGCCCGCGAGCGGCAGGGGCCGCCGGGCATGGGTCAGGGCCATTCGGCGGCACGAGGCCTTTGGGGGCCGGGCGCGTGGCGAACCCGGCCTCGAAATCGCCCGGATCATAGCATGCGGCTGTGCACATGCCTAGCTTTCCGCCCCGTCCGCGCGTTGCGCCGCCGGGGCGGCGCAAGGTTACTCCGCCGCGCTCCGCCGGCCCTGGCCGAATCGGCGCTCAATGTAGTCGATGACGATGGTTTCGAAATCCTTGGCAAGGGTGGCCCCGCGCAAGGTCATCGCCTTCTTGCCGTCGATGAAGACGGGGGCGGAGGGGCTCTCGCCGGTTCCCGGCAACGAGATGCCGATGTCGGCGTGCTTCGATTCGCCCGGGCCGTTCACGATGCAGCCCATCACCGCCACGTTCAGGGTCTCGACGCCCGGATAGGTCTTGCGCCATTCCGGCATCGAGGTCGCGATCCAGTTCTGGATGTCGCGGGCGAGTTCCTGGAACACCGTCGAGGTGGTGCGCCCGCAGCCCGGGCAGGCGGCGACGAGGGGCACGAAGGTGCGGAAGCCCATCGTCTGGAGCAGTTCCTGGGCGGCCTTCACCTCCACGGTGCGGTCGCCGCCGGGCTCCGGGGTGAGCGAGTAGCGGATCGTGTCGCCGATGCCCTCCTGCAGGAGCACGCCCATGGCGGCCGAGGCCGCGACGATGCCCTTGGTGCCCATGCCGGCCTCGGTCAGGCCGAGGTGGATCGCGTAGTCCGAGCGGCGGGCGACCTCGCGGTAGACCGCGATCAGGTCCTGCACCGCCGAGACCTTGGCGGAGAGCACGATGCGGTCCTTCGGCAGGCCGATCTCGACCGCCCGGTCGGCGGAGAGGAGGGCGGACTGCACCATGGCCTCGCGCATCACCGCGCGGGCATCGACCGGTCGCTCGCTGCGGGCGTTCTCGTCCATCAGGCGGGTGAGGAGCGCCTCGTCGAGGGAGCCCCAGTTCGCGCCGATGCGCACGGCCTTGCCGTACCGGGCCGCCATCTCGACGATGGTCGAGAACTGGAGGTCCTTCTTCTCCTTGAAGCCGACGTTGCCCGGATTGATCCGGTACTTGGCGAGCGCCTCGGCGCAGGCCGGGTGGTCGGAGAGGAGCTTGTGGCCGATGTAGTGGAAGTCGCCGACGAGGGGCACGTGGACGCCGATGCGGTCCAGGCGCTCGCGGATCTTCGGCACCGCGGCGGCGGCCTCGTCGCGGTCGACGGTGATGCGCACGATCTCGGAGCCGGCGCGGGCGAGCGCGGCGACCTGCGCCACGGTGGCGTCGATGTCCGCCGTGTCGGTGTTCGTCATCGACTGGACGACGATGGGCGCGCCGCCGCCGATCGTGACGGCGCCCTCGCCCTCGCCGATCCGCACGCCGACGGTGCCGTGCCGGGGCGCCGGGCCTGCGATCTCGGGCGCGGCGGAAGCTTCCATGGGTTGCATCGGATCCCTCGTGCCGGGCGGTTCCCGCTCCGGCGTCAAGCGGTTTAGCTGATCCTGCGCGCGGCCGGCGTCAAGTCTGTGACGGCGCGCACGCCTCATCCTCCCGGCCGCGCGAGGCCCGCCCGGGCAGATGGCCCCGAGAGGCCCGCCCGCTTCATGACCTATCGCCCCTCTCCTGTCGAGGCGCCGACCGGGCGGGAGGCTTGCGCCGCCTGTGCATCGCACCATCTTGTATTGCAGCGCAACAATCGGTGGCAGGCCATGACCGACACGCTCGACAGAACCCGCCTCTCCGTCGCCTCCGCCGGCGCCGCCGGCGCCGCCTCCGCCGGCCCCGTCGGGGCCGATCCGGTCGGCGTCGAGGCCGCCCGCGATCCCGGGAGCCGCCCGGACGCGTCGCCCGGCCGGCGCCTCGCGGGGCCGCGGGCCGAGAAGGGCATCGCCCTCGCCCTGCAGGGCGGCGGCGCCCACGGCGCCTTCACGTGGGGCGTGCTCGACGCCCTGATCGAGGACGGCCGCCTCGCCTTCGAGGCGATCACCGGGGCGAGCGCCGGGGCGATGAACGCCGTGGTGATGACGCATGGCTGGCTGAAGGACGGGCCCGAGGGCGCGCGGGCGCAGCTCGAAGCCTTCTGGCGGGAGGTGAGCCTCGACGGCGACCTGCCGCACAGCCAGCAGCGCGCCTTCGACGGCATGCTGCGCCTGTGGCGGCGCACCCCGCTCGCCGAGGTCTGGGCGAGCCTCGCCAGCCCCTACGCGGCCAATCCGCTCAACATCAACCCGCTCAAGCGGGCGCTGACCGACACGGTGGATTTCGAGGCGCTGCGCCGCGAGAACGCGCCGCCGCTCTTCATCTCGGCCACCA
Organism: Methylobacterium sp. CB376; assembly: GCF_029714205.1. Taxonomy (NCBI): domain Bacteria; kingdom Pseudomonadati; phylum Pseudomonadota; class Alphaproteobacteria; order Hyphomicrobiales; family Methylobacteriaceae; genus Methylobacterium; species Methylobacterium sp. CB376. The sequence continues at coordinate 5,507,428 of NZ_CP121648.1, read as the reverse complement.
ATGTCTGGACGGGCAAGATCGCGGTCTTCGAGGGCCGCGACCTGACGGCCGACCACGTCATGGCCTCGGCCTGCCTGCCGACCGTGTTCCAGGCGGTGGAGATCGACGGCGTGCCCTACTGGGACGGGGGCTATCTCGGCAACCCGCCCCTCTACCCCCTCTATCACGGGGCCGAGACCCGCGACATCCTGCTGATCCAGATCAACCCGGTCGAGCGGCGCGAGACGCCGCGCACGCCCCAGGAGATACGCGACCGCCTGAACGAGATCACCTTCAACGGCAATCTCCTGCGGGAATTGCGGGCGATCGACTTCGTGCAGGGATTGGTCGACGAGGGGGCGCTGGCGACCGAGGGCTACCGGCCGCTGCGGCTGCACCGGATCGACGGCAGCGGCGAACTCGACGACTACACCGCGGCGACGAAGCTCAAGGCGCAGTGGCCGTTCCTCTTGCGCCTGCGCGACGCCGGGCGCGCGGCCGCGCGGGCGTGGCTCGACCAGCATTTCGACGCGGTCGGGCGCGAGAGCAGCCTCGACCTGCGCGCCATGTACGGGTGATCCGGTTGATCGCAGCGGATCCCGGATCACGAGCCCGCGCGGCGCCCGAGCGCGGCGCCTGAGCGCAGCCGACATCCGCATGGCGACGCAATCCGTCGGATGTCGAATGACTCGCCTCGTCCCGACGGCCCCGGATGTCGACGCACCGGGCCGTCGGCCCTCTCGCATGCGCGACACGAGCCATCGGCTCGGCGAGACACGTTCACCTTGGCGGCGATTCGAGACCGGAGCCGACGGCCGACGGACACGGCCGTCGGCGTCAGGCGCCGTCCGGCGCGAAGCGCCACACCCCGGTGCGCTTGATCTCGGCATCCTCCAGGGCGCGGCTCACCGGCACCGCGTAGGTGGCGAGCCTGTCGAGCCGCGCCGCCGGCAGGTAGGCCCGGCCCGGATCCCCCAGGAGGACGCGGGCCCCCCTCGCCTGCAGGGCGGCGAGCCAGTCGCCGACCCGGGCCGCGAGGTCGCGCTCGTAGAAGATGTCGGCGGCGAGCACGCAGTCCCAGCCCTCGTCGCGGCCGATGAGGTCGCCGGCGACGGCCCGGACCCGGTCGGCGACGCCGTTCTCGGCGGCGTTGAGGCCGATCGCCGCCAGCGCGAAGGGATCGAGGTCGCTCGCCTCGACGGCGGCGGCGGCCGCGCGCGCGGCCGCGATGGAGACGAGGCCGGAGCCGGAGGCGAAGTCGAGCACCCGGGCGCCCCGCACCGTCTCGGGGTGATCGAGGACGTAGCGGGCAAGCCCCTGGCCCCCCGCCCAGGCGAAGGCCCAGAAGGGCGGGGGCAGGCCGATCTCGCCCAGCTCCTCCTCGGTGCGGCTCCACAGCTCCGTGGCCTCGTCGGCGACGTGGAGGCGGATCTCCGGCGCGTGCGGCACCGGCCGCAGGGCGGTGTTGGCCCGGATGAAGCGCAGCGGCTCGCGCAGGGCGGACGCCTCCGGATCCGGGACGGGGCGCGGCGTCACGCGAGCATCGCGGCGTGGAGGCGGGCGACCGCCGAGGCCACCGCCTCCTCGGTGAAGCCGCCCTCGAGGATGCGCCGGCGCGCGGCCTCGCCCATGGCGGCGACCCGCGCCGGGTCGGCGGCGAGGCGCGCCAGGGCGGCCGCGAGGGCGGCGGGGTCGTCCGGCGGGACGAGCCGGCCCTCGATCCCGTCGCGCACGAGGGTGCGGCAGCCCGGCACGTCCGTGGTGACGATGGCCCGGCCGCAGGAGGCGGCTTCGAGCAGGGTGCGGGGCAGGCCCTCGCCGCCGCGGGAGGGCAGGCAGCCGACCTGCGCGGCCGCGTAGGCGCCGGCCGCGTCCGCGGTCGGCCCGTGCCACGCCACGCCGTCGCCGGCCCAGCCCCGCAGGGTCGCCTCCGGGATCGCCCGGCGGTTCGAGGGGTCGGGCGCCCCGTAGAGGGCGAGTTCGACCGGCGCGCCGCCGGCGCGGGCGAGGCGCACGGCCTCCACGGCGGTGTCGACGCCCTTCGACCACAGCATGCGGGCGACGAGGGCGACCCGCAGGGGCGGCAGGGGCGGCAGCGGCGTCGGCGCGAAGGCCCGCGGATCGACCCCGGCGCCGCCCACCAGGGTGACGCGGCTCTCGGCCGGGTCGAGGCCGAGGAGCGCCGCGTCGTCGGGATTCTCCACGAGGTAGCGGGTCGCCCGGGTCTCCAGCGGCCCGCGGATCAGGTGGCGCAGCGCCCCCCGGGCGAGGCGCGCGGCGCGGTCCTGCCGGGCGCCCAGGAGGCCGAGCCCGGTGAGCGCGTAGACGCGCCGGGGGATGCCGGCGAGGGCGGCGGCGGCGCCGCCCACCAGGATGCCGCGCAGCGCGACGCAGTGCACGAGGTCGGCCCGCAGGGCCTTCAGCAGCGCGGCGAGCTGGCCTGCGGCGTAGCCCGCGCTCATCGGGTTCAGGCTCGACCGCTCGGCCTCCAGGGCCACCACCTGGGCGCCCGCGGCCTCGATCGCGCCGCGATGGTCGCGCACCCGCGTCACCACCGCGACCCGGTGCCCGGCCGCGACGGCGGCCCGGGCCATGGGCAGGAAGTGCGAGGCGAAGAACCAATCCTCCGTGACGACGAACGCGATGGTCTTCTGGCCTTCGGCTGCGGTCACGCGGCTCTCCTGCTCTCGCCCGCCTCCCTAACCCGGAGGACCGCCGGGGGAAACCGCCGGCGGGCCGGAAGGTCGGACGGGACGCCTCGCCCGCGCGCCGGCGCGCGGCGGGTCGCCGCGAGGCTGCGGCGGCATCCTGCCCGCCCCGACCATCCCGCCGCAGGAACCCGCCGCGGCACGCCACGGTTGAGCATCCACCCGTTGCGTCCTGCCGAGCGAGGCCCCGCATGCCGTCGGATCCCGAGACCGCGCCGTCCGCGCCGGAGGGTCGCGCCGACCCGCGCGAGGCCGCCCGCGAGATCGGGCTGCGCTACGTCAGCGACGAGGAGCCCGGCTATCGCCGCAAGCGCAACGGGCGCGGCTTCCGCTACATCGACCCGGACGGCCGGCCGGTCCGCGACGAGGCGGTGCTCAAGCGCATCAGGGCCCTGGCGATCCCGCCGGCCTACACGGATGTCTGGATCTGCCGGCATCCCAACGGGCACATCCAGGCGACGGGGCGGGACGATCGCGGCCGCAAGCAGTACCGCTACCATCCGCAGTTCCGGGAGGCGCGGGACTCGACCAAGTTCGCCCACATGATGGACTTCGCGCGGGCGCTGCCGGCCCTGCGGGCGCGGGTGCAGGAGGATATGGGCCGGCGGGGCCTGCCGCGGGAGAAGGTGCTCGCCACGGTGGTCCACCTGCTGGAGACCACGCTGATCCGGGTCGGGAACGACGATTACGCCCGCGCCAACCGCTCCTTCGGGCTCACGACCCTGCGCGACCCGCACGTGAACGTCGAGGGCGCGGAGCTGAAATTCCGCTTCAAGGGCAAGAGCGGCAAGGTCTGGCAGCTGGCCCTGCGCGACCGGCGCGTGGCCAAGATCGTGAAGGCCTGCCAGGACCTGCCGGGCCAGGAGCTGTTCCAGTACCTCGACGAGGACGGGGTGCAGCGCGACGTGACCTCGGCCGACGTCAACGCCTACCTGCGGGAGATCACCGGCCGGGACATCACCGCCAAGGATTTCCGCACCTGGTCGGGCACGGTGCTGGCGGCCCTGGCGCTGCGGGAATTCGAGACCTTCGACAGCCAGGCGGCGGCCAAGCGCAACGTGCGCAGCGCCATCGAGCGGGTGGCCGAGCGGCTCGGCAACACGCCGACGATCTGCCGCAAGTGCTACATCCACCCGGAGATCCTCGGCTCCTACCTCGAAGGGAGCTTCCTGCTGCGGGCGCGCGACGAGATCGAGGCGGAGCTGCGGGAGGACATCCACCGGCTGCGGCCGGAGGAGACCGCCGTGCTGGCTCTGCTCCAGGGGCGGCTGGCGGCGGACGCGCCCGCCGAGGGGCCCGCGGCGCAGAGGAGTCGCAAGGGAGCGGGCAGGACCCGCGCGGCTGCCCGCCGGGCGGCCTGACGGGCCGCTCCGGCCATTCCGCGGCGGCCCCGCCTCAATGGGGGGCCGCCGCGTGGGACGAGCTGCCGTGGCGCGCGCTGCGGCCCGCCACGGCCGGCCGATGGCTCGACGGCTCGGTGTCGATCACCGGCGCGAGGCCCATCTGCCGGGCGAGCTGGACGAGGTCCTTGAGCCGCCCGGTCTTGGTCTTGCGGCGCAGGTTGAGGCGATGCGTCTCGACGGTGCGCACGCTCACGGTGAGGCGGCGCGCCACCTCCTTGTTGCTGAACCCGGCGCTGAGGAAGCGCAGCACCTCGGCCTCCCGGGGGGTGAGGCCGAGGCTCGCGGCCACCTCCTCGGTCCCGACCGCCTCCGGGACCGCGCCGCCGAGCGGCATGCCGTGGGCGAGGGCCAGGATCGCGGCGCAGATCTCCCGCGGCGAGGCCGAGCGCGCCACGAAGGCGTCGGCGCCCGACGCGGCGAGCTGGGTCAGGGTCGCCGCGTCGGCGGCCAGGAAGGCGACCAGCACCTTCAGGCGCGGGTGGCGCTCCCGCAGCGCCGCGACGGCGCTCGCGCTCCGCGCGGAGAAGACGAGGGCGACGCCGTCGAGCAGCAGGCCCCCGGAGCCCGCGCGCAGGCCGGATTCATCCAGCGTCCGAAGCTCGGGATGATGTTCCAGCGTTGCGCGGAAGGCCGCCCCGAGATCCGGCGGCTCGTCGATGATCAGCACATTCACGGCGTCACTCATGCCGTTCTGCCTCCGTCTCGGCGCGGCACACGCGCCTGGTTGACGGAGTGTGATGATCAAGCGGCGTTCCAACCGCGGCGCGGCGGACCGCGCCGCACGGAGACTCAAGGGAAATTGTCGGTTGCTATGGTTTACGCGCGACCCGCGAGGCCGGTTCTGTCCGGCGAAGTCGGGCTCGCATGCGGGAACGTTCCGGGATGGGCGCCCGGCACCTGTGCCAGTTCGGAACGGACGGGCGGTGACCGCGCCCTCGATAGGCGCTCACCGGGGGGCGGCGCTATCGTGGGCGTTTACCGAGGGGCCTCAGCCCGCGCGGGCGAGGACGAGGTCCGTGAAGGCGGAGACCACGCGGTTGCGCCCGGTCGCCTTCGCCTCGTAGAGGGCAATGTCGGCCCGCTTGTGCAGGCCCTCGATCGTCTCGCCCTCCGACCACGCGCTCACCCCGAAGCTGCAGCTGAGCTGGACCGGGCCGTGCCGGCCCTTGAAGCGCAGCTGCGTGCAGCGCAGCCGCAGGCGGTTGGCGATGGCCTCGGCCTCCTCCAGGCTCCGGCCCGGGAGGGCGACGCCGAATTCCTCGCCGCCGAGGCGCCCGACGAGCGAGTCCGGCACCTCCGAGAGGGCGGTCGCCACGCCCTGGATGGCGACGTCGCCGAGGGCGTGGCCGTGCTCGTCGTTGATGCGCTTGAAATTGTCGATGTCCGCGACGACGAGGGCGAGCTTGCCATGGTTGCCCGCGCGCCCGGCGATCTCGGCCACCCGCTGCACGAAGGCGCGGCGGTTCAGGAGTTCCGTGAGCGAGTCGGTCTCGGCGAGGCGGATCAGCTCGCGCTGCATCCGGGTCACGCGCTCGGCGGCCCGCAGCCGGGCGTAGAGCTCCTCGCCGCCCGGGGGCTTGTCGATGAAGTCGTCGGCGCCGCTGTCGAGCACCTCGGCGAGGTTGCGGGCGTTGCGGGCCGAGGACATCGCGATGATGTAGAGGGGGCGGTGCGCCTCCGCCAGCAGGCGGGCCGACCAGCACAGTTCGAGCCCGGTCAGCGGCCGCACCTCCAGGCTGGTGATCAGCGCCGTGACGGCTTCGTTGGCGGTCACGTAGTCGAGCGCCTCGCGCGAATCCGTGAAGGTGTTCACGGTGTGGCCGCGCGGGTCGAGCAGCCCGCCGATCACCTTCAGCACGACCCGGCTCGGATCGACGACGACGATGTGCATGACGTCCCCTGCGCGATGGCCCGTCCGGGGCGCGGGCGGGTAGTTCTCAGTCCGCCGCACCATCGCGCAGGTTGATTAACGCCGTCTCAAGACGAGCGGGCCGGGGCGACCCAAGGGGGGATGGCCTCCGGCCCCGGTTTCACCGGTCAGTACTGCCAGAAGATGCGCTGCAGCTCCTTGCTGTCACTGGTGCGCGTGAGGGCGACGGCGGCCAGGATCTTTGCCTTTTGCGGATTGAGGTCGTGGGCGACGACCCAGTCGTAGCGGTCGTCGGGCTGCTCGGCGTTGCGCAGGACGAACCCGTCGCCGACCCGCGACGAGCGGATGATCACCGTGCCGCGCTGGCGCAGGTCCCTGAGGGTGTCGACGAGGTAGCCGGCCACCGAGCCGTTGCCGGTGCCCGCGTGGATGATCGCCTTGGCGCCCGCCTGCACGGCCGCCGCGTAGGGGGCGGGGTTCATGTTGCCCGCGCCGTACACGATCGCCACCTCGGGCAGCGCGTCGATCGCCGCGATGTCGAATTCCGAGCTGGTGCCGTGCCGCTTCACCGGGGCGCGGAAATAGTAGGTCCTGCCCTCGACCACCATGCCGAGCGGCCCCCACTGGCTGGAGAAGGCGCTCGGCTTGATGTTGACGCGCTTCGTCACGTCGCGGCCGGCCTGGATCTCGTCGTTCATGGTGACGAGGACGCCCTTGCCGCGGGAATCCGGCGAGGCCGCCGTGGCGACCGCGTCCATGAGGTTGAGGGCGCCGTCGGCCGAGAGGGCGGTCGAGGGCCGCATCGAGCCCACCACCACGATCGGCTTGTCGGTCGGCACGACGAGGTCGAGGAAGTAGGCGGTCTCCTCCAGGGTGTCGGTGCCGTGGGTAACGACGACGCCGTCGACGTCGTCCCGCTTCACGAGGTCGGCCACGCGCTTGGCGAGGGTGACGAGCTGCGCGTTGGTGAAGCTCTCGGAGGCGATCTGGAAGACCTGCTCGCCCCGCACGGCGGCGACTTCGCCGAGCGCCGGCACGGCGGCGATGAGCTTGTCCACCGGCACCTTGGCGGCCTGGTAGGTGGCGCTGTTGCTGGCATCGGCGCCCGCCCCGGCGATGGTGCCGCCGGTGGCCAGGATCACGATGCTCGCCTTGCGGGCGGCGGAAGGGGCGGCCGCCTCGGGCTGCGGCGCTTCGAGGGCCAGCGCGGGGGCGGCGAGGGGCAGGGCGCCGAGCAGGAGCGCGGCGAGGCACCGGCGGAGGGGGCGTGGGGCATCGGGGCGATCTTCCGTTTGGGACCGGGAGCGGCCTTGCGGCGCGCCGGCCACCATAGCGGCCCCCGGCCCCGACGGAAGCGGGAGGAATCCCGGCGCGGGCCGGGGCGGCCGCGCGGGCTGCCCGTCAGCCGAGGCAGGCCTCGATCGCGGCCCCGATCTCGAGCAGGCGCCGGTCGTGGCCGTGGCGGGCGAGCAGCATCAGCCCCGCCGGCAGGGCGCGGCCCGGCAGCGGCAGCGACAGCGCGGTGAGGTCGAACAGGTTGCCCACCATGGTGTTGCGCAGCATCAGGACGTTGGTGCGCGAGAAGGCCTCGTCGTCCTCGGCCACCGAGGCGATGGTCGGCGCCGGGATCGCGGTGGTGGGCAGGGCGACGGCGTCGAAGGGCAGCAGGCGCGCGTCGCAGGCCCGGATCAGCTCGGCCCGGGCGCGCATCATGCGCAGGTAGGCCGCCGCGCCGACCGGGCGCCCGCGCTCGATGCGCACCCGCACCCGCGGATCCATCCCGGCCCCCTCGCGATCGAGCCAGTCGGCATGGACCTCGTAGGCCTCGACCGAGGCGATGGGCGCCGCCGCGGTGGCGAGGGCGAAGCGCTCCAGCAGGTCGTCGATCGTCATGTCGGCGATGCGGGCGCCCGCCGCCGCGAGGCGGCCGAGCGCGGCCTCGACGTCGGCCGCCACGCCCGGATCCGTGTCGGTGAAGAGGAGGCCGCGGGGCACGCCGATGCGCAGGTCGGCGAGGGCGGGCGGGCGCAGCGGCGCCGGCTCCTCCCCGGCCATCACGGCGTCGGCCGCCGCGCAGGCCGCGACGCTGCGGGCGAGCGGCCCGATCGAGTCGAGGGAGGGGCTCAGCGGGAAGGCGCCCGCCAGGGGCACGCGCCGGGCGGTGGGCTTGAACCCGACGACCCCGTTGAGGGAGGCCGGGATCCGCACCGACCCGCCCGTGTCGGTGCCGATGGCGACGTCGCTGGTGCCGAGGGCCGCCGAGACCCCCGCTCCCGAGGAGGAGCCGCCCGGCAGCCGGGCCGGATCGGCGGCGTTGCCCGGGGTCCCGTAATGCGGGTTGAGGCCGAGCCCCGAGAAGGCGAATTCCGTCATGTTGGTCTTGCCGACGATCACGGCGCCCGCCCGGCGCAGCCGCGCCACGACCGGCGCGTCCGCGGCGGCGGGCGGGCTGGCGCGCCGGATGGCGGAGCCCGCCGTGGTCGGCTCGCCCGCGACATCGAACAGGTCCTTGATCGACACGATGGCGCCGTCGAGCGGCCCGAGGGAGAGCCCGGCCCGGCGCCGCGCATCGGCGGCGTCGGCCTCGGCGCGGGCCGCCCGGGCGGCGACGCGGGTGAAGACGTGGCGCCCCGCCTCCTCGCCGATGGCGGCGAGGCGGCGCTCGAGGTCGTCGCGCACGGGGGTCGGGCTCGCGGGGGTCGGGTTCACGGGACGGTCTCCGAGGGGCGAGAGGGCCAGAGGCGGTTCAGGAGCAGGATGCCCCCGTTCCAGGCGAGGGTCACGAGGAGCGCCAGCGTCAGGCCGAAGGCCGCCCCCAGGCGCTCCACCGTCAGGGCGAGGATCGTGAGGGCCGCCACGAAGCCGAGGAGTCCGGGCAGGCCGAGGACCAGCACGCCGGCGCTCGCCTCCCCGCCGAGGCGCGGATGCAGGATCAGCGCGAGGCTCACCATCACGACCGGGGCCAGCGCCAGCAGACCGGCGAGGCCCGGGCCCGCCACCCGGCCGGCCAGCAGCACGAGGCCGACGAGGCCCATGACGATCCCGGCCCGGATCGCCACGTCGCGGGGCCGTCCGGGCCGCCGCGGCACCGGCCGGGCGGGGCGGATCGCCCGCCCCGCCGCCATGCAGGCGAGGAGCGCCAGGGCGGCGAGGCCGGCCGCCGGGGCGAGGCCGGGCGCGAGCTGGCGCAGGGCCGTGGCGGCCGCGCCCCAGGCCAGGAGCCCCGCCCCGAGACTGAGGGCGAGCCCGCCGCGGCGGGCCAGGGCGGCGTAGACCACGATCAGGATCCCGGTCGCCGCGATGGCCGGCAGGCTGGCGACGGCGCTCGCGCGCAGGAAATCCGGCCCGTGCTCCAGGGCGAGGAACAGGTAGGCGGGCCCGGCCGAGAGCGGCAGCGTCGCGATCATCGCCGCCACGAGGGGCCCGGCGCGCTCGACCGCCCGGGCGGCGACCACCACCACGGCCGCGCTCGCCGCCATCTTGGCGGCGGTGGCGACGATCTCCGCCCCGGCGAGCATCCCCTGCCGCTCCCGCCGCCTCAGGACACGACCGGCAGCACCTCGACGTCGTAGGCGTGGCCGAGGCGCTTTCCGCGCACCGGATCCTCCAGTTCGATCTCGAAGCGCGAGGCCGGCCGGATGCCCCCGATGGCCGCGAGGGTGCCGCCGAACATCACGCTGCCGGGCGGCAGGTCCGGGCCGCCGGGCCGGCGTGCCAGGAGGTCGCTCGGGCGGCGCAGGCCGGCGAGCGCGCCTTCCTGGTAGAGCACCCGCGCGCCGTCGATCGTCGCGTAGGCCCGCAGCACCAGGGCGTCCCAGTGCGGCTCGACCTCGTCGAGGCGCCACAGGCCGGTGCCGATCGGCTTGCCGCAGAGCTGCTTCGAGAGGGCGATGCCGAGCGTCTCGGCCTTGCGGTCGGTGTGGTCGGAGCCGAGCCCGAGCCAGAGCCCGTCCGCCAGCGAGACCACCACCGGCTCGGCCTCGCCGGAGGTGTCGGGACCGAGCACGACGAGGCGCGCCGCCTGCGTGAGGGTCTGGGCCGCGACCCGGTAATAGACCGGCACCGCCGAGGGGCGCGGCACGCCGATCGCCGCCAGTTCCTCGATGTGGTGGCGGATCGCCGCCTCGTCGCTCCCGGCCCAGCCGGCGATCACCACGGATTCGGGCTCGATGGCGATCCGGTCCTCGCGCCCGCGGGCGCTGCGGTGGAAGGTCAGCATCGCGGGGTTCCTCATGGAATGGCCGGTTCGGGCGCGGATTCCTCCTGCCAGCGCGCGAAGCCGAAGACCAGGATGGCGGCCAGGAGTTCGAGGCCGGCCACGACGGTGAGCCCGCCGCTGGACGAGCCGGTGAGGGAGGTGGACAGGCCGATCATGGAGGGCGCGGCGAAGCCCGCGAGGTTGCCGATCGCGTTGATCGCCGCGATGGCGCCCGCCGCGGCGGTGCCGGAGAGGAAGGTCTGCGGCAGCGCCCAGAAGACCGGGAAGGCCGCCAGGATGCCGATCGCCGCGACCGTGAGGGCCGCCAGCGCGGGGACGGCCTGGCCGATCAGGGCGCCCGTCGCCGCGAGGCCCGCGGCGGCGACCAGGCTCGCGCCGGCGCAATGCAGGCGCCGCTCCCGGCGGCGGTCGGAATGCGCGCCGTTCCAGACCATCGCGGCCGTGCCGGCGACGAAGGGGATCGCCGAGAGGAGGCCGATGGCGATCGGGTCGCGCACGCCGATCTCCTTGATGATCGAGGGCGTCCAGAACGCGATGGTGGCGTTGCCGCTGACGATGCAGAAGTAGATCAGCGCGCAGAGCCAGACCCGGCCGTCGCGCAGGGCCGCCCCGAGATGCGCCTCCTTGCCGGCCGCGCGGCCCTCCGCCGCCACCGCCGCGCTCATGGCGGCGGCGACCGGCGCGGGAAGCCAGCGCGCGCTCTCGGGCCGGTCCGGCAGCCAGGCGAGCACCGCGAGCCCGGCGACGAGCGAGGGGATCCCCTCCAGGATGAACAGCCACTGCCAGTTGGCGAGGCCGCCGACGCCCCCCATCGTGCCCATGATCAGCCCGGCCACCGGCCCGCCGACGATCCCGGCCACCGCGAAGGAGGTCATGAACAGGCCGTTGATGCGCGAGCGCCGGGCGCTCGGGAACCAGTAGGTCAGGTAGAGGACCACGCCCGGGAAGAAGCCCGCCTCGAACACGCCGAGCAGGAAACGCACGGCGTAGAACGTCCACTCGTCGCGCACGAAGGCGAGGCCCATCGAGGCGAGCCCCCACAGGATGGTGATCCGCGCCAGCGTCCGGCGCGCGCCGATGCGCTCCAGGAGCAGGTTGCTCGGCACCTCGAACAGGAAGTAGCCGACGAAGAAGATCCCCGCCCCGAAGCCGTAGACCGCCTCGCTGAACCGCAGGTCGGTCAGCATCTGCAGCTTGGCGAAGCCCACATTCACCCGGTCGATCCAGGCCAGGATGAACAGGATCACCAGGAAGGGGATCAGCCGCAGGGTCGCCCCGCGGTAACCCTCCTCCAGCTCGGCCGCGCTCACCTCGTCTCCCCGCATCATCGCACTTCTCCCGCGCTCTTCTCCCCCCGCCCGGACGGGGCCGATCGGCGCTTGGCCTCGCAATTAGCATGCCTGTGAAATTTCACAAACCGTGCTATGGCGCGGCCGCGCTGCGGGAGCGGTGAGCGGATGAGAGCGGGCGATCCCCCCATTATCTCGGAGAACGAGCGGGCCTACCGGCGCCTGAAGGGCGACATCCTGGCCCTCCGGCTGAAGCCCGGCGAGGCGCTCAACGAGGCGGCCCTCTGCGCGGAATTCGGCATCGGACGCACGCCGGTGAACAAGGCGCTGCACCGGTTGATGCACGAGGGGCTGGTGCGGATCCTGCCCCGCAAGGGCGTCCTGGTGCAGCCGCTCTCGATGGACGAGTTCGCGCAGCTCGTCGAGGTGCGCCGGCTGACCGAGCCGGCCTGCGCGGCGCGGGCGGCCGAGCGGATCGGCGCGGCGGATCTGGCCCGGCTCGACGCGGTGCTGGCCGAGGCCCCGGCCGCGCCCTCGCCCGACCTCGACCCGATCATCGAGGCCGACCGGCGCTTCCACGCGGCGATCGCCGCGGCGAGCGGCAACCGCGTCCTGGCCGAGGTGCTGGACGGGCTGCACGGCCGATCGGTGCGCTTCTGGGCCCTGTCCCTCGGCACCGGCCAGCACCTCGCGGAGGTGGCGGTGGAGCACGCGGCGATCCGCGACGCCCTCGCCCGGCGCTCCCCGTCGGACGCCGCGGCGGCCATGACGGCGCATATCGAGTCCTTCGCCCGCACCCTCGCCGCGCGGCTCGGCTGAGGCCGGCTCCCCCTCCCGGGGGTGTAGCCGCGGGCGCGCGGCCGGGGCATAAGGGCGCCGCGGGGCGGCCCGGCCGGGCCGCGCCCATCACCGGATACCTGACCGCATCGTCCGCGCCGGATCCGGCGCGCCGCCGGGCGATGCCAGCGCGAGGCTCGCCCATGCCCGACCTGCCCTCCGGCCGATGCGCCCGACCGCGGCACCGGGGCGGAATGCGGTGGCGGGGCGGCGCATGACCGGGCCCGACGACCTCGCGGTCGAGATCCGCCTCCTCGATCCGCGGCTCTCCGGGTGGGGGTTCCCGCGCTGGGGCTCGGCGCAGGCGGCGGGGCTCGACCTGCACGCCTGCCTGGACGCGCCCCTGACGCTCGCCCCGCAGGCCGCCCCGGTCCTGGTGCCGGCCGGATTCGCGGTGGCGATCCGCGATCCCGGCTGGTGCGGCCTGGTCTGTCCCCGCTCGGGGCTCGGCCACCGGGAGGGGCTCGTCCTCGGCAACACGGTCGGGGTGATCGACGCCGATTACGAGGGGCCCCTGATGCTCTCGCTCTGGAACCGCAACCCGCCGGGCGCGTCCCGGCCGCTCACCATCGCGCCGGGGGAGCGCGTGGCGCAGCTCGTCTTCACCCGGGTGACCCGGCCGGCCCTGCGCCTCGTCGAGACCTTCTCGGGCGAGGCGGCGGCGCGGGGGGAGAGCGGGTTCGGCTCGACGGGGCGGCACTGAGGGCGCGATGGGGGAGGCCTCGACCAGCCCGCAGGAGCCCGCCGGCGCGGCCCCGCCGGCGCTGGCGCCCCCGCGCCTCGCGCTCGCGGTGGCGGCGGTGATCGACATCGCGCTCCACGCCCGGCCGCAGGCGGTCAGCGCCCGGGCCCTCGCGGCCCGCCACGGCCTGCCCCCGCGCCACCTCGAGACGGTGCTGCAGGCCCTGGTCCGGCACGGGCTGCTCAAGGGCCTGCGCGGCCCGCATGGCGGCTACGAACTCGCCCGCGAGCGCCGCCGCATCCGCGTCGGCGACATCGCCAGGGCGGTGCTGGCCCTCGGCGACGGCGAGGCGGGCAGGCCGGCGCCGGCGGCGGGGCTGATCGACCCGCTCCTCGCGGCGGCCGGGCAGGCCTTCCTCGCGACCCTCGACGCGGTGACGGTGGAGGAGCTCTGCCGACGGGCCGAGGCGGCCAGGATCTTCCCGGACCTGCCCAGCGGCAGCGATTTCGCCATCTGACCGCCAAAACATGCTTTAAAGATCGCTTCAGCAAACTCGGCGACATTTCGCTGATGCCGCCGCACCCGACGGCCCGGCACGGGATCCCAGACACGCCATGACTTCCGCCGCGGACCCCTCCGTCGTCATCGTCACGGCACGGCCGGATCCGGCGCAGCTCTCGCGCCTCTTCGCCCCCGCCTACGCCACCCTGGTCCTCGGCGAGGCCGAGGCCGCCCGCAGCGCCCTGGCGGATCAGGGCACCGACCTCGTGCTGATCGAGGACGGGCCCCGCCTCGACGCGATCGGCCTCGTGCGCGACCTGCGCCGCCTGCCGCACCTCGTGCGCACCTCCCTGATGGTGCTGGGCAGCGGCGAGCCGGGCGCGGCGCGGCGGCGCGCCCTCGAAGCGGGCGCCACCGACGTGGTGCTGCCGCCCCTCGACGGGTTCGACCTGCAGATCCGCGCCCGCAACCTCGTCGCCCTGTCCCGGGCCCAGGCGGGCGCCGCGGAGGCGGAGGACCTCGCCCGCGAGATGCGGCGGGTGCACGCGCAGAGCGCCCAGCGGGAGCGGGAGATCATCCACCGCCTGATGCTGGCGGCGGAGTACCGGGACGATCAGGCGGGCGGCCACCTCACCCGGGTGGCCGGCTGCGTCATCGCCATCGCGGACGGGCTCGGCCTCCCGGAGGAGGAGGCGAACGACATCGCGCTGGCCTCGACCATGCACGACATCGGCAAGATCGGGGTGGCGGACGCGATCCTGCGCAAGCCCGGGCCCCTGAGCGAGGCCGAGCGGGTCGAGATGATGGAGCACGCCCTGCGCGGCTACCGGATGCTGAGCGACAGCCCGTCCCGGCTCCTGCGCCTCGCCGCCGAGATCGCGCTGACCCACCACGAGCGCTGGGACGGGACCGGCTACCCGCGCGGCCTGAAAGGCGAGGCGATCCCGCTGCCGGGCCGCATCACCGCGGTGGCGGACGTGTTCGACGCGCTGATCTCGGACCGGGTCTACAAGCCGGGCTGGCCGCTCGACCGGGCCCGGTCCTTCCTGGAGGAGGAGGCGGGCCGGCATTTCGACCCGGCCTGCGTGCGGGCCTTCCTGTCGCGCTGGGACGAGGTGGTCGCCCTCGTGGAGGACCGGCCGGCGACGCGGGCGGCGTGACGGCCCGGCCCTTCGTTCCCGGACCCCGAGGGGGCCCGGACGGGGCGCGGGCTGCGCCAAATCCGCATTGCGACGCAATCCGTCGGATCACGAGCCGGCGCGGCGCTTGAGCGAAGCCGAAATCCGCATTGCGACGCAATCCGTCGGATTTCGGATCACAGCGTCTCCAGCATCCGCTGCATCAGCCGCCGCCGCGGCGCGATGGAGGAGATCAGGCCGTACTCCCACAGCGTGTGGGCGCCGTCCCCGTCGATGCCGAGGCCGTCGAGGGTCGGCACGCCGAGCGCCGCCGTGAAGTTCCCGTCCGAGCCGCCGCCCGTCAGCGGCACCTCGCCGAGGGCGAGGCCGAGCTCCTGCTCGGCGATGGCGCGCGCCTGCGCGAAGAGCCGGCCGGTCAGGTCCGAGCGCGGATAGGGCGGGCGGTTCATGCCGCCGGTCACCGTCACGGTGAAGTCGGGCGCGGCCTGCAGGCCGCGGAGGCGCGCCACGCAGGCCCGCCCGTCCTCCTCCGTCACCACCCGCAGGTCCGCGGTGAAGCGGCAATGCTGCGGCACCACGTTCTCGGCGGTGCCGCCCTGGACCAGCCCGACCGTGGTGGTGATGCCGCGCGCGTAGTCGGTCAGGGCCTCGATCTCCAGGATCAGCCGGGCGGCCTCGCGGATCGCGTTGCGCCCCTCCGCGTGGCGGCTACCGGCATGGGCGGGGCGCCCCTCCACGTGGATGTCGAAGCGCCCGACGCCCTTGCGGCCCGTGACCACCCGGCCGCCGTCCCGGCCGGGCTCGGTCACCAGCACCGCCTCGGCCCGCCGCCCCAGATCCTCGATCAGCCCGCGGGTCGTCGGCGAGCCGATCTCCTCGTCGCTCGTGAACAGGAAGACGAGGGGCCGCCGGGCCTGCCCGCCCTTCGCCGCGGCGATGAAGCCCTGCAGGCAGAGCCACGCCCCGCCCTTCATGTCGTACACGCCCGGCCCGTAGAGCCGGTCGCCCTCGACCCGCACCGGCAGCTCCGCCAGGGTGCCGACCGGATGGACCGTGTCGAGGTGCGACAGGACCAGGAGGGCGGGCTCCCCGGTCCGCGGCCCGGCCCGCAGGATCAGGCTGTCGCCGAGGCCCTGCGTGCCGCCGATCCGCTCCCACGGGATGCCGGTCGCCTCGGCCTCGTCGGCGACGAGGTCCATCATCCGGTTGACCCCGGCCGCGTGGTGGGTCGGGCTCTCGACCGAGAGCCAGCGGCTGATCGCGGCGACGGCCTCCTCGGGCGACGGGGCGGCGGATTCGGGGGACATCGGGGGCTCCTCGGGGACGAAAGCCTGCCCATCCCCCGCCGCCCGGCCCGCCGCAAGGGGCGATGTGGCGCAGGCCGGCCCCGGCCCGGTGCGGATCAGGGGAGCTCCCGCACCACCCGGAACCCGTTGGCGTAGTAGCGGATGTCGTGGTCGTAGCGGAAGCGCGAGCCCGAGCGCAGGAGCGCCGAGCGGGCCGTGAAGGAGCCGCCGCGCAGGACGCGCAGGTCGCACTGGCCCGTGCGCCACGCCGCGCCGTCGGTCGGCGCCCCCCGGTAGCTCATGTTCCAGCAATCCTCGACCCACTCGGCGGCGTTGCCGGCGGTGTCGAACAGCCCGAAGGCGTTGGGGCGGTACGAGCCCACCGCGACGGTGCGGTGGGACGGAGCCTGGCTGCAATCCTCGCAATTCGCCCGCCCGCTGCCCGCCGCCGGCCCCCACCAGAACGGCGAGGTCGCGCCCGCGCGGGCCGCGTATTCCCACTCCGCCTCGCTCGGCAGGCGGTAGGTCCGGCGCGTCTGCGCGGACAGCCAGCGCAGGTAGCCCTGCACGTCGTCGTAGCTCACGTCGATGACCGGTCGGTCGCCGCGCCCGAAGCCGTGGTCGTCGATGTCGCCCTTGCAGCCGCCCGCGGCCACGCAGGCATCCCACTGCGCGAAGGTCACCTCGTGCCGGCCGATCGCGAAGGGGCGCCGGATCGTCACCCGGTGGGCGGGCTTCTCGTACTCCGCGTCCCCGCCCATCACGAAGTCGCCCGCCGGCACCACGACGAGTTCCGGGCAGGTCGGGCAGTCGCGGAAGGTCTCGCCCGGCCTCGGCCCCTCGCCCGCCGCGCGCTCGGAGGCCGGGGGCGGGGAGGGCGCCTCGGCCACCGGCGGCGGGCCGGCGGGCGGCGGGCGAGGCGCCGCGCCCGGCGTCGCGAAGAAGACGTCGTCGAGGAGGGAGGAGGAGACCCAGGGCACGCGCCGCGCCCCGGTCGCCCGCGCCACCGCCATCCGGGTGCGCGCGAAGCCCTGCTCGGCGCTCACGCCCGGGGCCGCGATCTGGCGCAGGAGCTCGCGCACGAACAGGCCGCCGTCGTCGGCCTCCTCCGGCGGCTTGTCGAGGGCGGCGCTGAAGATCGCCAGCGTGCCGTCGCGCATGTCGAGGGCCGCCAAGCCCTCGGGCGGGCGCCGGAACGTCTCCTCGAACGGGTTGCGCCGGGCCGCGTCCACGATGACGATCCGGGTCGCCGCCCCGCGGCGGGTGAACTCGGCGAGGATCGAGTCGAGGTCGAGCCCCTCCTGGCGCACCTGAACCTCGGAGCGCACGCTGGCCCCGACCGGGATCAGGAAATTCTGCTGGCCCGAGCGGATCGCGTAGCCGTTGTAGAAGAACACCACCACGGAGCTGCGCCCGATCCGGGCCGCGACCTCGGCGACGCGCTGCTGCATCTGCGCCTTGGTGAGATTCTCCCCGGCCTCCACCACGAAGCCGAGCCGGTCCAGCTCCTCCGCGACGAGGCGGGCGGAGCGGTTGGTCCCGAGGGGATCGCCCCCGCCCGAATAGGCCGAGTTGCTGATGACGAGAGCGATGCGCGGGCTCGCTTCGAGGACCACCGCGCGGCCCTGCGCCGCCGCCGGTCCCGGCCCGAGGACGAGGCACAGGAGGAGGACGAGGCTCCTCGCCGCCGCAAGCGCCGCACCGGCCGGTCCGGTCCGTCCCATGCTCGACTCGCACACCCAGGTCATCGCGCGACCCGCAGCACAGCCAACAACGAATCGCTCCGGCGTGGTAGGGAAAAACTGTGATTGCGGCATTTTGCCGCTTATCAAAGCACATCTCGACTGAACGAGGAGCAGTAAAAAGAGGCACTGTGCTTTGCGTGGGACCGATTATTGGGTGACATTTCGGCGTCGTGGCTGACCCGGAGGAGAGGGCGATGCGACTCACCAGGCTATTGCCGGCACTGCTGTTGTTCCTGCCGCACCCCGGCATCGCCCAGGAGGCGCCGCGGGGCGGACCCTCCCCGGCGCCGGCCGGCGCGAGCGTCTACTTCGTCGACGTCAAGGACGGGAGCGTGCTGCCGACCCGGACCACGATCCATTTCGGCCTGCACGGCATGGGCGTGGCGCCGGCGGGCGTGCCGCGGGAGAATGCCGGCCACCACCACCTGCTGGTCGATACCGACCTGCCGAACCTCTCCGAGCCGATCCCCAACGACTTCAACCACCTGCATTTCGGCGCGGGTCAGACCGAGGCCGAGCTGAACCTGCCTCCGGGCGAGCACACGCTGCAGCTCCTGCTCGGCGACCACAAGCACATCGCGCATTCGCCCCCGATCATGTCGGAGAAGATCCGGGTGGTGGTGCGGGAGGGCGGCGCCGGCGGCGTCGCGGCCGGGCCGAGACCGCCGGGGCAGCGCCGGGCCTCGGCCAAGGGCGCCAAGGTCTACATCGCGAGCCCGGTGAACGGCGCCACGGTGCCGCGCACCGTCCTGGTCCGGTTCGGTCTCATCAACATGGGCGTGGCGCCGGCCGGGATCGTCAAGGCCAATACGGGCCACCACCACCTGCTCATCGACACGCCGCTGCCGCCCTTCGACCGGCCGATTCCCAACGATTTCAACCACCTGCATTTCGGCGCGGGCCAGACCGAGGCGCGCGTGACGCTGCCGCTCGGCCGCCACACCCTGCAGTTGCTGCTCGCCGACGAGGACCACGTCCCGCACGATCCGCCGATCTATTCCAAGCCGATCCGCGTCCTCGTCACCGCCTCGGGCCGGCCGCCCCGGGCGCGGGCGCCGCGGCGGGGCCGCTACGGCTGAGGCGCCCCGGGTGCGGTCCATCACATCCGCCCGGGCCGGGGGATGGAATGGTCCGCATCAGCGACAGAGGAGGCGTCCATGACCCTCACCATCCTGGACCCCCGCACGGGGACGACGGTGAAGATGTGGTTTCCCGACAAGCCGGTCGAGCCGCAGCCGGCCCCGGCGCGGATCATCCCGCATCCCGGCCGGCGGCGGGCTTGAGCGCCCGCCGCCCGGGGCGGGCTTGAGCGCCCGCCGCCGGCCGGAGCGGGCTTGAGCACGTCACAGTTGATTGCGTTCATGGCCGCAACCGGCGCATGCTGGGTCGCGGTATCGGGGCGGGGAACCGTCCATCGGGCCGGGCCCGTCCCGGAGAAGCGGGGGAGCGCGTCGCGCGGGAGCGCCGCGAGGAGGCGAGGATGTTGCGGTGGAGACTGGGACCGCTCCTGATCCTGGCGGCATGCCTCCTGACCGGGACGGGGGCCTCGGCGGCCGACCGGCGCGTCGCCCTGGTGATCGGGAACTCCGCCTACCGCTCCGTGCCGGTGCTCGCCAATCCGGGCCGCGACGCCTCGGCCATGGCGGAGATGCTGCGCCGGGCGGGCTTCGAGTCGGTCGACCTGAGGCAGGATCTCGGCACGGTCGAGCTGAAACGCACCGTGCGGGAATTCATGCAGACTAGCCGCGACGCGGACGTTGCGGTGGTGTTCTTCGCCGGCCACGGCATCGAGGTCGCGGGGGTCAACTACCTGATCCCGACCGATGCCCGCCTGCGGACCGATTTCGACGTCGAGGACGAGGGTTTGTCGCTGGAGCGGGTGATCCGCGCGATCGAGCCGGCGCGGCGCCTGCGCCTCGTCATCCTGGATGCCTGCCGCAACAACCCGTTCAACGTCGGCATGCAGCGGATGGTGAGCATCCGGGGCGTGGCGAACGGCCTCGCCAAGGTGGACCCGCTGATCAGCGACACCCTCGTGGCCTTCGCGGCCAAGGCCGGGTCGGTCGCCGACGACGGCGGCGGCGACCACAGCCCCTTCACGACGGCGATGCTCAAGCACCTCGCGGCGCCGGGCCTCGACGTGCGGGTCGCCTTCGGGCGGGTCCGCGACGAGGTTCTGCGCCTCACCGGCGGCAAGCAGGAGCCCTTCGTCTACGGCTCCCTCGGGGGCGCCACCATGGCGCTGGTGCCGGACGTCAGGGCCGCCGACCCGGAGGGCGACCCCAAGGAGATGCGGCGCGACTACGAATTCGCCGAGCGCGTCGGCACGCGGGAGGCGTGGTCCTCCTTCCTGGCCGCGCATCCGGCCGGCTTCTACGCGGATCTGGCCCGCGCCCAGGTGGCCAAGCTCACGGGCAGCCCGGCCGCGCCGCCGGCCGGCGAGCCAGCCCGCCGGCCGCTCCCGCAGACGCGGCCGGTCGGCACCGACCCGGCGACCGCCGCCGTCGCGCCCGGCCCCGCCGCTTCCCCGCCCGGCGCCGAGCACAACGGGGCCTGCCAGCGCGAGGCCCAGACCCTCGCCCGCCTGCGCGCGACCCGCGCGCCGGAGGCAGTGCTGCGCTTCGAGCGCGAATTCACCTGCGAGGCGCTGCGCCCGCAGCTCGCCCGGCTGATCGAGGCGGTGCGTCCGCCCGCACCGCCTTCCGTTCTGCCCGACCCGATCCCGCCGATCCCCGGCGAGCCGCTGACGACGAGCACGGCGCGGGCGACCCCGGGCGCCTGCGAGCGCGAGGCCCAGATCCTCGCCCAGCTGCGCAACAGCCGCGACGTGCCGGCGATCGACCGCTTCGCGCGCGACCTCAGCTGCCAGGAGCTGCGCCCGCAGCTGCAGCGCCTGCGCGAGAGCGTGGGCGAGGAGTGATCCGGGATCCGCTTGATCGACGCGGATCCCGGATCACGCGCCTGCGCGGCGCCTGAGCGCGGCGCCTGAGCGAAGCCGACATCCGCATGGCCGAAATCGGAGATGGCGAAGCCATCAACCGGATCACGAGCCCGCGCGGCGCCTGAGCGAAGCCGACATCCGCATGGCCGAAATGGGAGATGGCGAAGCCATCAACCGGATGTCGGATGACGCCCGGGCCGCGGCCGCCGCGCGGCGGGCGTCGCCTCACCCCCGCGCTCCGAGGGCCCGCTCCAATTCGTCCTTCGACATCCGCGACCGGCCCGGGATGTTGCGGGCGCGGGCGGCCCGCAGCAGGGCGGCCTTGGTCGTGCCCTTGCCCGAATCGCGCTTCGCCGACGCGGTCTCGCGGGCCGAGGCCGTCTTGCGGGCCGAGGCCGTCTTGCGCGCCGCGGCTGCCTTGCGCGCCGCGGCTGTCTTGCGCCCCGAGGCTGTCTTGGCGGCGATGTCGGCGGGCTGGCGCGAATGCTGCTTGCCCTTGGCGGTGTCGGCCCGCTTCTTGGCGGAGGTGCGGGCGTACTCGCCCCGGCTGAGGCGCGCCCGGGCCGCCTTCGGCAGGTACCGCTCCCCGGTCTCGCCGCTCTTGGCGCCCGAGCGCGTGCCCCACTCCTCCTCGGTCCACTGGGTCAGGTGGTTGTCGGGAGATTTCGCGCCCACGTAGCCGCCGCCCGCCTCCTTGTAGTCGTGGACGGCGGCCTGCGCCTTGCGCGCCGACCATTGCCCGGGCTTGCCGCCCTTGTTCGAGCGCGTGACCTTCGCCTTCACCCGCTCCCACAGCTTGGGATCCGTTCGCTTCGCCGTGCCGGCCATGATCTGCCTCGCGTGCAATCGTCTTGGACACGGCAACCGGGCCTCGGCCCGCCCGGTTCCTCCCCGGCGGGGGAGGGGGCGGAACGGCGCGGCGTCGCGCCCCGTCGACGGGTCGACGTCACGCCCCCCGTTGACGCGCGCCCCGTTGATACGCGCCCCGTTGACTTGGCGGGCTCCTGACCCCATCCCACATCGCGTCCCGGCGTCCGATCGCGACGCCGCGCGGAGCCTGCCATGAGCCGCACAGCCACGAACCGCCCCAGCGTCTTCATTGACGGCGAGGCCGGCACGACCGGCCTGGGCATCCGCGAGCGCCTGGAGCCCTCGCACGAGATCACTCTGCGCTCGCTCCCGCCCGCGCAGCGCAAGGACCCGGACGCCAAGCGCGCCCTCCTCGCCGAGGTCGACCTCGTGGTCCTGTGCCTGCCCGACGACGCCGCCAAGGAGACGGTGGCGATGGCGGACGCGTTGCCGGGCGGCGGCCCGCGCATCCTGGACGCCAGCACCGCGCACCGGGTCGCCCCCGGCTGGACCTACGGCTTCGCCGAACTCGCGCCCGAGCAGCGCGCGGCCCTGCGGGCCTCCCGGCGCGTCGCCAATCCGGGCTGCTACCCGACCGGGGCGATCGCGCTCCTGCGCCCCCTCGTCGATGCGGGGCTGATCCCGGCCGATCACCCGATCAGCATCAACGCGGTGAGCGGCTACAGCGGCGGCGGCCGCAAGATGATCGGGGCCTACGAGGACGGCACCGCCCCGGCCTTCGAATTGTACGGCCTCGGCTTCGCCCACAAGCACCTGCCCGAGACGCAGGCCTACAGCCGCCTGACCCGGCGCCCGATCTTCGTGCCCTCGGTCGGCAATTTCCGGCAGGGCATGCTGGTGTCGATCCCGCTCCACCTCGACGCGCTGCCGGGCCGGCCGCACCCGGGCGACCTCGAACAGGCCCTGGCGGCGCGCTACGCGGGCGAGGAGCTGGTGCGGGTGGTCACCGGCGCGGAGGAGGGGGCGCATCGCGAGCGGCTGGAGCCGGAGGCGCTCAACGGCACCGACGGTCTGGAGCTGCGCGTGTTCGGCTCGGACGCGCACGGCCAGGCGGTGCTGGTCGCGCGGCTCGACAATCTCGGCAAGGGCGCGTCCGGCGCCGCGGTGCAGAACCTGCGCCTGATGCTGGATCTCGCCTGAGGCGGGCGATGTCGGAGAGCCGCCCGCCCCTGCCGCCCTTCACGGCGGAGACCGCTTCCCGCAAGGCCCGCGCCGCGGAGGATGCCTGGAACCACCGGGACCCGGTGCGGGTCTCGCTCGCCTACACGCCCGACAGCCGCTGGCGCAACCGCGCGGAGTTCTTCTCCGGGCGGGAGGCCATCGTCGAGTTCCTGACCCGGAAATGGGCACGCGAGCTCGATTACCGGCTGATCAAGGAGGTCTGGGCCTTCCACGAGAACCGCATCGCCGTGCGCTTCGCCTACGAGTGGCACGACGATTCGGGCCACTGGTTCCGCTCCCACGGCAACGAGCAGTGGGAGTTCGACGCGAACGGCCTGATGCGGCGGCGCGAGGCCTCGATCAACGACGTGCCGCTGCGCGAGCAGGACCGCAAGTTCCACTGGCCGCTCGGACCCCGGCCGGAGGATCATCCCGGTCTCGGCGATCTCGGCCTCTGAGGCCCGCGCCGTCCGGCCGATCAGCCGGAGGTGACGGGCGCCGGGAACTCGGGCAGTTCGGCGATCAGCGAGGCGGGCCACTCGGCCCGGGACGAGGCGGCGCGCCGCCGCCGGCTCTGCGCGAGCGCCGGCGGGACCTCGCGCAGCGCCTGCTCCGACCGCCCGAGCGCCTGGGCCGAGCGCAGCAGGCAGACGATGTCCAGGTTCCAGGTCGCCACCGTGCGCGCCAGCCGGACCTGGGTGGCGGCGCGGCTCGCGTCGAGGGCGCTCAGGGCTTCGTGGATCGCTGACATGAAACGTGGTCTCGGTAACGGGGTCCCGGCGGACTCGGCCGAGGCGAAGCTAGGGCGCCGCCGCGCCGCCGTCCAAGCTCTCCCCCGCGCGAGCCTCCGCTCGCGCGAGCCTCCGCTCGTGCGAGCCTCCGCCCGCGCGGGCCCCGCCTTGCGTCGGCCGCGCTCCCTGCCATGTTCGGGCGCATGACGACCATTCACGACTTCGCGCCGCGCGGCGCCGACGGGACCCCGCATCCCCTCGCCCAGCACCGCGGCAAGGTGCTCCTCATCGTCAACACGGCGTCGAAATGCGGCTTCACCCCGCAATACGAGGGGCTGGAGGCGCTCTGGCGCCGGTACGGGCCCGAGGGGCTGGTGGTGCTCGGCGTGCCCTGCAACCAGTTCGGCGCGCAGGAGCCCGGCGACGCCGACGAGATCGCGCGCTTCTGCCGCCTCACCTACGACGTGACCTTCCCGGTCCTCGCGAAGGTCGAGGTGAACGGGCCCGGGGTCGACCCCCTCTTCGACTTCCTCAAGCGGGCGCGGCCGGGCCTGCTCGGGACCCGGGCGATCAAGTGGAACTTCACCAAGTTCCTGGTCGGCCGCGACGGCCGGGTCATCGGCCGCTACCCGCCCCTCGCCCGCCCCGCCGCCCTGGAGGCCGCCATCGCGGCGGCCCTGGCCGAGCCGGAGCCGGTCCCGGCCTGACGCGACCGTCCCCCGGTCGCGCTCGACCCCGACCTGGCGGCGCGGGGCGACGCGGCGCGCTGTCCTGAAGCGCTGTCCTGTATCGGTGGCCGCATCGGTCGCGCTTGCTCCCTGCCTTGCGGACGCTCTGACGCTGGGGATCAATCCGCCGTGCGGCGAAACATCCCGGTCAATACATTCCATGTCTCAGATCAGGACGCACTTTCCTGGTCGCATCGACTTTTAATCCCTGCCTCCATGTGCGCGATCGCACGCCGCGTTGCGCTGCAACATCCTATATCGGGAGTGTCGAACGAGGCGAGATCTACGGAAGATCTCGCCGAGGAACAAGGAGAGTGAGACTGAGATGAAGACCCGTATCGCCGCCGCCGTGTCCGCCCTCGTTCTCGGCCTCGCGCCGGTCCCGTCCGCCATGGCCTTCGGCCCGGGGGCGCCGTTCCAGCCCTCCCACCCGCGCGACGTCGGCACGACGGGCTCGATCGGCGGCTGGGCGCCCCTCGGCGCGCATGACGGGCCGCTCTTCGACCGCTGCGACAATCCCGCGGCCGAGGGCAACGCGCGGCAGCAGAACCGGCCGGTGAAGCAGTACGGCCAGGTCTCCGGCGGGCCGCGGTGCTGATCCGGGCCCCGCGATGCTTCTGAGAGCCTTCTCTTACGGCATGATCGGCGTGCTCGTCGCCGCGCTCGCCATGACGGCGCGCGGCTCCCTGGACGCCCTGGCCGGCCTGTGACGACCTGACCGGCACGGCCGCCCCGCGCGGGGCGGCCGTGCCTCGTTCTTGCCTGTCGACTCACCCGCAACAAGAATTTTCCCCGCCTCACCGCTGACGAGGAAGATATCTTCCGAAATCTCGAAAAATGCGAAATTGACCGAGGTAATTCGGGCTGTAATCTCTCGTTCCTGAACTCCACCCGACCGCGAGTCTGCCGCCCGGGATCTGCGGCAGGCGGCGCGCGTCGTCAGGAAGGACAGCGATGAGCGCACAGACCGACGTCCTCTGGTTCCTCCCGACCCACGGCGACGGCCGCTACCTCGGCGCGAGCGAGGGCGCCCGGCACGTCTCCCTCGCCTATCTGCGCCAGATTGCGCAGGCGGCGGACGACCTCGGCTATTTCGGGGTCCTGCTGCCGACCGGGCGGTCCTGCGAGGATTCCTGGATCGTCGCCTCGGCGCTGGCGCCGCTGACGCGCCGGCTGCGCTTCCTCGTGGCGGTGCGGCCGGGCCTGCAGGAGCCGTCGGCGGCGGCGCGCATGGCCGCGACCCTCGACCGGATCTCCGAGGGCCGCCTGCTCATCAACGTGGTGACGGGCGGCGACCCGGTGGAGCTGCGCGGCGACGGCGTCTTCCTCGACCACGACGCGCGCTACGCGGTCACGGACGAGTTCCTGCACATCTGGCGCCGCCTGATGGCGGGCGAGACCGTCACCTACGCGGGCCGGCACCTGCGCACCGAGGAGGGGCGGCTGATCTTCGGGCCGGTGCAGCAGCCCTCGCCGCCGCTCTATTTCGGCGGCTCGTCGGAGGCCGGCATCGCGGTCGCGGCCGAGCATTGCGAGGTCTACCTGACCTGGGGCGAGCCCCCCGCCCAGGTGGCCGAGAAGATCGCCCGGGCGCGCGCCGCCGCCGCCGCCAAGGGGAAGACCTTCTCGTTCGGGATCCGGCTGCACGTGATCGTGCGCGAGACCGAGGGCGCGGCCTGGGAGGCCGCCGAATCCCTGATCTCGCGCCTCGACGACGCCACCATCGCGCGGGCGCAGGAGACCCTGAAGCGCCAGGATTCCGTCGGGCAGAGCCGCATGATGGCGCTGCACCGGGGCGACCGCCGCAACCTCGTCGTCGCGCCGAACCTGTGGGCCGGGGTGGGGCTGGTGCGCGGGGGCGCCGGCACCGCCCTGGTGGGCTCGGCCGACCAGGTCGCCGACCGCATGAAGGAGTACATCGACCTCGGCATCGACCGCTTCATCCTCTCGGGCTACCCGCACCTGGAGGAGGCCTACCGCTTCGCCGAACTCGTCTTCCCGAAACTCCCCCTGCGCGACACGACCGGGACCGCGCCGCGGCGGGCCCGCAACGACGGGCCCTTCGGCGAGGTGATCGCCAACGACATTGTGCCGACGCCGGGCGCCGGGGCGGCGCCGGGCATCGGGGCGACGCGGAGCGTCGCCGAGGCGCGGCGCGTCGGGGCGCGTTGAGGGCCGCGTCGCGGCTCAGCCCTCGGGCGCCGCATCCAGGGGCCGCCAGCAGACCGGCGGGTCGTCCTCCGGCAGGGGCCCGCCGTCGCGGCGCCGCCACGCCATGGCGCGGCGGGAGAAGGCCTCGTCCTCCGTCACCACGACCTCCGGCTCGGCGAGCCGTCCCTCGACCACCGCGCCGCTGCGCAGCTGCAGGCCCACCGGCTCCCCGTCGAAGGGCGGCTCCATGAAGACCGGCCGGCCAATCCTCCGCCACGCGTAATCGTCGCTCATGCCCTGCCTCCCTGCCCTGCCTCCCGCCCGGGACGCCGCCGCAGGATCGGCCCGGGACGGGGTCAGCGCAAGAAGTCCCCGAAGGCCCGCGGCCCGTCCGAGGTCCTCACCTGCCCGGTCACCCGCAGGCTGTCGGTGTCGATCACGCTGACGGTGT
This sequence comes from Methylobacterium sp. CB376, assembly GCF_029714205.1. Classification (NCBI taxonomy): domain Bacteria; kingdom Pseudomonadati; phylum Pseudomonadota; class Alphaproteobacteria; order Hyphomicrobiales; family Methylobacteriaceae; genus Methylobacterium; species Methylobacterium sp. CB376. The sequence goes on along the minus strand of NZ_CP121648.1, from coordinate 5,480,737 downwards.
TCGATTCCCAGTTCGCGACGTAGACCCGCCGCCCGTCGCGGCTCGCCGCGATGCCCTCGGGATACTCGCCGACCTCGATCCGCGGGCCGGGCGTGAGCCCGGCGAGGTCGAAGGTGCTGACCGTCCCGCCGTACTGGTCGGTCACGAAGGCGCGGCCGCCGGTCAGCGCGACCGCGTAGGGCCGCTCGCCGACCGGGACCCGGGCGATCTCCCGCCGCGCCGCCAGGTCGATCACCGAGACGTCGTTCGAGCCGACATTGGCCGTGTAGGCCCGCTGCCCGTCCGGGTCGAGGGTCACGCCGAAGGGCCGCGTGCCCACCTTCACCACCGCGACCCGCCGGCGGGTCGCGGCGTCCACCACCGAGACCGCGTCGTCGTCCCGGTCGGTGACCAGGATCAGGCGCCCGTCCCGGGTCGCCGCGATGCCGGACGGCGAGGTGCCCACCGCGATCTCGCCGGTGACCGCGAGCGTGCCGGGATCGACCGCCCAGAGCCGCTTGGCGTACCAGTCGGCCACGTAGACCTCCCCGCTCGCCGGGTTGACCCCGACGCCGAGGGGCCCGCCCCCGAGGGCGACCGTGCCGGCGACGCGCCGGGCCGCGAGGTCGATCACCACCAGCGCCTTGCCCTCCGGCGCGGTCACGTAGGCCCGCGCCCGGTCCGGCGAGAGCGCCACGCCGGCCGGCGCGCCCGGCACCGGCAGCGTCGCCGCGACCCGGCCGGCCGCGAGGTCGACGATGTCGACCGCGTTCGCGTTCTGGGCCGTGACCACCGCCTCCTCGGCGCCCGCCGGGGCGAGCAGGCCGGCGCCGAGGAGGAGCCCCGCGAGCAGGGCCCTCACGAACCGCTCTTCTCGACCTTCGCCTTCAGGCCCTGAAGCCCGGCCTTGTAGAGGTCGCTCACCGCCTTCACGGCCGCCTCGTCGCTCAGCTCGGGCGGCGGGTCGTTGTTCATGAAGCCGCGGTAGAACGCACCGTCCCAGCTCACGCTCGACTTGCCGCCCTCGGCGGGCTCGACCTTGATCGTCGAGGAGTAGTTATTGACCGGCAGAACCTTCACGTCGACCTTGTTGATCCGGTACGACAGGCTCATCTGCTCGGCGTTGTACTTGTAGAGCTCTTCCTCGACGGTGGCGCCGCCCTTGAGCGTGAGGGTGCGGGTGGCCTTGACCTCGTTGCCGCCCTTGCCCTCGGTCTTCTCGACCGGGGGCAGCCAGCTCATGTCCTGGAAGTTGCCGACCACGGCCCAGACCTTGGCGGGCGGCGCGTCGATGGTGATCTTCTCCTCGACCTTCTTGCGGGTCGGGCCGTGCGCCTCGGCGGCGAGGGGCGACAGCGCGACGAGCGCCGCGACGGCGCTCCCGATCAACAGCTTCATGGGTGAACTCCTCTCACGGATCGGTGTCGTCGGCGAGGAGCCGGTCCGCCGCCCCGAGGCCGAGCGCGGCGGCGACCTTCTCCTCGATCCAGGTCCAGGCCTCGCGCTCGGCGGGGCCGGCCGTCTTGGAGACCGCGATGAAGAGGTATCGCATCTCCGAGAGCACTTTCTCGGGCGGCAGGCGGTCGAGGCGCGTCGAGAGGATCGCCGCCTCCAGCACCGCCGCCTGGGCCCGGTTGTAGCCGGTGAAGGGGCGGTGGGCCTCCTCGTGCACGATGCGGGCGCGGAAGCGCGGGCGCACCGGATCGTCCTCGACCGCGACCACCTCGAATTCCCGGTGGCCGTAGGCCTCGGCGAGGCGGCGGCCCGGGATGCGCGCGCAGGGCAGGGTGGCCCAGTCGCGCCGCCCGGTGACGCAGCCGGCGATCACCCGCATGTCGGCGGGGGCGGCGGCCGCGAAGGTCGGGTTCGCCTCCAGGTTCGTGATCGTCGGCGAGGGCCGGAACGGGGCGAGCACGAAACCGTCGCCCTCCTGGATCAGCCCGAACGGCACGAGGTGCAGGCGGTCCGCCGCCTGGGTCGTGACGATGGTCTCCAGGATCAGCGGCACCGCTCACTCCGTCCCGTCGGGCGCGCGGGCCGGCCGGCGCCCGTGCAGGGTGTGGCCGACCTCCTTGAACGCGGTGGTGTCCTCCGCCGCCGCATCCGCCGCGCAGCCCCAGTCCAGGGGCTCGTCCTGCACGTAGCGCTTGCCGAGCCGCCAGGCGAGTTCGGCTTTGGTCAATTCCCCGCCGAGATAGAAGGCGTGGCCGCCGTCGGTCGCCACGTCGAGGTCGGGGAAGAACGCCATGGCGTCGGTGCCGACCTTGTGGATCGCCCGGTTGTAGACATGGACCCCGTCCTGCGCGACCGCGACGCGGTAGTTCGGGTCGCGCACCTCGGCGGCCAGCGCCGCGATCTCCTCGGGCGTCTGCGTGTAGGGGCGCTTGTCGTGGAGTCCGAGGAGCTGGCGGCCGTAGCCCTTCGGCAGCGCCCCGTCGGCGCGGGCCGCGTACATCACCCGCCGGGCGGCGTCGTGCTCCTCGACCGTGCGTCGGGTGTGGTTCGAGACCTGCACGATCAGCACGTTGCGGATCGCCAGTTCCGAGCACAGGCCGACCAGGAGCGCCGTCACCCCGACGCTGTCCGCCTCGGTCAGTTCGGTCAGGTTGCCGGTCCCCATCATCATCTCGATGTCGGGATGGCGGCGGCGGGTCTCGTGGTAGCGCACGATCGAGGCGGCGAAGCCGAAATGGATCGGCTCCAGGATCGGGTCGGCCAGGAAGGGCTTTCCCGCCGCCCGCATCCGCGCGATCGCGCGGTCGAGGGACTCGAGGTCGTCGGGCCGCACCGGCACCAGCACCGGCACGGCGTCGGTCTCGAAGGCGAGGTCGAGGCTGTCCTCGTTGAGGCTCAGCAGGAAATCGGCGCCCGCCCGCGCGCCCCGGGCGAGTTCCTCGCGGTCGAAGGAATCGACGCTGACCCGCAGGCCCGCCCCCTTCAGCAGCCGCACCGCCTCCTCCAGGTGCGGGAAGGGCGTGTCCGGCAGGCCGCCGAGGTCGATCACGTCGGCGCCCCGGCGGGCGAGGTCCCGGGCGCGGACGAGGATCTCGTCCGGCGTCATGCGGGAGGCGTCGACGATCTCCGAGAAGATGGTGAGGTCGTGCCGCGACAGGTCGACCTTGCGGCCGGCGAGGCCGAGATGGGCCGGCAGGTCGACGATCTCGTCGGGCCCGCGCTCGACCGGCACCCCGAAATGGGCGGAGAGCGCGGCGAGGTCGGCCCGGCAGCGCCCCGGCAGGATGACGCGGTCGGCCCCCTCCGGCAGCGTGACGCGGCGGCGGATGATCTCCTCGGTCATCAGCGCGGCGACCTTCACGCCCGCATCCGCGATGGTGCCGGTGAAGCGCTCGCGCGGGAGCGCCGCGACGACCGATTCGAGCCGCGGCTTGGCGAGGCGCCCGGTGACGAAGACGAGGTGCTCGGTCATGGCCGGCCCGGACCTGGGCGGCGGCACCCGCGCGGGAGGGCGCGCGCCATCTCAGGCCTCCGCCGGCGCGGGCGCGCGCCAGACCCGCTCGCCGCCCGGGCCGCGCAGCCGGATCTCGCCCCGGAAGCGCCGGGCGAAGCGGGGGAAGGCCGCGTCGACGAGCCCCGCCGCGACCGGATCCTCGGCCCGCGCCGATTTCACCAGGATGCAGCGCGCCGCCCCGAGTTCGGCCGCCAGGAAGAGCGCGAGGCTGTCGGAGGTCACGTCCCAGCTCTCCGGGATGGCCGGGTGCCCGGCCTTGAGCGCGGCCGGGTCCCAGACCGGCACGAGGCCCCGCGCGAGCGCGGCCGCGGGGTCGCGCGACACCGCGAGGCGCGGTTCGAGGGCCTGGAGGATCCGCGCCATGCCGCCCATCGCGTCGAGGGCGAGGCGGTGGGCGAGGCCGTCGTCGAAGCCGAGGGCCGCCTGGGCCTCGCGCACTGCCTCGGCGAGGCCGCCGCCGCCCGGCACGATCACGGCCGCGCCCTCGGCGCCCTCGGCGAGGCCGCGCAGCAGCCCGCGCAGGCGCGGGCCATCGGCCACGAGGCTGCCGCCGAGCTTCACCACGCTGAGGGGGCGCGTCATGGCGCCGTCCTTACGCCGCCGCGGGGCGGGCCGCAGCCGCGGCGAGGCGTCGCGCGGCCTCCGCGATGCGGGCGGGGTCGAGGGCGCCGCGCCGGTCGCCGCCGCCGCAGAGCCCGCCGCGGAAGCCGAGGTAATCCGGCCCGAGGGAGGCGAGCGCCGGAACGTCGTCGAGGGCGAGCGAGCCGGCGAGCCCCGAGAGCAGCCCGTGCCGCCGGCATTCCGCCAGGAAGGCGGCGAGGCGGGGCAGGGGGAGGTGGTCGGTCAGGCGCCGCCCGTCCTTGCCGCGCGTGTCGATCATGGCGCCGCGGAACCCCGCTCGCGCGAGGGCCGCCGGATCGCCGGCCCCGATCGGGTCCTCGGCGAAGAGCACCGCGATCACCGGCGCGCCCCGCGGCAGCGCGAGGCCGCGGCACGCGGCCGGCCGCGCGATCTTGAGGTAATCCACCCCGGTTCCGCGGAGCTCCGCCAGCATCCGGGCGGCCTCGGCCGCGTCGCGGGGCTCGCCCGCCACGGCGCTGGTCAATCCGCCGGGGGAAGCGGCGACGATCGCCCGCACGGTCGCGGCGGGCAGGCCGCCGAGGGCGCCGCGGTCGGGGTCCTTGGCATCGACGAGGTCGGCGCCCCGCGCGCGGGCGAGGGCCGCCTCGGCCGCGTCGCGCACGCTGACCAGGAGCCGCACCCGCGGGCGGGCCGGGAGGGAGGGGGAATCGGGCAAGGGTCAGGACCGGTCGGGCAGGGGGTCGGCGAAGAGGCGGTTCTTCACCAGCCAGCGCAGGCCGTGAAGCCAGGTCTCGTCCGTGTCCCCGCGGATCACCACCTGGCCGCCGCGCAGCACCTTGCCGCTCTCGCTGTCCGAGATGGTGACGCTGAGGTTCATGATCTGGTTGGTGTTGCGCTGGACGTAGCCGTAGATGGCGAGGCCGGCGCCGGCCTCCCTGGCGATGCGCTCGGCGCAGCCCTCGCACTTGTAGAGCGGCGCGTCCTTGCGGATCTCCTCGGCCTTCGGCGCGAGGTCGACCGCCTGCACCGTCTCCTGCTCCGCCACCGCCCGGCGCAGCGCGTCGGTGATCAGCGCGAGGCGGCGGGCCTCCTCGGGGCGCGGCGGGCGCCCGCCCACCACGCCCGGGTCGAGGAGTTCGATGCCGAACACCGCCGCACTCCGCGGCGCGGCGAGCGCGGCGCCCGGCAGCAGCAGGGCGGCGAGGAATGGGAGGAGGCGGGCCGCACGCATCGCCGGACGATGCCACGGCGGGGGCGGCCGGCGCAACGCGGCGGGGGGCGGCCCCGTGCCGGCGGCGGCTTGGACTTTCGGGTGCGACCGCGCGCCATCCCCGTCTTAGATTTCCCTTATCGATAAAGCGTTGAGCGCACGGGAGAATTCTGGTTAGCGTGCCGCCCGCATGGCGTGCTTCCCCGGCCTCCCCCTGATCCGGACCGGCCTCCTCGCCGCGGCGCTCGCCGCGGCCGCGGGGCCGCTGCCGGCCCTCGCCCAGAAGGCTCCCCCGGCGGCGGCGCCCGAGGTGGCGCCCCCGGGCGCGGCCGAGATCCGCATCGGCCTGATCTACCGGCCGCCGGCGGCGCCCTCCTCCTACGACGCGCAGGCCGCCCCCGAGGACGAGGGCGTGGCGGGCGCCCGCATGGCGGTGCGCGACAACAACGCCACCGGCCGCTTCGTCAAGCAGTTCTACGCCCTGGAGGAGGAGGCGCTCGCCGCCCCGGCGCCCGGCGGTCCGCCCCCGCGGGATCCGGTCGCGGCCGCCCGCGACCTCGCCGGCCGGGGCATCCGCTTCATCGTGCTCGCCCTCGCCGGGCCGGAGGTGCTGGCGGTGGCGGACGCGCTGAAGGACACGGGCGTGACGCTCTTCAACGCCGCCGCGCCCGACGACCGCCTGCGCGGGGCCGATTGCCGGGCCAACGTGTTCCACGTCGCGCCGAGCCGGGCGATGCAGACGGACGCGCTGGTGCAGTTCCTGGCCTTCATGCGCTGGCGCAAGCTCTTCCTGATCGTCGGGCCGCAGGAGGGGGACCGGCTCTGGGCCGAGGCGATGCGGCGCTCGGCGAAGAAGTTCGGGCTCCAGATCACCGCCGAGAAGCCCTGGACCTTCGGGCCCCTCGCCAAGGCGCGGGGCGACACGCCGACCCGGGCGGAGGCCCTCGTCTTCACCCGCGGCCTCGACTACGACGTGGCCGTGGTGGCGGACGAGGCGGGGGATTTCGGCGATTACGTGCCCTTCCACACCGTCGACCCGCGCCCCGTGGTGGGCACGCAGGGGCTCTTCCCGACGACCTGGCACCCGACGCTCGAGGTCTGGGGGGCGGCCCAGGCCCAGAACCGCTTCCGCCGCCTGACCGGGCGCCTGATGCGGCCCCTCGACTACCAGTTCTGGACCGCGATCCGCGCGGTCGGCGAGGCGGCCCTGCAGACCAAGAGCGCGGATCCGGCCGCGATCGCCGGGCTCCTCGCCGATCCCGCCTTCGCGCTGCCGGCCTACAAGGGCGTGTCGCTGAGCTTCCGGCCCTGGGACAGGCAGCTGCGCCAGCCGATCCTGCTGGTCCAGCCGAGCTTCCTGGTGGCGGTGGCGCCCGAGCAGGGCTACCTGCACCAGCGCACGCCCCTCGACACGCTCGGCTTCGACCTGCCCGAGACGCCGTGCAAGCTGGCGAAATCGTGAGGCGCGGCCCGCGCCTTCCCGCGGCATAGCGGGGCCGACGGCCCGCAGGGGCAAGACGAAGCCCATAGGGGCAAGACGACGGACACCCGGAGAGGAACCGACATGCGCCGCCACCGGATCAGGGACGCGCTCGCCCTCGCGGCGTTGGGGCTCGGCCTCGCGGCCGCGCCGCCGGCGCGGGCCTACACGGTCTACGTGACGAACGAGAAGGGCAACTCGGTCAGCGTCATCGACTCGGCGACCCTGCAGGTGACGGCGACCTGGCCGGTGGGGCGGCGCCCGCGCGGCGTCACGATCAGCCGCGACGGCAAGGAGCTCTACGTCTGCGCCAGCGACGACGACCGCATCGACGTGGTCGACACCGCCACCGGCAAGATCACCAAGTCCCTGCGCTCGGGGCCGGACCCGGAACTGTTCATCCTGGCGCCGGACGGGAACCCCCTCTACGTCGCCAACGAGGATGACAGCCAGGTCACGGTGCTCGACGTCGAGAAGAACCGGATCGTCGCCGAGATCCCGGTGGGCGTGGAGCCGGAGGGGATGGGCCTGAGCCCGGACGGCACCATCCTGGTGAACACCTCCGAGACCACCAACATGGCCCACTTCATCGACACCCGGACGCACCAGGTGATCGACAACGTGCTGGTCGACGCCCGGCCCCGCTTCGCCGAGTTCTCGGCCGACGGGAAGTGGCTCTGGGTCTCGGCCGAGGTCGGCGGCACCGTCGCGGTGATCGACGCGGAGGCGCGCAAGGTGGTCAGGAAGATCTCGTTCAAGATCCCGGGCGTCACCGACGAGCAGATCCAGCCGGTCGGCGTGCGGCTGACCCGGGACGGCAGCCGCGCCTTCGTGGCCCTGGGCCCGGCGAACCGCGTCGCCGTGATCGACGCCAGGACCTTCGAGGTCGAGAAGTACCTGCCGGTGGGCCAGCGCGTCTGGCAGCTCGCCTTCACGCCGGACCAGAAGCAGCTCTTCACCACCAACGGCACCTCGAACGACGTCTCGGTGATCGACGTCGAGAGCCTGAAGGTGGTGAAGAGCATCCCGGTCGGGCTGCTGCCCTGGGGGGTGGCAGTCTCGCCCCGCTGAGCATCACGCGCCGGAGCGGTCGCCGGTTCGGCGGCGGCGATGATGCAGGAACAAGAGGTCGGCAGAGTTGCCCCGCGCCGCTCTGCTGAGGCCGCCCCGCTTCCCCACCAGGACAGGCTCATGCACGCGCTCCTCCGCAAGGCCGCCCTCTTTGCCGCACTGGCGGCCACTCTCGCGGCCACTCTCGCGGCCACCGCCCGCGACCTCGCCAAGGGCCGCACCGACTTGCCCGACCTCGTGCTCGGCGACGACCAGGGCAACGACTACGCGGTCTCCGCCAAGGATATCGAGATGGAGGCCGGCAAGTCCTACCGGCTCCGCATCACCGCCAAGGGTCAGAAGGAATACAAGTTCTTCGCGCCCGACTTCTTCCGCGGCGTCTGGATGAATCAGATCATCGTGAACCATCTCGAGGTCCACATGGCCGGCCCGCCGCACCACCTCGAATTCGACGACCAGGGCACGATGGAGGTCGAGTTCGTGGCGGTGCGGGCCGGCGAGTTCCCGTGGTTCGTGCAGGGGCTGGAGAGCCGCGGCATGACCGGGCGCTTCATCGTGAAGTGAGGGCGTTCCGCCCCGCGCCGCGGCGACCTACATCATCCCCCGACCGAGGAGGAAACCGGATCCCCATGCGCGCCACCCTGTGTCTGATCGCCGGCCTCGCGGGCGGCCTCGCGGGCGGCCTCGCGGCCGCGCCGGCGAGGGCCGACGACGCGGCCTCCTGCCGCGACGGCATCGCGATGATCAAGGCCGAACTGGCCAAGTCGCCGGCCGAGCCGCTCCAGCGCAGCCTCAGGAAGGCCCTGCGCACGGCCGAGCGCGAGCTGGGCGAGGGCGAGTTCGACGAGTGCATGGACGCGGTTCGGGACGCCGGCAAGGCCCTCGGCCGATGAGCGCCGCCTCGCCCGAGCCGGCGCCGGCGCTCGCCGTCGAGCGCGTCAGTCACCGCTTCGGCAGCCGCGCGGCCCTCGACGACGTCTCCCTGCAGGTGCCGAGGGGGCAGTTCGTCGCCCTGCTCGGCCCCAACGGCGCCGGCAAGACCACCCTGTTCTCGGTGGTCACCCGGCTCTACACCAACCAGGAGGGGGCGGTGGCGATCTTCGGGCACGACCTGCGCCGGGAGCCCTCGCGGGCCCTGGCGCGGCTCGGCGTCGTGTTCCAGGCCCGCACCCTCGACACCGACCTCACCGTCCGCCAGAACCTGCTCTACCACGCGGCGCTCCACGGCATCGCCCGCCGGGCCGCCGAGGCGCGCATCGCCGCCCTGCTCGCCCGCGTCGGCCTGATCGACCGGCGCGACGACAAGATCCGCACCCTCTCGGGCGGCCAGTCGCGGCGCATCGAGATCGCCCGCGCCCTGATCCACGCCCCCGACCTCCTGCTCCTCGACGAGCCCACCGTCGGCCTCGACCTGGAGGCCCGCTCCGACATCGTCGCCATCGTGCGGGCGCTGGTGCGGGAGGAGGGGCTCTCGGTGCTCTGGGCCACCCACATCTTCGACGAGGTCGAGCCGCAGGACCGGGTGGTGGTCCTGCACCGGGGCCGGATCGTCGCCCGCGGGCTCGCGGGCGCGCTCAGCGAGCCCTCCGGCTCCCTCGAAACCTCCTTCCGCCAGATCGTGGCGGAGCCCGGCCGGAGGCAGGTCGCATGAGTTCCGCTCCCGCCCTCCCGGCGCCCGACAAGGCGGCGTCCCGCGGCCGCCTCGACGCGACCGGTTACCTGATCTGCTTCCTGGGCATCACGCGCCGGGAGTTGCTGCGCTTCTTCAACCAGAAGGAGCGGTTCTTCTCGGCCCTGGTGCGCCCGCTGGTCTGGCTCTTCATCTTCGCGGCGGGGTTCCGCAACACGCTCGGCCTGTCGATCACGCCGCCCTACCAGACCTACGTGCTCTACGAGGTCTACGTGGTGCCGGGCCTCGCGGCGATGATTCAGCTCTTCAACGGCATGCAATCCTCGCTGTCGATGGTCTACGACCGCGAGGTCGGCTCGATGCGGGTGCTGCTCACCAGCCCGTATCCGCGCTGGAGCCTGCTCTTCGCCAAGCTCGCGGCGGGCGTGGCGGTCTCGATCATCCAGGCCTACGTCTTCCTCGCCGTCGCGGCCTTCTGGGAGACCGACATCCCCTGGACCGGCTACCTCGCGGCGCTGCCGGCCTTCGTGGCCTCGGGGCTGATGCTCGGCGCGATCGGGCTCTTCCTCTCCTCGCTGGTGCGCCAGCTCGAGAACTTCGCCAGCGTGATGAACTTCGTGATCTTCCCGATGTTCTTCGCCTCCTCGGCCCTCTACCCGCTCTGGCGGGTGAACGAGTCGAGCGCGACGCTATACTGGATCTGCGAGGCCAACCCCTTCACCCACGCGGTGGAACTGGTGCGCTTCGCCCTCTACGGCGCCTTCGAGCCGGTCGCCTGCGCGGTGGTGCTCGGCACCGGCCTCCTCTTCTTCATCCTCGCGGTGATCGCCTACGACCCCGGCCGCGGCCTCCTCGCCCGGCGCGGCGGCCCGGCGGGCGACGCCGCCTGACACGGACGGGATCCCTCGTGACGATGCTCCGCACCCTCGCCCTCGCCGCCCTCGCCGCCGCCTGGTCCGCCGCCGCCCTCGCGCAGCCGAAGCCCGATCCCGAATGGCCCTGCCCGCAGCGCAAGGTGCCGACCCTCGGCTTCGGCGCGGTCTGGACCGGGCCCGACCCGACCCAGGCCCTGCAGGATTGGGGCCGCGACCGCGAGGCGGCGCAGCTCGCCCAGAAGCTCGCCTCGCGCAAGACGCCCCTCGACGAGGTCGATCCCCTCCTGGCCGAGTTCGTCGAGAAGGCCGGGCCGGACAAGGCCGAGCGCCTGACCCGCGTCTTCGCCGGCGTGTTCGACGTCATCAACGGCGAGCGCGGCAAGGTGGTGGCCGGCATCGGCCGCTACGCCCGCGGCCAGCGGGTCATGGCCGAGCGCATCCGCGACGAGGCCGGCCAGATCAGCGAGATCAAGACCTCGCCGGACGTCAAGGAGACGAAGGAGCTCAGCGAGCTGGAGACCCGCTTCAACTGGGACAAGCGGATCTTCCAGGAGCGCAGCCAGTCGCTGACCTACGTCTGCGAGGTGCCCACGCTGCTGGAGCAGCGGCTGGGCGAGATCGCCCGCAAGATCCAGGCGAAGCTCTGAGGCCGGCTCGCCCGCCGGGGCTCCAAGGGTCCCCTCTCGGTCCGCTCTCGGTCCCGCGCCCGGTCCTCTCAGTCCCGGACCGCCCGGTCGCCGTTCACGAGATGGTCGAGGCCGCGCGCCGCCTGCGCGCCGTCGAGGCGCACGAGCTTCGCCCCGGTGACGTCGGCCCCGGTCAGGGTGGCGCCGGCGATCCGCGCGCCGGTGAGATCCGCCCCGGAGAGGTCGGCCCCCGTCAGGTCGGCCTTCGACAGCTCGGCCCCGGTCAGGCTCGCGAAGTCGAGCTTGCCCCGAGACAGGTCGGCCCCCGCGAGGTCCGCGCGGTCGAGCTTGGCCGAGACCAGCACGGCCCGGATCAGCCCCATCGACTGGTTGCGCATGTCGGCGCCGCCGCGCACCCCGCGCAGGCGCGCGCCCGTGAGGTCGGCCCCGGTGAGGTCGCCGACGATCCGCGCCCCCGACAGGTCGGCTCCCGAAAGGATCGCCCCGCGGCCCTGCAGGGCGAACAGGCTCGCGCCGGCGAGCCGCGCACCGGAGAGATCCGCCTCCAGCGCCCAGGCCTGATCGAGCACGGCCCCGGAGAGGTCGCTGCCCCGCAGCTTGGTCCGGTTCAGCCGGGCGAGGCGCAGGTTGGCCCCGCGCAGGTCGAGGCCGGACAGGTCGAGTCCCGAGAGCCGCCGGCCCGAGAGGTCGAGGGGCCGCCCGCCCGACGCCGCGATCATGGCCTCTACGGCCTCGCGGCTGGTCTCGGGCTGCGCCATGTCGGGAGAGGTGAGATCGACGTGCCGCATCATGTCCTGGGCCGCCGCGGGCCGGAGCAGGGCTGCCGTCAGCGCGGCCGCGGCGACCGCGACGATGGGGTGCCGCATGCGCATGCGCGTCCTCCCGGATGCGGGCTCTCGCCGGCCCGCCGCGCATCTGGGCCGGGACCTGCATCCACGACAAGGCTCGCCCGTCCCCGCGCCCGCATTCTCACGCCCTTGTGACCGCTGCGGGGAGACGCCGTGGCCCCGGCTAACCCTTTGCTCGAACTGCGAACCCTGTGCCCCGCTCGGGGGTTGGTGAAGTCCTCGCGCCGAATCTGCCGAAAAGGCCGACCGGCAATCGCCTTGACAGGAGACCCCACCCATGCGCATGACCATCGCCGTGACGAGCGTCCTCGTCGCGCTGTCCGGCACCGCGCCGGCCTTCGCGACGTCCTGTGCCGAGCAGATCGCCACCATCGAGCGGCGACTCGACAGCGCGGGCGCGGCCTCCGTCACGGGAAGCACCGGCACGCAGACCGGTTCGCCCCGTGCACTTCCGACGCCGCCCGGCGGTCAGCCGAGCGATCCCGGCGTCAAGCCCGATCCGCAGAAGATCGCGCAGGCCCGTGCCCTGATCGCGAAGGCGCGCGAGCAGGACAAGGCCGGCCAGGCCGATGCCTGTGAGGACACGATGACTCAGGCGAAGACGCTGATCGGGGCGCTGCCCTGATCCGCGGAGACGCCCGCGTCGGATGAGTGGCGGATGACTTGGAGTCCGGCCCGATCCGGATCCTAGGGTGCCCGCGACGCCACGGAGTCGGTCGGCGCCAGTGAGGCCGTCCGGCGCCGCTCGCAGGACACCTTCAGATAGTTGGTGTCGCGGTCGACGAGGTTGCTGCGCGCGGCCAGCGTCTCGCCCTGCATCATGCAGGCGACGGGCGAGGGCGCGGGCGCGATCACCACGTCGAGTGCCGTGTCGCGCGAGCAATCCGGTCCTGCGAGCGTCTTGGCGCAGATCAGCGCCACCGTCAGAAAATCGGCCATACCACCTCCACCGGCCAATCCGCGGTCACGCAACCGGCGGCTCCCGGGCCGGACGAAAGCCCGCCGTACTGAACGGTGGTGAGGCGAGGAATGTGCCATTCCCGGCTAACGGAATTCCTTTGCGACCTTATGCTGCACCGCAGCAACGGCGGCCGCGCGCGGGCGGCCAGCGCGGCGCCGGCGCGGAGGGGGCGGGCCCGGGCAATCGGCCGATGGGCCGGGATGAGGCGCCGCGGAGGCAGTCTCGGGCCCGCGACGTCGGTCCTTCGCGGTGAATCTCGCCTCGGCGGTCTGCCTGCCCCTGGGATCCGGGGGCGGCGGATGATCGGCGGGTGCCGCCGCGAGGCAGCCGGCGCCGCCCGCGCCCGCTACACTTCACCGCATCTCAGAAAATCTGAATGTTGGGCGCGGAAAATCTTTCGGGGTGCAGCGGGAGCCCGCCGCGAGGCGCGGCGCGCAACGCTCGGCCGCGGCGGATCTGCCTGAGGAACGGGCAGTGCGGCGGATCGGCCGGGAGAGGAGCGCGGCCGCTCAGGGCTCCGGGGCTGCCTCCGGAACGGGCACGACCTTGCCGGGATTGAGGATGCCGTCCGGGTCGAGGGCGGCCTTCAGGCGCCGCATCAGGTCGAGGGCGACCGGGTCCTTGTAGCGCAGGAGTTCGTCGCGCTTGAGCCGGCCGACTCCGTGCTCCGCCGCGATCGAACCGCGCATGGCATGCACGAGATCGTGCACGATCCGGTTGAAGCGGGGCCACAGGGCCAGGAAGTCCGGCGCCGCCATGCCGACCGGCTGCGTCAGGTTGAAGTGGATGTTGCCGTCGCCGAGATGGCCGAAGGCGCAGACCCGCACGCCGGGCAGTTCCGCCTCGCAGGCCGCGCTCGCCCGTTCGAGGAAGTCCGGGACGCGCGAGACCGGCACCGAGACGTCGTGCTTGATCGAGGCCCCCTCCCGCCGCTGGACCTCGGACAGGCTCTCGCGCAGGTGCCACAGGGCCCGGCCCTGCGCCGTGCTGCGGGCCAGGGCCGCGTCCTCGGCGAGTCCCTCCTCCAGCGCCGCGGCGAGCAGCGCCTCCAGCGCCGCGTCCGCGTCGGGCGCCGCGGAGGAGAGCTCGACGAGCGCGTAGGCCTCGTGGTCGCCGCCGAGCGGCCGCACCGCGCCGGGGGCGTGCCGCAGCACGATCTCCAGGCCGAAGCGCGGGACGTACTCGAAGGCGGTGAGGCGCCCGCCCGCCCGTTGGCGCAGCTGCGTGAGCAGGGCCAGCGCCGCGCGGGCCGAGGCCAGCCCCACGAAGGCCGTCGCCGTGGAGGCCGGCCGCGGCGAGAGTTTCAGCACCGCGGCCGTGATGATGCCGAGCGTGCCCTCCGAGCCGACGAAGAGGTGCTTGAGGTCGTAGCCGGCATTGTCCTTGCGCAGGGCCGTGAGCCCGTTCCAGACGCGCCCGTCCGCCAGCACGACTTCGAGCCCGAGCACGAGGTCGCGTGCGTTGCCGTAGGCGAGCACCGCCGTGCCGCCCGCATTAGTGGAGAGGTTGCCGCCGATCCGGCAGGAGCCCTCCGAGGCGAGGGAGAGCGGGAACAGCAGGCCCTCCGCCTCGGCCGCCGCCTGGACCTGGGCGAGGATGCAGCCCGCCTCGGCCGTGAGCGTGGCGTTCTCCCGGTCGATCTCCCGGATGCGGTCGAGGCGGGCGAGCGAGATCACGATCCCGCCCTCCGGCACGCCGCCGCCCACGAGGCCGGTATTGCCCCCCTGCGCCACCACTGGCACCCGGGCGGCGGCGCAGGCCCGCACCGCGAAGGCGACCGCCTCGGTGTCGGCCGGTCGCACCACGGCGAGCGCCGCGCCCCGATAGAGGCCGCGGGTTTCCGCGAGGTGCGGGGCGATCGCATCGGCGTCCGTGATCACCTGGGCGGCGCCGAGGCGTCCGCGCAGGGCGTCGAGGAGGTCGGCGTGGGGGGAGTGGGGCATCGCGGTCAGAGGGTGAGGCGCCAGGATGGCGTCCCGCGGGGGCGGCCTCTAGATAGCGTGTCGGCCCGGGCCTCCCAAGTGGCCCGGGCCTCCCAAGTGGCCCGGGCTTGCCAAGTGGCCCGGGCTTGCCAAGTCGTTGGCCCGGCTTCTCCGAGATCGAGGCTCATGCTCTCCGTCATCCCCAATCCCCCGCGCACGGCCCTTCCCATCGAGGGGACGGACGACCTCTTCCCGGTGCGGCGCGTCTACTGCGTCGGCCGCAACTACGCCGCCCATGCCCGCGAGATGGGCGCCGACCCGACCCGCGAGCCGCCCTTCTTCTTCATGAAACCGGCCGACGCGCTGCAGGTCGTCCCGGACGGCGAGACCGTCGAGCATCCCTACCCGCCCAAGACTGCCAACTACCATTTCGAGGTGGAGCTCGTGGTGGCCCTCGGCCGCGGCGGGCGCGACATCCCGGTCGAATCGGCCCTCGACCACGTCTACGGCTACGCGGTCGGCCTCGACATGACGCGCCGGGACCTCCAGGACGAGGCCAAGAGCCTGCGCCGGCCCTGGGAGCTCGGCAAGGCCGCCGACGCTTCGGGGCCGGTCGGTCTGCTGCGCCCGGCCTCCGCGATCGGGCATCCGGCGCGCGGCGCGATCACGCTCACCGTCGACGGCGCGCTGCGCCAGTCGGGCGACCTCTCCGACATGATCTGGTCGGTGCCCGAGCAGATCGCCTACCTGTCCGCCTACTTCGCCCTGGAGCCCGGCGACGTGATCTTCGCCGGCACGCCGGAGGGGGTCGGTCCGGTCCTGCGCGGCCAGACCATGGAGGCCCGCATCGCGGGCGTCGGCGCCATCCGCCTCAAGGTGGTCTGAGTCGGATGGCGACGCGCACGCAGCGCCTGCTCGCGCGGGGCGCCCACCTGGTCTGGCGCGTCTCGCGGGGCATGACCCTCGGCGTGCGCGGCGCCGCCATCGACCGGGAGGGTCGGGTCTGCCTGATCCGGCACACCTACCTGGACGGCTGGCACCTGCCCGGCGGCGGCGTCGAGCCCGGCGAGACCGCGCTCGACGCCCTGGCGCGGGAGTTCCGCGAGGAGGCCGAAATCGAGATCGACCCCGGCGCCGCCCGGTTGCACGGGGTCTTCTTCAACAGCCGGGTCTCGCGCCGCGACCACGTCGTCCTCTACGTCGCGCCGGTCTTCGCGGTGCGCGGGCCCAAGCGACCCGACCGCGAGATCGCCGAGGCGGGGTTCTTCCCCCTCGGGGCGCTCCCGGCCGGGACGAGCCCGGCGACCCGGGCGCGCCTCGACGAGATCGCCCACGGCCGCCCCCCCGCGCCGCTCTGGTAGCCGGCGCGAAAAAAGCGGCGCAGCACCCCTTGCGCCGCCGGCCGGAATGGTGTTTATCCCGGCCATCGGCAGCGGCGCAGCGCCAACGCCGAAGAGAGCGGGTGTAGCTCAGGGGTAGAGCACAACCTTGCCAAGGTTGGGGTCGAGGGTTCGAATCCCTTCGCCCGCTCCAAAATATACTTCCTACAGTGATCGACGGCTTTCGTAAGCTGGGTCAATGCGGAGACAATGCCGGCGCGGCTGTGCCTTGTCTCCATATTGCCTGCGACGCCATGCGTGTCCCCGGCGGTACCTGGACCGCGGCGGTGGCACGTTCGCGTCCGTCCGAAGGCCGACATGCCGAGCCGCCCTGCCGCCGTTGCGAACCGGTGCATGGAGACCAGGGCGGGCTTTGGATACGGACCGGGCGAAGCCGGGCCTCGCCGACCATGCAAGATCGAGATGCGCCGACCGCGAGGGGGGATGGGCATGAGCCCGACCTGACCGACGCGTCGTGCTCGGCTGTGGGCCGCCAGGGGCGGCCGCGAACCCTCCTGACCGGTCGCAAGGCGCGCGACCTGAAAATCGGCCGCATCGCGAACCAGATCCGCGGCTCGTCCTGCCCGATGAGGAAAGTCGCGGACGCGCCGGGCGCCCCCCATCTCGCCGAGAGGCGCGAGGGCAGATCGAAGCCGCGCGGACCCTGCCGCAAGGCCGAGTTCAGGGCGTCCGCCCGCCCTTCGCAGGCCTGTGACTCAGCGGCCGACCGATGGCTGTCGCCGGATCGCAGCCCTCCTCGAGCGCGAACGACGGGTCGGCGATCGGCCCGTCGTCACCGCCGAAAGGGCTCACCGCATCACCGGCAACACTGCCATGGAGCGGGGGGAGCATGCGCCGGTCCGCGAGAGCCGCATTCGCGATGGCGAGGATGGCGATGCGCTCGACCCGGCGCTGGTGCTCCGATGGGCGGGAGTTTGCCCGCCGGGATGGCGACATCATCCGCCTCGCCCCCGTGACGGACGTCTTCGACCGTGAGGTCGCCGGGTGGATGCGGGAAGCCGCCGGGAAGCGGTTCGCCGCGACCCGCACTCGCCGAGCCGCCGAGCACCTCTCCGACAATGGCGCTGCCTTGACCGCAAGGGGCACGGGGCTGTTCGCTCAGGCGCCTGACCTGACGCCCTGCTTCGCGCCGGTTGCCAGCCGGAGCGGCCCGTACGAGGCCTTCCTCAGAACTCTCAAGCGCCGCTCCATCCGATGTCGCGGCGTCCGGACGCCGGAACCGCGCCGCGGCTCAGCGCTGGACGGATCGAGAATTGCATCGAAGCCCATCCACGATCCGCGCTCGAAATGACGTCTCCAAGGCACCTCATCAGAGCAAAAGCGATCGAGCCGATCTGCCCGATAAAACGCGGAGAATTCCCATGCTGACACGGGACATTGTAGGCAATTTCCGCAGCTACGGACGGCAGAGTCAGACGCATGTCCATGGCTACATTCAGGCTGTTCTGCCTGTGTCCGGTGAGATGGAGATGAGCGCCGGAGGAGAAAGCAATCGATTGACTCCCTCGAAAGCGATCATCCTGGGCCCTGGAACCGAGCACAAATTTCAGAGCACGAGAAATGGCATCTTTCTGGTCATCAATATTCAGGCCGATGCGGCAGTTTGTGCCGACAAAAAGAGCGGTGGATTTGTCATAGGCGAAATCACGCCATCGCATCAAAGATTGATGAAGTTCCTCGCGGAGGAGTCTTTTCGGGCTCCCGGTGAGCTGTTCAAGTGTGCGTCCCTCTTCACGGCCATCATTGAGCTAATAAAGCAGAGTTCGCCGCGAGATTTTCCGATGCTGGAAGGCGGAAAACACTGGAATTTCGGCATATCGGAGACCGTGCAGGCGGCTGCGAGGAAGAACGGGATGTCAGAGGCGACTTTCCGCCGTGCGATCAGACGGTCCTTCGGTGATTCACCGAAGCGGCTGCAAATGGAGGAAAGGCTTAGTCATGCGGAGCACCTTCTCATTTCATCGGATCGGCCCGTTTCCTCGGTCGCATTGGAGGTCGGCTTCAAAAGCCCGTCGTCGTTCACGAATGCGTTTCGCCGACGACACGGTGCCACGCCATCAGATTTCAGAGCGGCCCGGCGGCTTGCGTCTCAGCATGCTGACACGCGCGGCGACTACGGCGCCGGAGGTGATCAGGAGCGCCGCGAGGACGAGCGTGACGGACAACGCGGCCTTGCCCAAACAGATAAGGATGAATGTTGAAAGCAGCGGTGCCGCATACGAAACGGTTCCAAGCAATTGGATGTCTCCGTGCTTCACTCCGACGTCCCAAAAGTAGAACGCGGTACCGACCGGGCCGACCCCGAGCATGAAGATCGCTGCCCAGCCGAGATACGTGGTTGGAAAGACGGTTGCTTCTACGAAAACATGGAGAAGCCAAGACGCAGCAGCGGTGACGAGGCAGAAAACAAAAACACTTTCGGTCGGTATATCACCAAACCGCCGCGACACGACGGAGTAGCTCGACCACGTGAGGGCGCAGGCAGCGGCCAGTGCGAAGCCGGTGAGGTAGGTGTCCGAGAAATCGAGCGATTGGTTGGCGATGATGAGGGCCGCGCCGCAAAAGCTGAGGAGGGCGCCCACCACATGGCCGATCCGGAAACGCTCGTTCGGCAGCAGGCTGGAAAAAAGAACGATGAGGAGCGGCCAGAGATAGGCGATCAGGCTCGCTTCCGCGGCCGGGGCCAGCCGCAAAGCGTAGAAGTAGAGAACGTGGTACCCGAACAGACCCAGCGCGCCGAAAACATAAACAGGCCATTTGATCAGACCGAGAGCTGAGAGATGACCTCGCCAAAGAGTCCAGCCAAATCCGATCAAGCCGCCAATGGTGAAGCACACGCTATTGAGCAAAAGTGGAGGGGTTGGCGTCGCCCCAATGGTCAATGCAGCCAAAGATGACCACAGAACAACCGCCAAAGAGCCGACGATTGTTGCGCGTGTGCGGTGTGTCAGCGATTTCATCTTGCGCACCGCAGTCAAGCCGCCCTGTTGATGCGCCGCGAGATAGGATCGCTGTGTGAAATGGGCCATGTGCCTGTCTGCAGGATGGTCCTGTAGCTTTCCATGCCGTTGACTTCGACGAGCGAGCGCACGCGAAGCAGGTTCAATTCATCCTTGGTCCACTCGCCGTTCGGTGCATCGTTCATCGTCGCGAACTCGTGCGAGTAGCCTTCATCCGTATTCGTGGTCGCGTAGGGCCGCAATGTCGGAAAATGCGGCGCGCCGGGAAGTGGCGTGAAGATGAAAGGGTTCATGTAGGACGCACCCGCCGCCATCAGGAACCGGCCATATTCGAACGTCCTTTCGATGTCTTCCCGTGTCTCCACGTAGAGCTTGCGACCGGCGGTAGGATTCACGAATCCGAACATCAAGCCGCCCGTGGCGTGGATCGCATTGTCGTACAAGATATTGAGGACGCGCTGTGTATAGTATTCGAATGTGTTGATCGGCGGCTTGTTGGCGGTTCCAAGCGCCTCGAGGTTGCTGCTTTCAACGGCAAGGTAGAGGCTGTAGCATCCGCTCTCACGCATTCGTTTCACCATGCGGTCGAGGGTGAGACCCGACCTCTTCGCTCTCAAGAGAGGCTCGAAGAGTTTCTCGCGACCGGTCTTCGCGAGGATGAAGTCCTCACTCACTTCCGGCAGCAGCGCAATCAACGAAAATAACGCGACGCCGCCCTCCTCAAACCAAGGCAATTTATATTTCTCCAGAAGGTCGCAGACCTTCAACGCCCATTCGGGATCGTGGAACAAATGGTCGTCTTCGACGATGAACTCAGTAATGCCAATCTCGACCAATTTGGCGAGGTACTTGTCGAAGGACACCTCGTTCATCTTGAGCCACCCTCCCTGGACTCGCGGGATCGTGCAGAACGTGCAGCGCACGTCGCACCCGATCGTCGTAAAGCCGTAGGTGAGGTGGCCATGATCGACCTGGCGCTTGCCGCCTGAGTGGAAGGGGCTGTCATAGAGGCTGAAATCGACCAACGAATAATCCGGCTGTGAAAACAGATCCATGGTCGGCAGAAATCCGCGAGGGCGCGTCTGGACGATTGCTCCGCCGCGGCGGAACACGATCCCTGCGACGTCCTCGATCGCGGAGTTCTTGCGGAGCGCCTCGAGCAGTTCGACAAATGTCACATCACCTTGCTGAGTGACGACGTAGTCTGCCGGGCAATCGCGCAACGCGTCTTCCGGCAAGCCAGACACATGCGTTCCACCCATGATCACGATGATGTCTTCGTCGATACCCTTGACCAGGTCAGCGAGGGCACGATTGTTGCCCCACTGGTGGCTGTAGTCGCAAGATATTCCGACGATGTGCGGCTCGAACTCCTTTATAGTCCTGCTCATCGCATCATTATTGATTCCGTAGCTCCAGATTTCGCTGCCTTCCGAAGATGTAAACGCGTGGCGCTCGTTATTCCATCCTTGATATGCTCCATCAACGATCTTGACGGCATATCCCTGTGCTTTTGCCTGTGTGCCCACGCGCAGCAGGCCCATGGGGACGCCTGCCCGTTTCATCTCTTCTATGTAGGTGATGCCCTCGGCTTGCAGATCCCGCACCAGCTTGAGGTCTCTGCTCAGATGCGGCCCCCCCTTCTTGACCAGATTGTCCGCGACGACGTCGAGGGGGCGCCTGATCCGCGTGTAGTGCGGGATCAGCAGCAAGATTCTGGCCTTCGCGGCCGCCGTCGGATCCGCTTTGACACGCAACTGCGAAATCGAGTCGGGGAGTTCGCCGCCCGTGAGTTTGCGCCCGAGCTCACTTTGCAGTGGTGGCCGGTTGGTGTCGGGGCGTAACGATATCCCGTCGGTCAGAAATTTAAGCACGGGCCATTCTCCATCCGACAGACTGCGTGAGTTCTTCGAAAAACGCTGATTCAAATAGGAAGGCCTTCTCATAACCTCGCTGAGAGGCAGCGCATGGGAGGACATCGACCTTTCTGGATACGATCGGTACGGCGCCGCATCTCAGGAGATTGGCGATGGTCTTGGTCAAGTTGACCAACGATAATTGCTGATGCCCGCTAGGATCGACGATGATTTGCGCCGCGAGGAAGTTTGACAGTTCGAGGCCTCTGTGCAGCTCGGCGAGGGCAACCGTCTGTGCGACGGCCGCGATCGCGCAAGAGGCAGCCGTGCCGACATGACGGGAATCCGTATTGGCGGAGTGAGCCAGATGCAGCGCGATGATCGCGTGGTGGCCGCTGTCACGTACCTCCCGGACACGTCCCATGATCGGGCGGAAGTTCATGACTTCGTCGCCAAGGGCGTCCTGAATGTCGTATAAGACATTGATCACGCGGACGGTGCGTTTCACCTGCACGACGAAGCCCTTCGGCAAGGACGGTCGGTTCCAGGGCACCCTAGCAAGCAGGCTTGTCTTCAACTTTGAAAATGTGTTTCAAAAAACGTCAGACGCTTTACATCTCGGGCATGAAGCCGGCGCGAGCATCGGCTGCATGAAGTGGAAGTGCATGTCTGGGTTCACGCCGCGGTCGCGGGCGATGCTGCCGGAGCAGCGATGCGATCCGGCAGGCTCATTCAGGCCGACCAGCGACATCAATGCAGTCGGCCATAGTCATGCAGGCTCCGATGCCAACCTCCCGGAATGCCGGGGCATCGGACCGTCGCCCCTCTCAAGGTTTCGACACGAGCAAATCGCTTGATGAGAATCCGGAACGGAACCAGCAATCATGACGATTGATCGTTGCTATGAGAAGCGCCGGTGATGGATTTGGTGACGCGCCGCGAAGCGATCGCCGTTGCGTCGGAGGATCTGGCCTATGCGAGGTCGCCGAGTTGCGAGAGATGGTCGATGAGACCGACTCCTTCACCGCAGGCATTGATCGTATCGAAATGGTCGTGCCAACCCGATTGGGCGATGCCGGACACGAGCGCTTCGAGCGCGGCCTCGTCCCGGCAGCGCCACACGGCGTAGAAGCTGTGGGAAGCGGGATGCCGTTGGGAGGGATCGACCCTGCCGAAGGTCATCGGCTCGACGCCAGCTTTGGACAACAGCGGCATGGCGGAATCGATGGCGGAGAGGAAGTGTTCTCGTTCGTCCTGAGAAAGGGCGAGCCACGCCGGCTTGGCTGTGTAGAGTTCGATGAGATAATGAGACACGTTCTGCCTCCTCCGAGAGGATCACTGGTCGGGATGCAGCGAGCGGAGCGCGCGCCGGCAAAGATTCAGGGTGTCCGGGGTCGGGTTCTCGGCAGTCCAGCGGGCACATAACTCCCGCACCCAATCCGGACGGTCCTTGCTGGCATCGTTGAGCCAATTGCCGACCGAGTCGCGCACGTAGCTGGATCGATCGGCCCTGAGCGGCTCGAGAATGGCGAGCCCCAATTCGGGGCGGTGGCGCAGCGCCCCGATATGGCTGCACCAGACACCGCGCGGCCGCGTCGCTTCCGACGCGAACCGGCGAAGATTGGGGGATGGAGCCCCCGTCCAGTCCGCCAGGAGGGCAACGGCCCGCTCCAATTCGGCCGCGATATGCGGGCGAAGCGCCATCCAGGCCCATTCGCGAACGCCGAAATGCGGATCGTCGGCAAAGGGCCGGATCGCGTCGAGGCGGTCTGCGAGGTCGGTTGCCCCGGGCAGGCCGATCATGAAACAGCACCAGCCGCGCACCGTGTCGGACGCGTGCGTGCCGAGGTCATCGAGACCTGAAGGACCGAGATGGTCCGCGATCAAGCGGGCAGCGAGCGGCATTCGTCTTGAAATGCCGGTTGCCGCTGCCTGCCTCATTCCGGTGAGGGCGTCGCTGCCGATCGTGGGCAGCACGTGCCCCATGAGAGCTGCGAAGTCGACCGCGAGGCATTCGGTGAGCGTCCTCGCTGCCGCACCCGTATTGAGTTGCGCCAGTCGATCGGCAGGAATGTCCGTGACCTTTCGCCCTGCGGGCTTGGCCTTGCGCACCTCCACACCTCCTAGCTGTCTCGCGGCTCGGTGGCGGCATCGACGTTTTTCCAGATACGCTGGAGGAGCATGGTGAGCGCCTCGCGGTCGGCGGCCGTGAACCCGGCGAACAGTGAGGCTATCCACGCGCTGTGTTGATCGAAGAGCTCGTGGGTGATCTCCCGTCCGGCCCCCGTCAGCACGACCGCGATCTTGCGGCGGTCGTCGAGACCGGAGCGCCGCGCGACGAAACCGTCACGCTCAAGACCATCGAGAAGACCGGTGATCGTTGCCCGCGTTACGCCGGCTCTCGCCGCCAACTCGTGCGGCGACAGTCCGTCGGGTTGGCTGCGGAGAAGAAACAGCAGGACGAACTTACCTTCGGACAGGCGAAAAGGTGCGAGGCGGCTGGCGCAATCCCTGTCGATCGCATCGGCCAGCGCCAGCAGTTCGAAACAGGAGCGCATGTTGTCCGTCCCGGCAATGGACCGCCGCTCCGCCTCCTTGAGCAACGCGAGGTGCTTCCGCTCCAACCGTTTCATATGGCACCTAACCATCGTCAAGCGACGCGACACCCTTCGGGCGCGCCCCGTGACGCCTCCGCTGACGGTCCGTGCCCATCTGCTTTCCCTTCACCCTGCCGGGCGGAAGCCACGGCGATCTCGGAAAGCAGATCGGCGCGCCCGGCCGACGGCGCTCAAACAGGCTCCCAGCCGAGCACGACGACGGAGCAATCGCGGCCGATGCATCGCGACGGTCCTGCCTCCATTTTCTCGCCATCGAGTGCGGAGAGAGTGCGCGCACGCGATGAGTTCGGTCGAGTAGGTCAGGGATGGACGTCGGAGAGCAGCGTGAGCGCGCCCACCACGCGTGGGAATTCGCGCTTCAGCACCTCGTGAGCAAAGGCTGCGACGAGATCGTGGCGCTCGAGACCATGGGCGAGGTGGCATTCAGGAGCTACGTCGACCGGCACGGCTCGGCGGCCACGGCGAATTACCTCCGCCTGCTCGCCGAACAGGTCGAGCATGCCGACCGCGAATTCGCCGCGGCCCTGCTGCGGGGGTGAGCCTCGCCCGGCCGGCGATCCGGCGATCCGGCGCCGGGACGCGGGCCCGGCGCGGCGCCGATCGCCGCGCGAGTCGACCGTTAACGGGATGTTAACTGGTCAACGCGACCATGGTCCGGCGAGTCGCGCCCTCGCCCCGGGACGGGCCCGGGGCCCGCGCCCGGCCGACCGCGTCCCCGCTCCGTCCGGTCCGGGGGGACGGCGCCGCGGATCGGATCCCGGTCCGGCGCGCAGAGGCCTTCCGCATAGATTTTAAGCCACTTGGCCTATGCCATCGCGGCTACACGTTTCGCAGTGTGCGGCTAGAGCATCAGCACGGGTTTTTTTCCCAACCTCCGCGTGCAAGCCTTGACTCAATCCTGAGATGACGAGGCTGAGGAATGAGCGCTCTCGCGACGACCGAGTCGGCTTGGTCAAAATCCATCCCGCTGCATCACACCGACATTCCCAGAACTTCCGCACTGATCCAACCGCACTCGAGGGGATCACTGATCCCGCGCGGCCGCGCGTTGTTCTGGGAGGGCGATACGCAGGCCCACAAGATCGAGATCGTCGAGGGTGTCGTGCGCGCCGTTCGGCTGTTCGACAACGGGAACCGGCAGATCCTGGCCTTCTTCTGGTCCGGCGACGTGGTGATGCCGTCGCAGGCCGATTGCCAGCACTTCACCGCGGAGGCCGTCACCAACTGCCGCGTCCGTCTCTCCGCGGTCTCGAACATCTGTCAGAGCGGCGAGCGGTGCGGCGTCCACCAGGTTCTCGCCGAGACATTGTCGCTGGTCTCGCAGATCAGCCAGAAGAGCGGCATGGCCCGCATCACCTCCTTCCTCCTGACGATACGCAAGCACCTGCCCAGGGATCCCAAGCTGCCGTCCGCGCAGCGGCTGCTGATCTCGCGGGCCGACATCGCCGACCACGTCGGCACGTCCCTCGAAACCGTCTGCCGCACCTTGGCGGAGCTGAAAGCGCGCAACCTGATCGACATGCCGAACCGCAAGACGATCCGGTTCCTCGACCTGCCGGGCCTCCATCACATCGCCGGGGATTGATGGGTGATCGCCTGCAGGCCTTGAGGATATTGGGTTGGGACGATGAACATCACGCGACGTTTGATCCTCGCCGACGAGTTGCCGCGCTACAAGCAAGGAGAAGACGCAGAGCCCGTGAGCGTTCCCGGCTCGCTCGGGGTTCTCTCGCCGATCATCGCCCTCGTCGACATCGTCTTCATCGTGACTCTGGGCACCATCTGCTTGTCGGCACTGAACGGGCGCGACTTGTCAGTCGCGTCGAATTGGAGCCACTGCGCGCCGTCGAGCGCTGCCCTGGCGGTCACCTACTCGATCTTCGGGCAGACCTCGAACTTGTACGCGGCCCCGAACCTGCTGAAGCTGAGGTGGCAGATCCAGCAATCGTTGGCGACCTGGGTCGCCAGCTTCCTGTTCCTGTCCTTGCTCGTGTATTTTCTCAGGGTGGGGACGTGGCTCACCTACGGCGAGTTGCTGGCGGTGTTCGCCTTCGGCGGAGTCGGGGTCGTCGCGTCGAAGCTGTCGGCGGTCAAACTCTGCCGCCACGTCACCGAGCAGCGGGCCCTGAGTTCGTACCGGGTCATCATATCGGATTACTCGCTGGAGGCCGCGAGCCATCCCTATCTCCAGCAGATCAACAAGTACGAGTACACGACGCCCAAGCATTTCGTTCTTCTCGACGCCCAGGATCCGGATGCCGGGCTCGATCGGGCGCGAGATGTCCTCAAGGACGTCGTAGATTTCGTGCGGGCGCACGATGTCGAGGAAATCCTGTTGGTGATACCCTGGAACAGATCCGAATTGATCTTCGAAGTCCAGGGTCAGCTGCAGGTTCTTCCGGTCTCGGTCAAGCTCGCGCCGGATATGCGGGCCAATCAAGTGCTCTCCCACCCCGCGTTCAATTTCGGGCCGATCAGGGTGATCGAGCTTCAGCGGGCGCCCCTGAGCGTCACCGAGCAATGCGCGAAGAACCTCATGGATCGCGTCCTGGCGGCGGCCGGCCTGTTCTTCCTGGCGCCGCTGATGGCGATCGTGGCGCTCGCGATCCGGCTCGAGTCGAAGGGCCCGGTCCTGTTCAGGCAGACCCGCACCGGGTTCAACGGCCGGCCGTTCACGATCTTCAAGTTCAGAACGATGACCACCTGCGACAACGGCGCGGTGATCGTCCAGGCCACCAGGGGCGACCGGCGCGTCACGGCGCTGGGACGATGGCTGCGCAAGTCGAGCATCGACGAGCTGCCGCAGCTCCTCAACGTCCTGCGCGGCGAGATGTCCATCGTCGGGCCGCGCCCGCACGCCCTCGCGCACGACAACGAGTACAACCGCCTCATCGCGAGCTACGCGGCGCGGCACAAGATGAAGCCCGGCATCACCGGCTGGGCGCAGGTCAACGGCCTGCGGGGCGAGACGCCCGAGCTCAGGATGATGAAGCAGCGGGTCGACAGCGATCTCTGGTACATCGAATCTTGGTCGATCTGGCTGGATATCCGCATCATCCTGCTGACGGTCCTGCGGGTTCTCAAGTCTGAGAGCGCCTACTGAGCAACTCCTTGCCGAATGGGTCGTCGGTCCGGCCGCGGCTTTGATGCGCGCTGGAGAAGCCGGCCGGCATTTCCGTGCGCTCCCGCGCGGAGAGCGCGCCGGAAAGGAAGCGGATCCGCGCGCGACGGGGCCGGATCCCGTCCTGAGGCGACCCCGAGGCCGACCGCGTCGGTGCCGCGTGCTCATCCGCGTCCGCAACGCCGCGCCAAACTTCGCGGCGCGGCGCGCACAAGGGAGGCTGCCGTGCCTGAACAACCGATCGGACATGATCTGCTATGGTCGAAGCTGGTGGTCATCATCCTGGCCTTCGCCGCCAGCTCGGTCGTCGGCTGGACGCTGCTCTGGCTATGGGCATTGGTGAACGTCCTGCGCCGGTTGCTGAGCTAGTGCCGCGGCGGCGGTGCCGCGGCTGCGCGCGGACCTGCGCGCGGTTCGAGAGTTCGCCGGCGACGGGGGCGCGACGCGATCCTGCGCGCACGCGCGGCCGGCGCCCGACGTCCACGGTTCAATCGAGGATTCGCCGCCCATGATCGTGTCCGAGACTGACCTTTCGGGAGTGTACATCGTCGACATCGATCCGAGGCGCGACGAGCGAGGTCACTTCGCCCGCATCTTCTGCACCCAGGAACTCGCTGAGCGAGGCCTGATCCATCACATTCCGCAAATAAGCTTGAGCTACAACATCAAGCGCGGCACCCTTCGCGGCATGCATTTCAAGTACCCGCCCTACAGCGAGACCAAATACGTGCGCTGCGTTCGCGGGAGGATCTTCGACGTGGTCGTCGATCTCCGCCCGGAATCGCGGACCTACCTGGGCCATCTCTGTGCCGAACTGTCGGCCGAGAACGGGCGCTGCCTCTACATTCCGGAGCGGTGCGCGCACGGCTTCATCACTTTGGAGGACGATAGCGAAGTGATGTACATGATCTCCGCACCTCACGCGCCCGACGGGGAGGGCGGCCTCGTCCACGACGATCCGCGGCTCGCGATTCCCTGGCCGATCCCGGTCGAGGTGATATCCAGGCGCGACGCCGAGTGGCCGGCGCTCGCCGAGGTCGAGGACGCGGTGCGGTCGCGCATGGCGCTGCGCGGCCCGGAGCCGCGCCCGATCGCGTCGCAGTCGGACGCTGCTCTCGGCCGGTGACGGTGCCGCGTTGTCTTCGACGAACCGGGATCCACGTCGTCCGACCACGCGCCGGGCGGCGGAATCGTCCCGACGCCGGCCGCGCCCGGTCGGACGGGGAGGGGCCTCGCGGCCGCGGTGCCGCGCCGCGCGCGGCGGTGAGCGCGCGCGCCCGGGCCGGAGCGGGCCGGTTCCCTCAGAAGAACGAGGGCGGCGGCCGAACCTCCTGCGGAAACCGGACCGCCGACTTGACGGCCGTCAACTCAAGCTGAGGCCCAAACAAGTATGTCATTTTCAGCAGACACTATGTCTGAACAGGAGAGGTTGGATGCTTGATCTCGAGAGCGTCGATTTGGACACCGGCAAGCACGAATCGCACACGCCTTCGAACCGGACAGCGCACTGCCGATTCTGTCAGACCAAACTCAGCAATGTATTCGTTGACCTCGGTCTCTCGCCTCTGGCCAACAGCTATCTTACGGAGAAAGATCTCTCCAAGAACGAGCCGTTTTTCCCTCTGAAGGTGTTTGTCTGCGACGAGTGCTTCCTGGTTCAGTTGGAGGAGTGGGAAGCTCCGGAAAATATATTCAGCGATTACGCGTATTTCTCGTCCTACAGCGAGTCGTGGCTGCGCCACGCGCGGGACTACGTCGAGGCGATGACGGCGCGGTTCGGCATCGACCAGACCTCCCACGTCGTCGAGATCGCCAGCAACGACGGCTACCTCCTGCAGTACTTCGTCGAGAAGGGCACCCCGGTGCTCGGCATCGAGCCCGCCCAGAACGTCGCCGCGGTGGCGCGCTCGCGGGGCATCCCGACGCGGGTGGAGTTCTTCGGTCAGCGCACCGCGCGGGCGCTGCGCCGCGAGGGGCTCGAGGCGGATCTGCTGATCGGCAACAACGTGCTCGCCCACGTCCCGGATCTGAACGACTTCGTGAGCGGGCTCAGGACGCTCCTGAAGCCGCAAGGCGTGCTGACGATGGAGTTCCCGCACCTCCTCCGTCTCTACGATGAGCGCCAGATCGACACCATCTATCACGAGCACTTCTCGTACTTCTCATTGATCGCGGTCGAGAAGGTCTTCGCAGCGCACGGGCTGACGGTGTTCGACGTCGAGGAGGTGCCGACGCACGGCGGCTCACTGCGGATCTTCGCGCAGAACGCCAAGACCGGACAGCAGCCGATCTCCGCGCGCCTCGGCGAGCTGCGCGACCGTGAGATCAAGGCCGGCTTGTCGGACATCCGCACCTACCTGACCTTCGCCGAGCAGGCGACGCAGATCAAACGCCGGCTCCGGGACTTCCTCGTCGAGGTGAATCGGGCGGGCAAGCGCGTGGTGGGTTACGGGGCCCCCGCCAAGGGCAACACGCTCCTCAATTTCTGCGACGTCGACGCCACGCTCGTCGAGTACACGGTCGACCGCAACCCCTACAAGCAGGGACGCTTCCTGCCGGGCACCCACATCCCGATCTACGAGCCCGAGCGGATCAGCGTCACGAAGCCGGACTACATCCTGATCCTTCCGTGGAACCTGAAGGACGAGATCATCGAGCAGCTGTCGTTCACGCGCGAGTGGGGCTGCCAGTTCATCATCCCGATCCCGGATCCGCAGGTCGTGCCCTGAGCCCGCCTTCGCCCGCATGGACGTGCCTCCGGCAGCAAAGTGGATCGCATGGTCAATCAAAGCCTGAGAGCCGAAAGGCCATTCGATGACGCGGCGCCGCGCCTGATGGCGTCGGAGGGCGGTTCGGCGATGTTCGACCTCGTCGCCGAACTCTACCCGATCTGCCGAAGCATCACCGGCAGGGGCGTGCGCGAGACCCTCAGGGCCCTGTCGCGCTTCGTGCCCCTGACCGTCGTCGAGGTTCCCTCCGGGCTGGAGGTGTTCGACTGGACCGTTCCGCTGGAGTGGAACATCAGGGACGCCTACATCAAGGACAGGAGCGGAACTCGCATCGTTGATTTCAATCGCTCGAACTTGCACGTCGTGAGTTACAGCCTGCCGATCAGGCGAACGGTCGGTCTCGCCGAACTCAAGACGCATTTGCATACCGATCCCCTGTCGCGCGGATCGATCCCGTATCGAACGTCCTATTATGCGCCGACCTGGGGATTCTGCCTCAGCCAGGACCAGCTCGACGGCATGCACGATGACGAGTACGAGGTTTGCATCGATTCGACTCTCTCACCCGGTCACCTGACGTACGGCGAGTTCCTGATCAAGGGTAGGTCCTCGCAGGAGGTCCTGATCTCGACCCATATCTGCCATCCGTCGCTCGCCAACGATAATCTGTCGGGAATCGCCGTGGCGACCGCAGTCGCGCAGCGGCTGAGCGAGATGGACCTGCGCTACTCGTACCGCTTCCTGTTCATCCCAGGCACGATCGGGTCGATCACGTGGCTCGCCCTGAATCACGCGCGTCTCGACCGCATCAAGCACGGCTTCGTGATGTCCTGCGTGGGTGACGGCGGTGCGCCGACCTACAAGCAGAGCCGCGGCGGCGAGGCGGAGATCGACCGCGCTTGGGCCTACGTGCTCGGTCAGGGCGGCGGCGAATTTCGCCTGCGGCCCTTCTCGCCCTACGGCTACGACGAGCGGCAGTTCTGCTCGCCTGGCATCAACCTGCCGGTCGGGTGCTTCATGCGGACGCCGCACGGGGAGTTCGCCGAGTATCACACCTCCGGGGACGATCTCGGCTTCGTCCGGCCGGCCTCGCTGCGCGACTCGGCCCTGAAGGTCATGTCCGTCATCGACGTCCTCGAGAACAACCTCGCTTACGTGAACCAGAAGCCGTTCTGCGAGCCGAGACTCGGGAAGTACGATCTCTACGAGAATGTCGGGGGAGGGAACGCCTCCGACTACCGGATGGCGCTGCTCTGGCTGCTCAATATGTCGGATGGCGCGCATTCGGTGCTCGACATCGCGAGCCGCGCGGGCCTGCCGTGGGAGACCGTGAAGGCGGCCCTGCGATCTCTGGAGGCGGCGGGGTTGCTCCGGGCCGTCGACGCGCCCGCCCTCGCCGCGGGAGCGGGCGCGCCCGGCTCCTGGTCGGCATCCCCGGTCACGGTGACGAGCGCCTGACCGGATTCGGCGTTCCGGGCGCGGCGAGGGGCGGCCGGCTGCGACCGAGTTCGGCACACGGGCACGCGCATGATCGGCCCGCGCGGCGGTGACGGTGCGGCCGGAGCCCCGAACCGCCCCCGATCACGCGTCGCGACAAGCTCTCGACCGCACGGGCGCTGAACAGGGCCAGCAATTTGACGCCCGTCAACTTCGTCGCCACCGGGCCGAATATCACTTATTGGACCGATGTGCCTGTCATGCTCACGCTTATGGCGCCGGCAGGACGGCAAGTCCCCACTCGATGTGAACTCGACTGCGAAATGACGATACGCCGACGTCGCTGCCCCCGACTTGCGGCTGCACCCGGAACTGCTGCGCATGTCACGGACACGATGCAGACAATACGTTCATGAAAGCAGAGCAAGATGAGAAAGAGCGACATCTTCGTATTTGGCTTTCGCGGATTTCCGAATGTACAAGGAGGCATCGAGACCCATGTCGAGCACTTGGCCCCCAGGCTGGTCGAGCTCGGCTTCGCCGTGACGGCCTGCAGCCGGTCGCCCTACGTGGGAACGCCGCGCGAGCGAACCTGGAAGGGTGTCACGCTGCTGAGGATCTGGACGGTCCGGCAGACCTACCTCGAGACCCTGATGCACTCGGTCGCCTGCGCCCTGGTCGCGGCCTTCCGCCGGCCGCGGCTGGTCCACGTCCACGGCATCGGTCCGGCGCTCGTCACGCCCCTGCTTCGCCTCTTCGGCTTGCAGGTCGTCGTCACCCATCACGGCGAAGACTACAACCGCGAGAAATGGGGTCGGGCGGCGCGCTCGGTCCTGGTTCTCGGTGAGTATCTCGGGATGAAGTTCGCCAACAAGCGGATCGCGATCAGCCGCAACATCTGCGATCTGATCCAGTCGAAGTACGGGCTGACCTGCGAGCTGATCCCGAACGGCGTCGAGGTTCCGGACCTGCCGACCAACGACGGACGCATCCGGGAGCTCGGCTTGCGGGCCGGCCGCTACGTGCTCACGATCGGCAGGATCGTTCCCGAGAAGCGGCAGCTCGACCTCCTCCGCGCCTTCCGCAGGGCGGGGATGGCCGACTGGAAGCTCGTCATCGTGGGTCAGGCGGACCACGCGAGCAGCTACGCCGAACTGCTCGCCTCGGAGGCGGCGGGCGACGCCGACGTGGTGATGGCGGGCTACCGGACCGGGGAGACCCTGGCGCAGCTCTACGCGCATGCCGGGCTCTTCGTCCTGCCCTCGTCGCACGAGGGGCTCCCGATCGTTCTCCTGGAAGCCTTGAGCTACGGCATCCCGACGCTCGCGTCCGACATCCCGTCCAACAGGGAGGTGATCAGTGATCCGACGAGGATCTTCAAGGTCGGGGACATCGAGGATCTGTCGACCAAGATGGTCGAGATCGTCGGCGTGTCGGTCGACCAGACGGCCCGCGAGGCCATCCGCCGCAACGATGCCAGCCGCTACGACTGGGCCAAGATCGCCCGCCGCACCGCGGCAGTCTACCGCGAACTGGCCACGGGAGGCCAAGATTCCGCGCCGACCTACCCGACCTCGGCGGGGACCGAGATCTCCGACTCCAAGCTCACCTAGAGCGGGCTTGGTTCCGGGCGCGAGCAGGCCCCGCTCCGGGTCCTCGGTTCTGCCGCTTTCCCGGGAGACCGGCGCCGCCCTCGTCGGACGATGCGCTCGCCGCGCCGACGCGTCGATCCACACCCTGGTCCCCGCGAGGCCGTGCCGTCACCGGCCCGCGCCCCGATCCCCCGAAATGCGGACAGCGACGCATGCCTGAGCAAGACCGCCCGTACACGAGCGCGTGGGTTCGCGGCTATTTCGGCATCCTGTGCACCGCGCTGGTCGCACTGAACGGTCTGACCTTCATCTATCACGCGACGGCGATCGGGCTCTTCAACGCCCTGAGCGTCGGCGTCGGCGTGGTGCTGGTGGCGTATTCTCTCATCGTGTCGATCCTCTGCACCGACTCGAGTCACAGCGCCAAAAATTTCCTGCTGATGGCACTCATTTTCGCCACGATCAGCGCCCTGTTCAACATGACATCTTTAGTTTTGTCAGATTTCATCAAATATATCTCGGTTTATGTTTTTTACGCGGCGGGCCGGAGTGACCGATCGCCGATCCGCGGCTTCGAGAAGTTCTCCCTCCTCGTGCTCTTCGCGCTGCCGATCGTCTTCATGGCGATCGGGAAGAGCAAAGTTTACGAGATCGAGATCGCATTGCGGGGGCATCAGGAGGCGATCGGCTACATCTATAACCAGAACACTGCCGTTCTCTACTATTGCTCGATCTTGTTCGCGGCTGCTCCTATGCTCGGCCGGTACGCGATCGTGCTGCAACTCATCAACGCGGCGGTGATGACGAAGATCGGCGCTATTCTGGCGACTTTGCTTGCCGTGACGCTGTGGATCGCCGTGCCGGTCCGCAAGGAGTCGGTCCTGGCCGGGATCTTCATCGCCTTCGTCTGCGTGGCCGCGTTCTCGCTCGGAGCCTTCGATCGCGTGATCGCCGCGCTGGACAACCTCTCGCTGGTCTTCAGCATGCAGCCGCAAGCCCTGGTGTCGATGCCGTACCGGGATCTCGTCGAGCTCACCGGCTCCACCGACCTGTCCTCCTTCTTCAGGCTCATCCATTGGTCGAACATCTGGGACGTGTTCGTGTCGAACCCCGCCAACTGGCTGGTCGGATACGGCCCGGGGCAGACCATCACTCTCACCTATTCGGCGCTGGCCCCGCATAACGACTATCTGCGCGTGCTTGCCGAGTATGGCCTGCCGAGTCTCATCGTGTTCGTCTGCTTCCTCTATCACGTCTGGAAATCCCTCGGGAACGGCCCTGAGAGGGTCCTGTTCTTGGTGCTGTGTGTTTATTTTTTCTCGGAGAACCTGATCGAGAGTTTCTCCTCGATGGGTCTGTTCTTCGCCTATGCCGGGCGGACGACCCGGCGGTTGGGCGCGGAGCCCGCGCGCGAGTACGGCGCCCGCGCGCGCCGCGGGGATGAGCCGGCCGGACACGGCGCCGGCGGCCTGCTCCCGGACGGGCCCGAGCCCGCCCTGGTGGCGACCCCGACGCCTCGTCCCTGAGGCGACCCGGCGGCCGTTCGGCTCGCCGTCGCTCCCGTCCGCCGCGCCCGGCTCCGAGGCGCCGCGGACGGTGCCGTTCCCGCGCCGCCGCCTCGCCCGACGACCTCCGGCTGACCGGCTGCGAAGCGAGGCGCGCGCTGGCCGGCGCCGGCCCGCGGCCGCCCCGCACTCCGCGCGGATCCCTGGTCGCCGCTCCGCCGCGCGTGCCGGCGGCGATGGGGCGGACCCCCCCGGCTCCGCCAGGCGGATCGCGCAGGGGAGGGGGAGGGCGGTCACCCTGGCGGGTCCTCCGCGGCCCGCGCCCCCCTTGGCGAGGCCGACGCGCGCCGTTCCTCCGGCCAGCTTGGCCGCGGCCGGTCGCCGCAGCGCGGCCGGACCGAACCGTCCCCAGAGGCGTTCCGGCAACTCCGCGCGACCGCGGGCGCGGCGCGCCGCCCCAGGCATCTCCCCATGGCAGCGGTCGCCAGATTCCGAAGCCAGCACAGGCATCTGCAGTACTGATTGTATTCTGCCGTACCTTTAGGTGGCTTACGCGCAATTCTGCCTCATTCCGGGGGCTGGTAACGAAAGGCTTGATCGTCAGTTTGGATCGATATATGTCGGCCAACGCACCGCCAAGCTGCGCGGATGCGTCATCTGGGCCGGACATGCGAGCGCCGCCCTTGCGAATACGCTCCATGTGCGTTGCGTAGCCCATCCTACGTTGCGGATGGACCTGGCCCTCCTGCACCATTCCTTTCAGGTGCACCAATTTAAATTGGAGATATCGAATGGCGTTGTCGATTAACGAGGTTCTGCGGCAAAACACGGCCGGCAACAGCGAAGCGGCGCCGCTCGGCGTGCCGACCAGCTACTCGTGGTATGACGGTGTCGACCAGTTCAGGCCCGGGGCGCCCTCCGGCTTCACCGCCGTCACGGGGTGGGGCCAAGTCTACCAGGAGGCCGGGGCACCCGCCTACAGCAACCCGAGCGCCCGCGTGCAGGTCGCCAACACCCAGACCTTCGTCCATATCAAGTCCACCGGCGAGTGGGTTCAGGTCCAGAACCAGGCCGGCAACGCCATCGCGGGCGGCCATTTCGGGAACGACTTCGCCGGCAACACCGCCACCGCGATGCCCGTCAGCACCGGCGCGGACGGCACCGCGACCTTCGACGTGCCGTCGGCCAGCTACAACGACCATTTCTGGCCGACCGCGCGCGGCACCTTCGCGGCCAACGCCGTCGACGCCGTCTACGTGCAGATGGACATGCGCGTCACGGATCCCAACCTCCACCTGATCGCCAATATCGGGGCGGACTGGTGGCGCGACGCGTCGGCCGGGTTCGTGGACGGCTTCGCCAACAATCCCGGCTCGGGCATGAACAACTGGGTCAAGCTGACGACCGAGTGGAAGACGCTGGCCTACGTCTCGGACAACGCCGTGCTGCAGGCCGACCCGCCGCCGGTCGTGACCGGCGCCGCACCGGCTGCCACCGTCACGCCGACGCCTCAGCCGGACACGGTTCCGACCGTCGCCGCCCCCGCGCAGCCGGACACGGCGCCGGCCATGACGCCGCCCGCGGCGGCGGCCGACGTGAACCTCCTGGTGAACGGCTCCTTCGAGCAGAGCGCGGTGGCGCCCGGCCAGGGCGCCGCCTTCGACGCGGTTCCGGGCTGGCAGGCCATCTCGGGCGGCAAGATCGAGCTGTGGAACCAGCTCAACGGGGTGTCGGCGACGGACGGCGCGAAGTTCGGCGAGCTGGACTACCTGGGCGCCCAGGACGGCCTCACCCAGACCGTGAAGACCGCGGCCGGCCAGAGCTACGCCCTGAGCTTCGACGCGCGCAACCGCCCCGGCCTGAGCGCCTCCACCTGCAGCATCGAGGTGCTCTGGAACGACAAGCTGATCGCGACGGTGCCGCCGGGCAGCGACTGGAGCCGGTACAATTTCCCGGTGGTCGGCACGGGCCAGGACGACCGGCTGACGCTGCGCGAGGTCGCGAGCCAGGGCGGGGACGGCCTCGGGGCCCTGTACGACAACGTCAGCCTCGTCGCGACGGGCCCGGCCGCTCCGGCGCAGTCGACGGCGCCGGCGACGGTCGGCGCCGGGTCGGACCAGCTCCTGCTGCAGATCAGCCAGGACGCCTACCAGGGCGACGCGCAGTACACGGTCTCGGTCGACGGGCGCCAGGTCGGGGATACGCAGACGGCGCACGCCTCGCACGCGGACGGCAAGGCCGACCAGCTGCTGGTGCTCGGGGATTGGGGCGCGGGCGGGCACACGGTGTCGGTCAACTTCCTGAACGACGCCTGGGGCGGCACGCCGGGCACGGACCGGAACCTGTACGTGACCGGGGCGAGCTACAACGGCGCCGACGTTGCCGGGGCCGCCCACTCGCTCCACACGTCCGGGGCGCAGAGCTTCACCTTCGGCGCCTGACCGGGCCCCGATCCGGACTTCTCTCCGGGACGATCCCGGAGACCAACGGTCCGGGGCGGCACGGCTGCCCTGGACCCTCTCCGCACCGGGACGCTGCTGAAGCGCGGCGTCCCGGTGAGCCGCTGATCAGGTCGGCGGGCCGAGCGCCGTCGCCGAGCCTCTTGGGCGGATCCCTTGGCCGACCGGGAATCAGCGGCCCGGTCAGGCGCCGAGCCGCGGCCCGCACGGGCTCGGGATCCGAAGTGAATCATCGCGCCTTTCCCGCCTCCCCGACGGTGGGGACGAGGCCGAATGCGGCGGATCGCCCCCTCCCGCGGGAGGACGCGGCTGGACCAGCCCCCGGCGCAGGGAGCACCGGTTCGCCGTCCGGATCCGGCCATCGCGCGGACGCGCAGTCGCGTCCCGGAAGGTCGCCCCTCCGATGCGGAAAATTCGGTCGCATCAAGGGCCTATCACGCGGTCCGATTGCGCCGCGACCGGATCCTGCTCTAGAACAGGGCGCGATTGCACCGTGATCGACCCCGGTTTCAGAGTGTCCACGGCGCGCCGTTCTCCGCGCGAGGGGGTGGGCGGGCATCCGCAGCCGCCGCCCTCACCCCCGCGCCATCCGATCTCCCGCATCGCGCACGCCAGGCAATCCGAATGAGACATGGAGAGATCCACCGCACGGCGGCCCGGTCCGTTGTCTGGATGGCCCTCCGCGTCCAGGGACCGATTTGGGAAGCCGATTGGCCGCAATACCGGGACGGCTCCGACTGGGCGGCGGCGAGCACCGAGTCATGCCACGCGGTCGTCGTGTGGCAGCGCGCGCGCGGTTGGATCCGGCGCCGGCCGGCGCACTTCGCCCTGCTGACGATCCCGAGGAAGGGCCAGCCGCTGGTGGAGCGGTACGACACCTACGAGGCGGCGATGGCCCGCCTGCGCGAGATCGTGCCCCTGCGCGACCAGCCGTGCAGCGTGCAGCCGATCGCGGGACCCGCGCGGAGCCAGGGACCGAGCAAGCACCAGGTGCTGCGCGCCGAGGCGAGGCTGAGGAGGGCGGTGTGGATGTCGGCCTGGCGCCCGTAGCGATTCGCCGTGACGGGGACCGCCCCCGCCGACCCGACCGGGGCCTGAGGTCGCGTTCCCCCGGCCGGCTCGGCCGCACCGGCGGCGCGGCGCCGGCCGGACCTTCGGCGGCCCGCCTCGGGCCGAGACCGGGCACGGGTGACTGGCCGGGTGCGCGGGCGGATCGGTCCCGCCGCGGGGCAGGCGCAACCGTTAGGTGCAGGTTCGCGGGTGCTGCGGCGCCGCAGGAGGGGACGCACGGGATTCCGCGCCGCCCCTGGGGAGCCGGTTCGGCGATGAAATCGGCGCGACCCGCCTCGGGGCATAGATCGACGGATCGATAGTTGCACCGGCAGGGTCGATTGATACGCTCGAGGACAATCTGCTGTGGGCCGAGCCGCAGAAGATTTTGTCTGCTCGCTAACGTGCAGCGTCATCGTTAAGTGCGGCCGCTTAGTGTGCAGTGCGAGTGGATGCCCGGCACTTGCCCGCTTATCAGCCGGACGACAAATCTCGTGTGAAATCGCTACCGCGACGCAACAATCGAGTTGATCTTGCAAAGAGTAACATCCAAACTGAAATGCGTAAACTTATAACGGCTGTGTATTTAAGTATTTACGTTGCTACCGTGGGAGAGAACCTGTCCAGACCATGCGTCACAGAAAGGTCGGTGCATGGCTAGAGTATATTTTGTAATGAGCGAACTTTGTCCACTATAGGATGCGATTGATGCCTTATTGGCATTTGTATCGCCCGCCATTCTCACGGGATAGGCAAGCTGTGCTTTTGCCGCCAGCCTTGACAAAATCTAGATCGCTGCGGATAATTTGAATGTATTAACATGGCATGTTGGCGTCAGGTGTATCGAGGACAATGAATTCAACCGCTGGTGAGGCTGAGGTGAGGTATACAGATGTAACTAGGTTTAACAAGCTCTTGGATTTGGTGCCGACGTGAAGATCGGGAGAATCGTGCCGTGCCTGAAATCTTGCTTGTCGATGAGCACAGTGTCTACCGCGTCGGCCTTCGTAATATTATTGAAGCTAACCTTGACAAAGTCCGTATTACCGATGCCTCATCGCTCGCTCAAGTCGATAAAAATTTCCAAGCCGATCTTGTCCTAATAGATGCATTTAACTTGAGCAAGGAAGCGCTCGAACGCATCAAGGAAATGCGTGTTGCCTGCCGCAGTATGCGATTTGCCGTGATGTCATCCTCGAATGCACGCTCGGACGTCTTGAATTGTCTGTCTGCGGGATTTCATGGCTTCATTTACAAGATGCAGCCCGATAGCGAGCTGATCAGAGCGATCACGGACCTCCTCTCGGGGCGGATCTACGTGCCACGATGGCTCGCGGATGGGGACGACGTCAAGCCGAACACCCCCGCGTCGATTGCCCTGCCGAGCGACCGGCTGAAGCTGACGCCTCGTCAACACGAGATCCTGCCTCTGTTGGCCCAGGGCATGTCCAACAAGGAGATCGCCAACTCCCTGAACATCGCCGCGGGCACGGCGAAGATCCACACGGCGGCGCTTCTCCGCGCGCTCGGGGCGCGAAACCGGACCGAGGCGGCCTTCATCGCGGCCAAGCTCGTGGGCGGCTCGCCGCAGACGGAGACCCGGGCCGGCAACCCGTTCATCATCAGCGGTTTCGGCGAGCACGCGGCCGGAGGCGTCGCCGTGCATTTCCGAAACGGCACCTATTTCTGAGTTCCACCCCATCGAGGTCCGCTCGACCGCGACCCGTTTCGGGCGCGCCGCCGCTCCGGGAGGATGATCCGGTCGGGCCGACTCCGC
Organism: Methylobacterium sp. CB376; assembly: GCF_029714205.1. Classification (NCBI taxonomy): domain Bacteria; kingdom Pseudomonadati; phylum Pseudomonadota; class Alphaproteobacteria; order Hyphomicrobiales; family Methylobacteriaceae; genus Methylobacterium; species Methylobacterium sp. CB376. Next base: position 5,441,559 of record NZ_CP121648.1, on the reverse strand, counting down.
CCGCGTGCCGGATCGCCCGCACGCGCCGCGCCGCCCCAGCCCGCCGGGAACTGCCCCGGGAGCCCCGCGAGGCGTGACCGCCGACGCGGCGCGGCAGGAGCGACGGGCCGAGTCCTGATCCCGCGCGCGGGCCCCGGAGGGTCCCTGCCGGGCGCTCCTCATCCACCAAAGGTGAAGCTCTGCGGCCCGGCCCCGTAGAGCGAGTGGGCGGCCCCGGCAACGTCAGCGCCGTTGTAGCTCGCCCCGGTCACGTACAGGTTCCGGTCCGTGCTCGGCGTGCCGTCCCAGGCGTCGTTCAGGAAGTTGACCGACACCGTGTGCCTGCCCGCGCCCCAATCCCCGAGCACCAGCAGCTGGTCGGCCTTGCCGTCCGCGTGCGAGGCGTGCGCCGTCTGCGTATCCCCGACCTGGCGCCCGTCGACCGAGACCGTGTACTGCGCGTCGCCCCTGTAGGCGTCCTGGCTGATCTGCAGCAGGAGCCGGTTGGAGCCGGCACCGATCGTCGCCGCCGGCTGGACCGGATCGGTCGCCGTCGCCGAACCGGGCGCGGCGAACGCGAAGCTCTGCGCCCCGGACGTGTGGAGCGAGTGGGCGGCCCCGGCAACGTCGGCGCCGTTGTAGCTCGCCCCGGTCACGTACAGGTTCCGGTCCGTGCCCGGCGTGCCGCCCCAGGCGTCGTTCAGGAAGTTGACCGACACCGTGTGCCCGCCCGCGCCCCAATCCCCGAGCACCAGCAGCTGGTCGGCCTTGCCGTCCGCGTGCGAGGCGTGCGCCGTCTGCGTATCCCCGACCTGGCGCCCGTCGACCGAGACCGTGTACTGCGCGTCGCCCTGGTAGGCGTCCTGGCTGATCTGCAGCAGGAGCTGGTCCGACCCGGCGCCGACCGTCGCCGGCGCCGTCGACTGCGCCGGAGCGGCCGGGCCCGTCGCGACGAGGCTGACGTTGTCGTACAGGGCCCCGAGGCCGTCCCCGCCCTGGCTCGCGACCTCGCGCAGCGTCAGCCGGTCGTCCTGGCCCGTGCCGACCACCGGGAAATTGTACCGGCTCCAGTCGCTGCCCGGCGGCACCGTCGCGATCAGCTTGTCGTTCCAGAGCACCTCGATGCTGCAGGTGGAGGCGCTCAGGCCGGGGCGGTTGCGCGCGTCGAAGCTCAGGGCGTAGCTCTGGCCGGCCGCGGTCTTCACGGTCTGGGTGAGGCCGTCCTGGGCGCCCAGGTAGTCCAGCTCGCCGAACTTCGCGCCGTCCGTCGCCGACACCCCGTTGAGCTGGTTCCACAGCTCGATCTTGCCGCCCGAGATGGCCTGCCAGCCCGGAACCGCGTCGAAGGCGGCGCCCTGGCCGGGCGCCACCGCGCTCTGCTCGAAGGAGCCGTTCACCAGGAGGTTCACGTCGGCCGCCGCCGCGGGCGGCGTCATGGCCGGCGCCGTGTCCGGCTGCGCGGGGGTCGGCGGGGTCGGGTCCGTGGGGGCGGTGACGGTCGGGATCGTGTCCGGCAGGGGAAGCGGCGTGACGGTGGGTTCGAGCGCGGCGCCGGTCACGACCGGCGGCGGGTCGGCCCGCAGCACGGCGTCGGAGGAGCAGTAGGCCAGCGTCCTCCACTCGGTCGTCAGCTTGGCCCAGTTGTTCATGCCCGCGCAGGGATTGTTGGCGAAGCCGTCCACGAACCCGGCCGACGCGTCGCGCCACCAGTCCGCCCCGATATTGGCGATCAGGTGGAGGTTGGGATCCGTGACGCGCATGTCCATCTGCACGTAGACGGCATCGACCGCGTTGGCCGCGTAGATGCCGCGCGCGGTCGGCCAGAAATGGTCGTTGTAGCCGGCCGACGGCGCGTCGAAGGTCGCGGAGCCGTCCGCGCCGGTGCTGACGGGCATCGCGGTGGCGGTGTTGCCGGCGAAGTCGGTCGCGAAGTGGCCGCCCGCGATGGCGTTGCCGGCTTGGCTCTGGACCTGAACCCACTCGCCGGTGGCCTTGATGTGGACGAAGGTCTGGGTGTTGCCGACCTGCACGCGGGCGCTCGGGTTGCTGTAGGCGGGTGCCCCGGCCTCCTGGTAGACTTGGCCCCAGGCCGTGACGGCGGTGAAGCCGGAGGGCGCCGCGGCCGTGAACTGGTCGGCACCGCCGTACCACGAGTAGCTGGTCGGCACGCCGAGCGGCGCCGCCTCGCTGAAGCCGACCGTGTTCTGCCGCAGAACCTCGTCAACCGACAACGTCATCGCTCGACCCCCATGAGTTTTTTCGAATCTGCTTTTTTTTTGACGAAGCTACTCACGGTACACAGTCGAAGCTCCGCGCGAGGCGGAGCGCGACGCATCAAGCTCGCGAAAGTCATCGGCCGGTCAGGAACCGTCCGTCAGGTCGTACCCGGCCGGCACACCGCGCCCCCGCCGGAGCGCGCCCGCTCCCGCGATCGGCCTGACGGACGGATTCTGCGGGCTGTCCAACAGCAAGCAGCCTCGGTCGTGGTTCTGAAACAATCTGTCGAAATGGTTAACAGAAGCTTAACGGCAGTCGGCGGCGCCTGTTTATCGCCGCCATCGGCCAAGCGCCGGCCGTGGCATTGTCCCAGCACATCGGTGTCTCTGGGTATGCTGCCGTGGATGGTCTGGCACAGGGGCGCTCGCGCTCCCGGTAGTGCTGATCAAATCTGGCCCTGATCGGTGCCAGAAGGTACGGTCCGGTACATTTCAGCGCTCGCTGGTCTGGGCCGCGCCGCCCCGGCAGGGCGCGAGGCGGCCGCGGGAGCGGGTGGACGCCGCGGCCGGAACGCCGCCCGGCTGGCGCTGCAGCGGGGCGCGGCATCGCGCGCCGAGAGGTCGCCGGTCCGGTCGCGGAGATGATGCGGGACCGGAACCTCTCGCCGCGCCCGCATCGGCCTCGCGCGGCGCGTCGGCCCGGCCGGAGACCCTGCGCGGGGCGATCATCGCGGCATCGGACCGCTCGTCGGTGTCGGGGATCGGCTCAGCGCCGCGGTCGCCGATCCGCCGGCGAGGGCGGCCGGCAAGCGTGAACGGGAGCGCGGTGCCCCGCGCGCCGCGACGGGAGCGCTGCGCGCGTCCGTCCGATCGGCAAGCCACGCTTTCAGGTCGGATGGTTCCTGCGGCGCGAGCGGGCAGCGCCGGTGGGGTCGGGCCCACCGCGGCCGCCGAGGTTCCGCGACGCCGCGCCCGCCGAATCGGTGCCGGGCAGGTCGCGAACGCGGCGGACTCGATCAGGATCGATCGGCAGCGGGATCGGATCGCGCTCTCCCCTGACTGCGCAGGATAGTCCGGGTCCGGCGATCGCCGGCGGGACACGTTACCCCGACAACAACGCTCCCGCTTTACGTGCCGTCGCGCGATCAGATGCGGCTCCTCGACCTGTCACGCTGACACTCGCCACTATTCAGGTCTCGGCGACGAACGGGATCGTCGCCACCACGGCTCCATTCTCGGACCGAATGACGAGCTGCCAGCCGCCGTCAGAGTAATCGAATTTTCCGCTGAGCAGCATCTCGGCGATCACGATTTTGGCTTGTTCAAGAATTTCTTCCAGTGAATCCGCGTCTACACCCTCCTCGTCGCGAATCAGGTTCTCGCTGTCTGACAGATCCACGTAGAAGCGCTGTGCCACATCAGCCCCCATCAACACGCACAAAAGTACCCGATCTGCGCCTACGCAGTCACTACGTAGTTTGCGATAAGCCGCAACTCACTGCCACGGTCAAGCTTGTAACGGCAACGACACCCATTTTGACGCGTTACTAGTGATGGAAGCGCAGGCGGTTTCCTGCTATATGTCAGAAACAAGGCAAAGAACTTGCTCGGGACGCTTGGAACGGAGCGACGCCATGCTCGTTTTGGCCCGACCCTCATCGGGTGCGCGAGCATGCTTGGAGAAGGGGACGGGCGATGTATATACAAGAATTCCTCGAACAAAGAATTTCAGATAGCCCTTCTTCAAAGCGAGCAGACCAAATAAAACAGCACATAAAGAAAATAATTGCAAAGACCACCAAGAGCAAAGTTCAGAACGCGGCGCAGAAAGACTGAAATCGAAACTTTGATACCCGAGGGCTCGCGGCGCGACCCGGCCTGATCGCGCATCGAACGCCCTCCGGGCTTGGCACGGCCGGTCCCCCCCCCGCGTCACGTGCCGGCCGACGCCGATCCCACCCCGCCGAGCGGGCCCGCGCCATCCGCCTTCGAGGCGGCGGCTGCGGGCGCCGCGTCCCGCCCGCGCGGGCTTCGCGCCCTCGGCTCTGCCGCGCGGGCTGCCCGCCGGTCGGCGAGCGGGCGATCCGTCCGAGTGATTCGTCCGAGTGATTCGTCCATGACGCGGCGCGCCGCCACCCTGGCCGGCCACCCTGCCGGGCGATCGCCGATCGCGGACAGGACGGCTGCTCGGGGCAGGGGGCGCGCCGGCGAGAGCGAGCGCCCGACCGGTGCGAGCCCGAGTCACGCCCGGCCCCGCGTCGCTCCGGGACGCGCCCGCCACCGCGCGGCGTCAAGCTTGCGCCGAGACACATCCGCGAAACAGAAGATTGTTGACGGCCGTCAAATCGCCGGCAGGCCGACGCGTTAGGCGTATGTCCGATGCCATGCTGGCGCCCTTGTCTCCGGGGCCGGATTCGGACTGAGAATGTGAATAAAAAGCATTTTCAGAGAACTCATAGGGCGCCGAAATGATCTCAATACGCCAGGATAATCAAATACCGCCCCGGCTCAGCGCATGGTTGGATTTGGCGAGAGGCATAGCCGCAATCGAAGTTCTGTTATTTCACTCGTATCAGCTCTTGTTTCTGGAGAAAGTGCCGGGCGCGGAATACAGTGAGCCGATCAGATACTTGTATTCGTTTGTATGGATGGTGAGCCAGCACGGTGTCGCGGCCGTGATCGTGTTCTTCGTTCTGAGCGGGTATTTGGTGGGTGGGCCGGCGATCGTCCGAGCCAGGACGGGGCGGCTGAGCGCCGCGGACTACGCGGGCGCGCGCCTCTCGCGCCTCTACACGGTCCTGATCCCGTCCCTCGTGCTCTCCGCCCTCCTCTACGTGCTCTCGCAGCAATCGGCGAACTGGTCCACCTTCGCCGTTGCCCACGCCGATCTGTACCACGCGGACCGGCTGCTCGAAGCCAAACTCACGCCCGCCGCCGCGGCATGCAACGCGCTGTTCCTGCAGACCATCCTCTGCCACGAGTTTGCCGGAAACCTCGCTCTCTGGAGCTTGTCGAACGAGGCATGGTACTACGTCCTCTTCTTCTGCTTGCTGAGCATCCGACAGAATGTCCTGTGCCCGCTGATCGCGATCTTCGTTCTTGCCCTCTTCGTCGCGTCGGAGCGCCTGGACGTCCAGGGGACCCATACCGGACTCAAGTTCTTCTTCTATTTTGCGATATGGTGCATCGGCGCGGCCGTGTACGCGGTTCGCGCTCCGGGGCCGCTGATCGGCGCCGCGATCGCGCTCGGCGTCGCGGTCAGCGCCGTCCTCCTCGCGCGGGGTTTGCTGCCGTCCTGGGCCGCGTACCACCTGCAACTGGGCCTGCTGACGGCCGGCGCGATCAAGGCGCTCGAAATCCTCGACGTCGGCGTGACACGGTTGGGAAGCTGGACCGGACTCATCGCGCGGTCGAGCTTCTCACTCTACGCTTTTCACTATCCGATGCTGGTGGCCCTCAACGTCGCCTTCGCGGCGCGAGTCGTCGAGTACAATCTGACCTCAATTCTGCTGTGGGCCACGTTCTCGCTGATATGCATCATGAGCTCCTGCCTGCTGTACCTCCTCTTCGAGCGGCATTCCGGCAAGGTCCGGGCCGTCCTGACCGATATGTTGAAGCGCAGGCACTGGAGGAAGGCTCTCGTCGCGCCGCGCGAGATCAAGCCGTCGTGAGGCGAAGCGACGGAAGGCAGGTGCCGGTCACCCCTCTGCCGCGGCGCAGGGGGGCTCGCGGCGAGAGCCTCAAGGTGTGCCGATGAACGATGTGCTGACCCTCCCGCGCGTCCAGCTCAACGACGGACACGCGATGCCCCAGCTCGGCCTCGGCGTGTGGCAGATCGCGGAGGAGCGTCTTCCGGACGTGGTCGCGGCCGCCATCGGCGCGGGGTACCGCTCGATCGACACGGCCGCGAATTACGGCAACGAGGCCGGTGTCGGTCGGGCCCTGCGGCAGAGCCCGGTTTCCCGGGACGCCCTGCACGTCACCACGAAGCTCTGGAACGACGATCACGGCTACGACGCGGCGCTGCGCGCGTGCGATGCGAGTGCGGCGAGACTCGGTCTCCAGGTCATCGACCTCTACCTGATCCATTGGCCGTGCCCGCAGCGCAAGGCCTACGTCGACGCGTGGCGCGCCCTGGTGGAGCTGCGCAGGCAGGGCCGCGTGCGCTCGATCGGCGTCTCGAACTTCACCGAGGAGCACTTGGCGCGCATCGCCGACGCCACCGGAATCCTGCCCTGCGTGAACCAGATCGAGCTTCATCCTCACTTCCAGCAGCGAGGGCTGCGGGAGGTCCACGCGCGGTACGGCATCGTGACCCAGGCCTGGAGCCCGCTCGGACGCGCCGGCTGCCTCGCCGATCCCGTGCTGCGGGGCATCGCCGACCGCCACGGCCGCACGCCGGCCCAGGTCGTGCTGCGCTGGCACCTGGAGAACGGCTGCGTGGCGATCCCCAAATCGGCCTCGCCGGTGCGGCTCGCCGAGAACATCCGCGTCTTCGACTTCGCGCTCACGGCGGAGGATCACGCCGCCATCGCGTCCCTCGACCGCGCGGATGGCCGCCTCGGCCCCGACCCGGCGACGTTCGGACGGCGGCCGCGGCTCCCGCCCATGCTGCGCCGCCTGCTCCGCCGCGCCTAGAGCAGGGTTCGATCAAGTTGCAACGGAACCCTGCTCTAGGTCTTTGATTTTGCCGCATTCTCTTCGACGAACCGGCATCCACTTCGTCGGAAAATGCTCTAGGGGCCGTCATGCCCGGAGGAGGCGCGTGCCCTCCGGCCGGTCCTCCATCCGCCGCGCGGACTCCTCCTCGCCGCCGAAAGCCGCGATGCCGCGGGCGGGCCGTCGTCGCTGCCTCGCTTCCCGGCCGGGCCGCTCTCGGGAGCAGGTCAGAACGACCCTTGCCCCGTTCCGGTCCCGAAGCCGTGCGAGGCCCTCGGGGCGGCCGCCCGCCACCGCGCGCCGTTCCGGGCCCAGGTCCTCAGGGCCGCGAGCGCCCCGTCGGTCTGCAGGTGAGCGAGGCTGACGGATTCGTAGTGCCGCGACGATCCGATCCGCGGGAGGAGGTGAAGGCGACCGAGGTGTCGATCGAAGACGCAGCCGTGCTCGGTCGTGACGGCGGTCCGGTACCCCGCCTCCCGCACGAGCCGGGCTTCCCGCTCGCCGCAGGCCGTCCTGCCCCCGAACGGGAAGGCGAAGTGCGAGACCTCGTTCTGAAGGGTGTCCTCCAGATAGCGCTTGTTCGCCACGATCTCGGCGCGGGCCTCGCTCTCGCCCAACCGCGAGAGCTCGGCGTGCCGGTCGGTGTGGCCGCCGATGGTGACCAGATCGTTCCGGCCGAGATATTTGAGCTGTTCGACGGACAGCCCGACATTCTCGACGATCTGTCGGGTCGACACGCCGGAGACCAGGAAGAGGGGCTGCAGAAGCGGCGCTCGTCCGGTGATGTCGTCCGAGACCCAGGTGGAGATCTCCCGGTAGGCGCGAAGCTTGTCGCCCATCGTGGCGCACACGAATCGCCGCCCCATCGGGGCGATGTCGACGCGCGATGTCTCGAGTATGAGGCGCTCCAGTGCGAGCCACCAGCAGTAGAGCTCGCCGGTGATCATGCTGGTTGTGACGTAGATCGTCATCGGAGCACGGTGCTTCTCAAACACCGGAAGCGCATATTGGAGGTTGTCGACGTAGCCGTCGTCGAACGTGAAGACGATGAACCTGCGGGAATTCGGAGATCTCAGCCTGTCTTCGAGGTCCTCGATCCTGATGATGTCGATGTCGCGTCGTCGCAGATCGGCCAGGAAGCGGTCGACGAAGCGCGGGCTCGCCCGCAGGCCGGGCGTCAGGAATCTCGCCCGGTCGGGCACGACGCTGTGAAACATGTACACGGCGCCGCGTCCGGCGAAATTTCGGACGAACAGGCGAGACAGGCCGGACCGCCACGTCACGTCGATGGCCGTCCGCTCGATCTCGCGCGCGAAGTCCGGGAATGAGAACAACGTGACCTCCGTCTCGCCTGAACGGGTCTCGATCCGACCCACGAAGGCGGGCGATCGCTCTTGTCGGGACCGCGGGTCGGTCGAGCCTCGATGCCCGCGGTGCGGGGCGGGCCTCCTCGCCGCGGGGTGCGCCACGCGGCCTTCGGAAACCGCCGGGCGCGCATCCCTCACGCCGCCGGGATCGCGCGGACGGTGAGACCGCCGGTACGCTCGTCCTCGCCGGATCTGGGCGCGCTGGCGTGCGATGTGCAGATTGCATCGACCCGCCGAGCCGAAGTTGACGGCCGTCAATTGCGACCGTGCCGCGGCGCGCGACGACCCGCCGGCCGCGGGAGATCGCCGCGTCAGGGAAAATCGCTCCAGACGAACAAGTAATCGTACCCAGAAATGAAGATGAAAAAGATCAGAAATGCCGTGACCGTCAGCATGATGAGAAAGTTGCTCCGGTCCGCGGCGCTGGAGCGCCGCCTCCTGGCGCTGATGACGAAGTAATCGACGCCGTAGCGCGCATTGATCAGCCACTGCGACCGTCGGCGGCGGCGGCCATGGCGGCCGCGGGGAGGCTCCGCCGCCACCTTGGCCGGGTGCCGCCGACGATAGAGCTCCTGCCAGACGTCGCGCGGAATCGCGAGCCAGGCGCAAAGTGAAGCGGCACAGTCGGCGGCCAATCTGGAATGACGCTTCATGATGGATCGCTTCCGATCGCGCAAAACACGGCTCGCCGACCGGACCTTTTTATTCGGTCAACGTAGCACGCCGACCGAAGGAAGCCGAGGGGCTGATGGCTCCCGCCGGTCGGGCCGGCCCTCATCGTTCGGAACCAGGACCGTCGCGCGATCCGATGCGGAGGGCGCGCCCGGGTCGGCCGCGCGGCGCGCCCAGGGGCGCGGCCGTGCTGGCGGAGGACGGCCCGATGGCGCGGCCGCGCGCTCCGGCGACGCCGCGCCAGCCATCGCGGAAGCGAGCTCGCGCCACCGTTCGCAAGCACAAACGGATCCGCACTCGAAACGGACCGTCCGACACGCGCTGCTCGGATTTGACGCGTGTCAATATCAACCAGTGCAGCCCAGCGTATACGATGCCGAGAAAGCTGCGCCGTCGTTTGCGTGCTGAATGCGATGCTTGGATGCGACGGGCCCGGCGGATTTGGCCTGCAACTGTCGGCAATGGCTGGGAAACAGGAAGAGTAGTTGGACGATAATCGGCAAGGCCACTCCACCGGAATGACATCGGAGAGCCGGAGCAGAACGAGCTCGCATCAGTCACGACGGAGGAGATCTGGGGGACCAAGCCTGAGATGAATCGTCGGGTCACCGCGCGGACGACCTCCCGTCCGCTCGCAAATCATCAACTCACGATCTGAGGTGCGCATCACCATGTCCGTTCTGGTTGAGAAAATCGCCGCGACAATCTCGGGGCGCAATCGCAAGGCGAAATTCGACGATTTCCTGTCACGTTTCTCACCTTCTCCGGCAGATAAGATCGTCGACGTCGGCGTCAATGACGAAGAATATTCACCGTACGATAACTATCTCGAAAAATATTATCAGTACCCTCATAATATTACGGCCGTGGCGCAGTCCACTCTGACCTATTTTCCAGCGAAATATCCCGCCGTGTCTCCGGTCATTGCCGACGGACTTGATCTTCCATTCGATGACAGGTCATTCTCGATTTCTTACGCGAATGCGGTCATCGAGCATGTCGGGGAAAAGCCTGCTCAGATCCGGTTCCTCAGTGAGCTGAGACGCGTCGGAGCACGTGGCTACGTGACGACCCCCAGCCGGTATTTTCCGATCGAGCTGCATACGCGGGTTCCGCTGCTCCATCTCGTGCTGAGCAAGCAGATGTTCGACCGATTCATTCGGCTGATCGGGAAAGACTGGGCAACTGGCAATTACATGAATTTGCTGTCAAAGCAGGAACTTGCCAGCATCGCGGACAGCGCGGGCGTGAGGAATTACACGATCAGGACATCGAAATTGTTCGGATTTCCCCTCACCTACACCTTGACCTGGTAGGATCGCGGCCGGGGCAAAGCGGTCCGGCCGGCGCCGGTCGGCGGCGCAGGGCCTCGGCGCGCCGCGCACGGGCGGAGCGGCGGCTCGGCGGCACGCCTCCTCCCGGTTGCGCCCGTCCGCGGGGGCGGGCTCGGCTTCCCCTCCGCGCCGGGACCGTATCGGCCGGGTCGAGGTCAGGACGGAGCGGGGACGATCATCGCGTCGCGCGGCTGGCGGCGGGGCACCCGGCCCCGCCGCCAGCCGCGCCGAGGCGCTTCCGGCGAAGATCGAGCCCTGGGAGACCTGCCGAGGCGGTGCGCCGGCCGGGCCGCCAGGCCGGAGGGCGCGTCACCGGCGGCGGTCGCGCGCGCCTCGCCCGGCACGACCCCGTCGAGAATCCCGGCCGGTCCGGCGCGACGCCCCCCGGGCCGTCACCGGCGAGGGCTGCCGTGCCCGCCGAGGCCCCGGCGGACGATTCCGGCGCGTCCGTCGCGGGCCGCCCTTGGCCGAAGCGCGCCCGGCTCTCCGGTGCAGCCCCCGGCGCACCGCCCGGTCCGACCGCCGGGCGGGCCCGGATTGCGTGCTGCCGCGCCGGGAAGGGGCTGCGCGCGGCGCAGACCCGCGGCAGGGAGCGATCGGGCATCCGCCCGCGGGGCGCTCCCGCGATCGCCCGGGCGGGGCGGAGCGGCCGTGCTCAGGGGGCTCTGCCGCCGAACAACAGGACGTGGCGCTGGATCGAGACCGCACCGAAGGCGATCAGGATCGCGGCCCCGGCGCCGTAGAGGCCCGCGACCGGCAGCAGGATGACTTGGCTCGCCAGCAGGCCCAGCACGGCGGCGCAATTCGTCACGGTGGTGATGCCGTCCCGGTGGGCCGTGAACAGCCCCATCGCGCCGACGTCGGCGATGTTTCTCACGATGATCCCGGCCATGATCAGGGCGAGCGCCCCCGGGTACTGCGTCACGGCCTGCTGTTTCATGAGCGGCAGGAACAGCAGTACGCCGCAGACGACGATCAGGCTGAAGCCCAGCGAGGAGAGGACGGTCACCCGCATCACCGAGCGGACGAGCCGGCGGTGCTGCGCGACGCCCTCGTGGAACGCCTTGATCAGGCGCGGCCGCTCGATCTGCAGCACGGAGACGCTCACGAGATTGCTGACCGCGTTCGCGGCCGACCAGTAGAGAAAGTACACTCCCGCGAGGCGCAGCCCCAGGAAGGCGGTCACCACGTAGCGGTCGATCTGCTGGCTCGCCGCGAAGCTGAGATCGCTGACGTAGATCACGAGCGAGCGCCTGATCGTCGTCTTCATCCAGGCCGGCGTCAGCTCGCCGCTCAGGGCCGTCCGCCACGGCCAGTCGCGCGTCGCCAGCAGGAAGATGACGAAGGCCAGCGCGCTGCCGGCCAGCCAGAAGCCGAGCACGCAGGACAGCGAGCGAAACGATGGAAACAGCAGCGCGACCGGCACGTACACCATGATCCACAAGCCGCCCCGGATGAACGCGTTGCCGTTCGCCCACAGGGGTTGCTCGCGGTACGAGTAGAGCTGGACGATGTCGTTCCCCAGATGCTCGAACACGACGATCCCGCAGACGAGAACGACGAGCCAGGGCGCGCCGGTCGCGACCGTCGTCAGGACAGCCGCGACGAGGATCACGCCGTAGAGGAGCGCCACCAGGCACCAGTACGCCAGCACGCGTTCGACCACGCGCTCGAGCGAGAGCGTGACCGCGTCCCGCATGATCACCTGGATCAGGCCCAGTCCGAAGACGATCGGGCCGAACGAGGCCGCGCCCGCGGCAAGGCCGAAGATCCCCAGGGAGGCGAGGTCGAGGTACTTCCCGATGAAGAACGCGAGCCCGAATTTGCAGACGAGGATCATGCACCTCATGCTCAGGAGGAGGCAGCGGACTGCGACCGCGTATCGATCCATCAAAGAAGCCCTTCTGCCCGCCGATACACGTCTGAATCCTCCGAGGATCGTCGTTGCCGAGGTCGAGGGCTGTCGCGCCGAAGCGAGGCCTGGAGGCGGCGCCGCGCCGGCCGGTTCGTCCAGCCGCTCATCGGGACAGCCGCCCGCGGCGGGCCCGGCCTCGCCCGCATCGGGCCGGGCTGAACAGAGTCGCCTGCGGCACGTCTGCTCAGCGTCCTCCTCCCGCATCATTGTCGCGGCCTCAGCAGAATAGCGCCCTGCAATTCTGCTGAGCCTCTTGCTTTCGCATCATTCCTCGCCGCCGAACCGGTGACCCCTTCGGCGAATGATGCTTAGCCGGCGACCCCTCCGGCGAACGATGCTGAGCCCGCGCCGGCGAGGCCGTGGCCCTGGCCGGGACCCGCCTCACTGGAGGCCCCCCGGGCTCCCGTCCCCTCGCTGACACCGAGCTCGGCGTAGAGGCCGAGCACGCGCGACCGGTAGGCCTCGGGCGAGAAGTCGCGGGCCGCCCAGGCGCGCGCCGCGGCGCCCAGCGCGGCGACCCGTCCCGGCGGCATCGCGGCGAAATCCGACAGGGCGTCGGCGAGCGCCGCGACGTTGCCGGGCGGCACGAGCACGCCCGTCTCGCCCTCCCGGATCAGTTCGGGGATGCCCGCGATCCGGCTGGCGATGACGGGCCGGCCCGCCGCGTAGGCCTCCAGCACGGAGACCGGGGCATTCTCGTTCCACACGGACGGCAGCACGGCCGCGCGCGCGGTCCGCAGGAGGGCGGCCAGGCCCGGCCGGTCGAGGTGACCGGCGAAGTGCACGTCGCTGCCGAGCGACTCGGCGAGTTGCCGGAAGCTGTCCTCGTCGGGGCCGCGCCCCGCCAGGGTCAGCGGAACGCCGGCCTGCGCCGCCGCGCGCAGCAGCGTCTCGATGCCCTTGAGCCGGTCGAGGCGACCGAAATAGACGAACCGGTCGCCGATCTCGGGGGACGGGTCGTAGTGGGACGGATCGACGAAGTTCGGAACGTGGGCGACCTTCTCGCTCGGCCAGCCCGCCTCCAACAGTATGTCGCGGTAGTAGCGACTGGGTACGACGAAGCGGCTCACGTTCGACGCGTAGAGGCCCAGCAGCCGATGCAGGGAGGTTTCGAGCGCGACGAAGCCGGAGAGCAGGCGAGACCCCTTGAGGCAGCGGTAGCGCACGGCATTGTACAGTTTCGCGCCCTGGCACGCGCGGCAGACCTGGCCGTCGCGGAACGCCGTGTAGGCGGGGCAGACCAGCTTCATGTCGTGCACCGACATCACGATCGGGATCCCCCGGGCCCGCATCAGCGGCAGGATCGAGGGCGAGAGATGGTGGTAGATGTTGTGGATGTGGGCGATGTCCGGCCGGAACCGATCGAGCAGCTTCGCCAGCCGGGACCGGGCCTGCAGGGAATACATCACGCGGCCGGCATTCGTGATGCTCCGCCCCACCCCGTAACGGCGTCCGAGCTCGATCTCGTCCACGAAGTACGACGCCCATGGGGTGGGCAGATTCTGAGGATGCTGCATCGCGAAGGGCGCAACCTCCCAACCCGCCGCCTCGAACAACTCGTTCTGCTCGAGAAAGACGACGTCGGCCCCGCCGCGGCGGTAGAAGTAGTTGTTCACCGAGAGCAGGCGAAGACCTGACCTGGACATGCAGTGCACCTCTGCGAGCCGCGAGACAATCCGCGCGTGAGGACGATCGGGAGGGGCGGGCGACGGACCGCCCGACCGGGAACCGAGGCCGGCCCGTCCGGCCGACGGGGCCGACCGGGCGCCCGCTGGCCGCGACGCCGCGCCGCGCCGAAGGGGCACCGACCGGCAGCCGCCGCGGGGCCCGGCCCCGGCGGCCGGGCCGCGTCGCCCGGCCCGGATCCGGCGCGGCCGGCGCCTACTCGGCGGCCTCGGGCCAAGCCTGTTCCTTCAGCTGCGTCCAGTGGAGATGCCCGTCGAGCTGGTCCGTCACCTGCAGGCTGCGCAGCTCCGACAGCCGCGTGTAGGGCGAGGCGTTGAACGTGGCCGCGTCGAGCTGGATCCGCTCGAACACGGATTTCAGCTGCCGCGCGCCCCGCTCCGCGCTCCAGCGGCACCGGAAGCGCGGCATGCGCTGCGCGATCTTCGCGAAGGAGACGCGGTAGCTCCGGCTGTCGGGTCCGCTCGGTCCGAAGGTGACCTCGCAATTCTGGAAGACGCGACCGACGATCTCGGCGATCTCCCGGATCGTGTAGTTCTGATCGTCGTCGCCGACGTTGAACGCCTCGCCGCTGACGTTCTCGCGCGGGGCCTCGAGCGCGCACAGGATGGCCTGGCAGATGTCCTCGATGTGGACGAGGGGCCGGCACGGGCTGCCGTCGCTCATCACGCGGATCTTGCCGGTCGTGAACGCGAAGCCCGCGAGGTTGTTGAGGACGAGGTCGAAGCGCTGCCGCGGCGATGCGCCGAAGGCCGTCGCGTTGCGCAGGAACACCGGGGTGAAGGTCTCGTCCGCGAGCCTGCGCAGGTCGTTCTCCACCATGATCTTGCAGCGCGCGTAGGCCGTCTGGGGATTGACCTCCGACGTTTCGACCCGCGCCTCGGCGCCGGCCGCGCCGTACACGCTGCAGGACGAGGCGTAGATGAACCGGCGCACGCCGGCGAGCTTGCACTTGCGCGCGAGCTCGACCGAGCCGCGGTGGTTGATCTCGATCGTGACCTCGGGATCGTTCTCCCCGAGCGGGTCGTTGGAGAGTTCGGCGAGATGCACGACCGCGTCGAAGCCGGTCAGGTCCGCGACCGTCACGTGGCGGGTGTCCTTCGAGATCACCATCGGCCGGGTGCGCCCGTCGTCGAACAGCCATCCCCGCCGATAGAACCCGGAATCCAGACCGACGACGTCGTGCCCGCTCTCCAGCAGCTTCGGGCCAAGCACGGCGCCGATATAGCCGTCGGACCCAGTGTACAAAATACGCAATGCTGCCTCCTTTAGATCGCGCTGACCGCGTGGATCGCTTCCGAAGCACCGGCTGGCGCGGAGGCCGGGCGCTGCTTGTTCCAGATGCACCAGGGCGGATTGCCCTGATCCCAGAGCTCCTGCAGGATCATCTTGTCGCGGAGCGTGTCCATGTTCTGCCAGTAGCCGCGGTGCCGATAGACCGCGAGCTGGTCCATGGCGATGAGGCGCGCGAGCGGCTCGTTCTCCCAGCTGGTGCCGTCGCCGTCGATCGTGTCGAGGGCTTCCGGCTCCACGACGAAGAAGCCGCCGTTGATCATCTGACCGTCGGCCATGTCCTTCTCGCGGAAGCCGGCGGCGCGCGGACGATCCTCCGACAGGTTGATCGCTCCGAACCGGCCGGGCTGCCGCACCGCCGTCACGGTCGCCAGCGCGCTCTGCTGGTGGTGGAAGGCGATCAACTCGGAGATGTTCACGTCCCCGACCCCGTCGCCGTAGGTCAGGCAGAAGGTCGAATTGCCGAGATGCGGGCGCACGCGCTTCAGGCGGCCCCCCGTCATCGTCTTCTCGCCGGTGTCGACCAGCGTCACCCGCCACGGCTCCGTCGGCTTTCGATGGCATTCGATCACGTCATTCCGAAGATCGACGGTGAAATCGCTGTCATGTTTGGCGTAATTCAAGAAATAATCCTTGATCACATTCCCCTTGTAGCCGCAGCAGATCACGAAATCGTTGAGACCATAATGTGAATAAATCTTCATAATGTGCCAAAGCATCGGCCTGCCGCCGATCTCGACAAGTGGTTTGGGGATGACGCTGGTGTGTTCACTGAGGCGGGTGCCGTATCCACCGGCAAGGATGACAACTTTCATCTGTTTCCCCATCCCTGGCGAGGTGATCTCAATGCGGCGGCCGAGTCGCGCTGTCGGCCGGAGATACGCCAGTGATGCTGATGTAACTGGTCCCGCGATGCACGAACCTGACGAACGTCAACTCGTCGCCGGCAATCGGATGTAGACCTCGGCTGGGTCTCGGCTCGCCCCTCGACGGCGCGCCCGTTGAAGCTCCCGCGTGAAGGTGTCTGGACGCCGTTTTGAATGGAGACTCATGTGCATTCGCGTCGCTACAGTCCTGGACTCATTTTCGCTAGCACTCCCTCCATTTTGTGGCGCCGTAAGAGTATAATCGTTGTATCGATCTTCGCGACCTCGTTGGCCGCGTTCGTCTATTACTCGGCAGTCGGTGAGCGGTACGAGGTCTACACGCTCGTGCGCGTCGGGCAGGGCATCAAGGACAAGAACAACACGGGGAGCACGCTGGGCGATTCGGTGGACCTCAGCGCCCGCCTCGACTCGATCGGCCGCATCGGGTCCACCGACCAGGTCATCTCGGAGGCGCTCGACAAGGTCGGACTGCAGCGCCTGACCATGAAGGGCGACACGACGCTGCTGGGTCAGTTCCGGACATGGCTCTCCGCCGCGGCGCTGAACGGGCTCGAAGCCGCCTCGACCTACGTGCTGAGCCTCGAGGCGGCCCGCCCGGTGAGCGGCCTCGTCGAGCAAGCCCGCGCCTTCGTCCGCGAGACCATCGCCAAGCGGCAGCGCAAGCGCGACCCCGCCCAGGTCCGGGCGGAGGCGGTCGCGGGGTTGCGCGACCTCATCTCGGCGCGGCAGGAGGGGCGGTCCGACCTGCTGCGCATCTCGTTCCGCTTCCCGGACCCGGAAGTCGCCCCCAAATTCGTCAACGCGCTCGCCGAGGCGCTGGTGACCGTGCAGGCGAGCCTCGTCCAGATCCCCGGGGCGGACGAGTTCTTTCAGCAGCAGGCCAAGCGGCTGGAGGAGGAGGCCCACAAGGCCGCATCGGATCTGAAGAACTTCTCGATCGCCGCCTCGATCTACTCGACGACGGAGCAGAAGGCGCTGCTCCTGAAGCGGGCCAGCGAGCTCGACGCGCTGATCGCCACCACGCGCGGCGCGATCGTCGACCGCAAGGGGCAGAAGCAGGCGATCCTCGACCAGCTCAGTCTCATGAAGCCGGTCACGCAGTCCCGCACCGTGTCGGCGATCGTGGGCCGGCTCGGCGGGCGCGACACCAAGACCGGGCAGGGGAGCGACCCGATCCCGGCCTTCGAGGAGGCGCCGCCGCTGCTCCTCGTCCGCGTCTACCAGGACGCGATGGCCAACCTCCTGAAGCTCAATTCCGATCTCAACGGCGCGGTCAGCCTCGAAGCGCTGCTGCAGAAGGAGTTGACGACCGTCAATGGCCAGTTGAGGGCGATCACCGACAAAGAGGCGGAGTACGAGCGCCTCAAGCGGGTGCTCGCCCGCGCGGCGAGCGCCGCCGACTTCTACGGAAACCGCATGATGGAGGAGCAGATCAGCGCGGCCAGCGCGAAGAAGGCGCAGCTGTCGAGCATCCGCGTCGTGCAGCAGGCGGACCGTCCGACGTCCCCGCTGTTTCCGCAGGTCCAGCAGCTGGTGCTGCTCGCCCTGGCCTTCGGGTTCGTGCTCGGCTCCGTCATCGCCGTGTTCCTGGAGATGGACAGCTTCGAGAGCTACGACGACGTCGATGATCAGCTGCTTCTGTCCGCGCGGAGCGGGCAGCTTCCCAGGCGGATCGCCGCGGAGTGATCGCGACCCGCTGACGCCGCCGGCGTGATGGTCCGCGGTCGCGCGGCGCCGGCTTGAGAGGGAGGACAGGATGTCGGGTGATCGCGCTCAGTCGGACGGTGCTCCGCCGTTGTTCACGATAGCGATCCCAACCTTCAACAGGGCGCACCTGCTTCGGGACTGCCTCGCCTCGGCCCTCGCGCAGCGCTTCCCCGATTTCGAGGTCGTCGTGTCGGACAACGCGTCCAGCGACGCGACCGGGCGGCTGCTGGAGGACGTCGCGGATCCGCGCCTCAGGTTCGTGCGGCAGGGGCGCAACATCGGCCTCATTCCGAACTGGAACGCCTGCCTGAGCATGGCGAGGGGCCGGTACACCGTCGTGCTGAGCGATGACGACCGGGTCGAGCCGGACTTCCTCGAGCGCTGCGCGCGGCTGGTGCGGCAATCGCCCGGCCTCCCCGCGATCATCGGGTTGAGCAACCTGCACTCGCTGGCGAGCGCGCGGACGCGTCCGGCGCGGCGGAGCGCCGCCCTGGCGACGGGGATCTGCCGAGGGCCGGACCTGCTCCTCGAATACCTGAGGGACAGCATCTCCGTGACGATGTGCAGCGTCGCCCTTCGCACCGACCTGCTGCGGGAGCGGGGCGGCTTCTCGTCCGAGCTTCCCCACATGGCCGATGTGGCGGCCTGGGCGCCGTTCCTGTTCGCCGACGCGGTCGGCTTCATCAACGCGCCCTGCGCCACGTTCGCCTACCATGCGGGCTCGGAGACGTCCCGCCTCGCCGTCGAGCGGCGGTTGCGTGACGGCGCGAAGCTCGTCGACCTGTTGTCGATGGTGGCGGATGAGCGCCTCTCCGACGACCGGCTGCGCCGCGACATCAAGGACCACGCGCGCCGGTGCTTCGCGCGGCGGGGGTTGCAGGCCCTGGCGGACCCGACCCTGGCCGAGGCGCGGGCCGCGCGGTTGCGGGCCGGATGGAACCTGCGGCGCGACCTCGGCGCCCGCGACTTGGTCTACGCCTCGGGCTTCGTGGCCAAGGTCATGTGTCCGGGCTTCCTGGCGGATTTCCTCAGGCGCCATCGTCCCGGGGCGCAGGCGGCCGCCTGAGGCGGCCCGCGCGGACGGGCGGTTCGCGGCATTCGTGACCTGGCACGGGAGGTTGGACCATGGCGAGGAAAGCCGTTCCGGGCTGCGAGGGGCGCGCTCGGGCGCCGCGCCCGTGGCCGGGCCTCCGGCGGCGCGTCGGTGCGCGTTGCCGGCGCGCCGCGGCGTGGCTCGCGATCGCAGCCGCCGCGGCCCTGCCCGGCGCGACCGGCGCCGCCGCCCTGTCGATGAGCGAGGCGCTCCGGCAGAATTCCAAGGGGAACAGCGAGGGCGAGCCCGCCGGCGTGCCTATCAGCTACGATTGGTATGCGGGGGTCCAGAAGGCCCGCCCGGCCCCTCCGCCGGGCTTCTCGGCGGTCACCGCCTGGGGACAGGTCTATCAGAACAAGCGCAGGCCTTCCCTCGGCGGCTTCGACGGCAAGGTCGAGGTCGCGCGCGTACGGACCTACGTTCACGACCGGATCGAGAGGACCTGGAGACAGGTTCAAGCCTCGGAGGCCGACCCGATCGCGGGCGGGTTCTTCAGAGCCGATTTCACCGGGGGCGGCGCGGGCCCGATGCCGATCAGCCGCGGGGAGGACGGAACGGTCTCCTTCGCCGCCCCGCCGGAGGGGTCCAACAACCACTTCTGGCCGGTCACGCGAGGGACCTTCCCGGCCGGTTCCGTCGACGGCGTCTACGTGCAGATGGACCTGCGCGTCACCGATCCCCGCCTCGGCCTGATCGCGAATGTCGGGGCGGATTGGTGGCGCGACGAGACCGCGGAGTTCGTGCAGGGCTTCGCCAACAATCCTGGATCCGGGATGAGCAACTGGGTCGAACTCAGGACGGAGTGGAGGACGCTCAGTTACTGTTCGTCGAACGAGCTGTTGTTGTCCGATCCGCCCCCGCCGGTGAGAGCGGAGGCCTCGCATCGGCCGCGGGCGCGCCGCTGAGGCGGCCGCTCGCCGCGTGATCGGCGCCGATCCGGTGATTCGCGGCTCTCTGGCAGGGTATTGGCTATGCACGCCGATGTGCGGAACAAGCTGCTGGTCTCTCTGCCGCCGGATGAGCTGCGCGGGATCCTGCCGCTCTGCGAGGAGGTCCCGGTCGAGGTCGGCGAGAGGATCATCGGCGCCGACGAGACGATCCGGTACGCGTTCTTTCCCGAGAGCGGCTTGCTGTCGGTGTCCTTCGACGCGGGCGGGCGCGGATGCCTCGACATGTCCGTGGTCGGGCAGGAGGGCATGGTCAGCACCGCGTCGGTGCTCGGGGTCGGACGCACCCCGCACGAGGTGCGCGCGCGGGTCGGCGGCACCGCGCTGCGGATCGCGGTCGGGTCGCTGCGTGAGCTGATCCTCCGGAACGCCGTCCTGCGCCTCACCCTGATGCGGTACGTGCAGGCGACGATCGTGTCGGGTCACCAGACGGCGCTCGGCCTGCACCGGTGCAAGCTCGAGCAGCGCTTGGCGGCCTGGGTGCTGCAGGCCGCGGACCGGTTGCCCGGGGACGACATCGAGATCACGCACGAAGTGCTGGCCCAGGTGCTGGGAACCCATCGCCCGGGCATCACCGCGGCGTTGCAGAAACTCGTGAGGGGGAAGGCGATCGCCGCGGGGCGCCGGAAGCTGACCGTTCTGGACCGTGCGCGCCTCGCGACGATCGCGGGCGCCGGCTACGGCACCGCCGAGCGCGAATACGCGCGGCTCATCGCCCCCCTCAGCCCCGGCCGCCCGTCATCCGAGCCGGTGGCCAGCAGCCGGACGGCGGATTGCGCCGAGGAGCTGTGACGGCGGGGCCGGGCGCCTCGCGCGTCGTCCCCGGGCCGCGGCATCGCCGCGGGCGCGGACGGGGGCGGTGACCGGGAGCGCGCCGCGCCGCCCCCGGCCGCCGGTCGCCCGCGTGAGAGGGGGTCTGCTGGCGGAGCAACGCGGGTCGTCCAGCAAGGCGCGTGCCGCCGGGGCCGGATGCCTCATCCCAGATCCGGGCGATCGCTTCGGGATGGCGGATTTCGGCTTCGCTCAGGCGCCGCGCGGGCTCGTGACACGCGACCCGCTTCGATCAAGGGGATCCCGGATCATCCGCTGTCCGGACGTGATCGTCCGGGCAGCGGATGACCGGTTCGGACGAGGCTGCTCAGGGCGCCGGATCGGCGCCGAGACCGGCCGGCATGAACGGGTGGCCCGCGTCGACCAGCGCGCGATCGATGCTCTCGATCGCGCCCAGCACCTTGGTGAGCGCCTCGACATTCGAGAGGTCGAGATCGTTCGTCGCGGCGATGCGCCGCGCGAGCGTCAGCCGGACCCGGGCAAGGGCCTCGCGGGCCCGGGTGAGCGCGTCGCGATCGTCCGGGGTCATCGCTCGCCCGGCGCGTCCCAGGCGATCGCTTGGCCCCGACGCTCAAGTCGAGCGCCCTCCGCTCCGCGCTGGCCCACGAACCTGTGCCCCTGGAACAGGGAAAGAGCGCCCATCATCATCACGGCGCCCATGATCAACAACAACTCCATCTTCGTCCCCGCTGAGACCGGCTCCTTCGGGAACCAGGAGACCAGTAGAATGTGCCGGACATGATTGCTGCAACCTGAGCCGTTGTGAATAAGTTGGAAACCACAAATAATCCACAGCTGATGTTGTGAATCGGCAACGCTGAGGCGGCGGCTGCGGTGCGGCGCGGGTGGAGAGGATGCTTGGCGCCGCGCGGCTTCGATGCCGCGATGACCTGGATTGCCGGCACAATACGGAGGCCGCGGGGTCCCCAGCCTCGCGCCCGACTCGGAAGACCTGACCGTGCGCCAGGGCCGATCTCGCCGCGGCGGACCGCCGTGTCGCCCGGGAGCCCGGCCGCGCGCCGCGCGCCTGCTCGACCCGTCGCGGGCGCGCCTCGGCGCCGGCTCAGCCGCGCGCGACGGCGAACAGGGCGGCTGCCACGGCGAGCAATCCGGCGAGGCCGGCGGGAATGATCAGGGCGTAGAGCTGCAGCGCGTGATAGGCCGCGGCGCCGCAGAGCGCGCCGAGCAGGAGCGCGGCCCAGACCGCCGCGTCGCCGACCCAGCCGAGGGGCGCGCCGGTGCCCGTCAGCGCCGCCGCGAGGTTCTGCCCGAGGCTGTGCAGCGCGCCCGTGACGAAGGTGGTGCCGGCGCGAAATCCCTTGACCGACCCGAGCACGGCATTCTGCGACCCCATGGCGAGCGCCATGAACAGGGAGGCCAGGCCGAGATCCGGGATCGCGAGGCCGAAGGCGAGCGCGCCCAGGATCAGGAGCGCCTCGTAGGCCAGCACCACCGGGCTGGACCATCGGGGCGCGGTGAGGATCGACAAGCCGCTGCCGAGGGTCGAGCCGGCCAGGAACATCAGCACGAGGAGGGCCGGCATTGCCACGTGGTCGATCGGGCCCTGGCCCAGGAAGACGGCGAGCTGGGTCGTGTTCCCGCTCATGAACGAGGTGTAGAGGCCGCTCAGGCGAATGAACCCGAGCGCGTCGACGTAGCCGGCGAGCCCCGTGAGCAGGAGCCCGAACGCCAGTTGCCAGGAACGCGTCATCGGCCCGAGGGGGTGAGCGCGACACGAGCTTGCCGCGGGTCGACAACTTGCCGGCGGCGCTCGCGGCTCCGCGGCAGCGTCGGACGCGCGGCGCCGCCCCGCCCTTACCGCAGGCCGTACACGGCCTCGAGGTGGACGGCGAACAGGCCGATTCCCGACGCGGCGATCAGGAGCGTGAGCCCCGCGCAGAGGTCGCGCAACCTGTTCGTCGCGCGGAATGCGTTGTCGTTGTCCGCAGGCTTCGGCGCCGCCGTCACGATCACATCACCCACCGACAGCATGACGAGTGCCTTCGCGCTCCGGGCGAATTCGGATCGGGCCGACGATAGCGGCGCGCCGTGGTGGCGTCATCCCCGCCCGGAGGGGGAGGGCGGGCCCCGTCGCTCGTCCTGCGGGCAATCCGGGCCGGAGGCTGCGATGGCCCGCACGACACCTGTCCACGACCCATGACAATCTCTAGAGCAGCACCCGATCACGTTGCAACCGGGTGCCGCTCTAGATCTTTGATCTTGCCGGATTTTCTGCGACGAACCGGCATCCACTTCGTCGGAAAATGCTCTAGGGTGCCGCTCCCTGAGGCGGGGAGCAGCGACGTGCAGACACCAGGATCCGGGGCCGCATCCTTCTTCGACGAGTACGTCAGGCGCGTCTTCCCGGCGCGCAAGGCCGCCGCCGGGGCGGACTGGGCCTGGCCGGGAGACGAATGGGCCGACGCGGCGCTGCGCGAGGCGACTTGGCGGCGGATCGTCGGGACGAGCGATGCGGCGGGGTGGCGCGAGGTGGTCGAGATCGGCCCGGGATCGGGCAAGTACACCGAGTGGGTGCTCGCCCGCTCGCCGGCCCGCGTCACCGCCTACGAGATCAGCGCGGCCTTCCTCGACGCGCTGCGTCAGCGCTGCGGCGAGGCCGCGGCGCGGGGGCGGCTCGACGCCCGCCTGATCGACTGGACCGACAACGAGGGCCTGCTGCGCGACTACGGCGGCCGGGTCGGATCCGCCGACCTCTGGCTCGCGATCGACGTCCTGATGATGATGGATTTCCAGTCGGCCCTGGTCTACCTGATCTCCGCGGCGGCGATGCTGCGCCCCGGGGGGCGGCTGGTGGCGACCTTCGCGGATGGCGGGAGCGAGAGCGGCGTCGAGCGCATGCTGCGCGACGCGGGCCGCCACTCCGCCTTCGACGATTCCCCCTGCACGCGCTTCCACTGGATCGACCGGACGCTGCTCGAACGGCTGCTGCCGCGCCTCGGGTTCGGCAGCCTCACGATCGAGCACGGGCCGGAAGGCGGGCTCGACATCGCGCGGCTCTATCTCCAGGCCGAGCTGACCGACCCGGACGCGGCCCGGGCGCTGCTCCCGCGCCTCGCCCCGGTCGGGGATTCGACCAATCGCCGCCGGGACTGATACCAACGGCTCAGGATGCTGACGCATCGAGCCGTTGCTCCATCTCGGATTTTCGATTTCAAGCCAGAGGGTTGGCGAACCAGAGGGTTGGCGAACCAGAGGGTTGGCGAACCAGAGGGTTGGCGAATCAGAGGCTTGGCGAAAATTCGAGAGCCGCACCACCGGTCATGAGAAATGACCGGTGGTATGACTCCCCCGGCCTCCTCTTCCCGCGTCGGGCGGCCGCATCCCGGCCGCCGAGCGCCCCGCCGCCGCGAGACCCCGCCATGACCCCGCCATGACCCCGCCATGACCCCGCCGACCGCCGGACAGGTCCTCGCCGGAACCGTCGTCGACGACCACGCGGTCGCGGCGGACTACCCGGACGCCCGCCGCGTCGCGATGCGCGCCCTGCAGCTCTGGCCGGACTTCCGCTGGACCACGCAGGAGCTCGTGAGCTTCACGGCGCGCGACGTTCTGGTGACGAGCGCCTTCGTGCCGATCGACACCCGGCGGAGCCGGATGTTCCTCAACCAATCCTACTCGGGCGTCGAGACGATCTTCCCGACCCGGTTTCGCGTCGAGGAGGGCCGCTACCGGCTGGAGGGAACGCCCGTCCCCTGCCCGGGGCGCCACATCGTGCTGGGCGGCCCGATCGACGGCGTGTGGTATCACTGGCTGTTCAACTGGTGCCCGCGGCTGCTGCTGCTCGGGCAGCTGCGCCCCGACCTGCTGGCGTGCGCGGACCTGCGCATCGCCGTCCATCCCCTCGCGCTGCGGGAGCCGTACCGGGCCGTGCTGGACAGTTTCGGCCTCCCGGCCGAGCGCTTCCTGGTCCTCGATCCCGGCCGGGACCACCTGCTGGAGGAGGCCTGCCTGGTCTCGTTCCTCGACCAGAACAGATTGTATCCCGAGATGATCCGGGCTTTCGCCGCCCATCTCCTCGCCGCGTGGGGGCTCGACGGGGCGGGCGATCCCGGGCCGGGGCCGGCGCGCGGGCCGCTCGCCGCGATCGTCCGCCGCTTCGCCGGCCCAAACCTCGGCGCCCGCGGGCCCGCGCCTGGAGCGGCGCCGCGCGGGCTGTTCGCGAGCCGCCAGGATCTGCCCGCGCCCAAGCGGCGCATCGCCAATTTCGAGGAGGTCGCCCCGGTCCTGGCCCGGTTCGGGCTCGACGTGGTGGCCTGCGGCGGGCTGCCGGCGCGGGAGCAGGCCCGGCTGTTCCGGAGCGCCCGGGTGGTGGTCGGCGGCCACGGCTCCGACCTGTCCAACCTGCTGTTCTGCCGGCCCGGCACGCGGGTGCTGGTCTTCGAGAGCCGCTTCAGCGTCGAGGCGTTCCTCCACCGCGGGCTCGAGCAGCTCTGCGCGCTCCTCGGCCTCGACTACGTGCTCAAAATCGTGCCGACCGACGGGGAGGCCGGGCCGGGGGCGGGAACCCAGGCGCGCATCAACCAGGATTACCGGATCGACCCCGACGACTTGGCGCGGACGCTGGCCGCGCTGACGCGGTGAGGCCGGCCGCGCGGCGGAGAGCGGACGGGCGGGTTTGTGCCTTGACCTCCGCCCGGGCAGGGGTTCTAAAGGCCGCCGGACCGCCGCGGCGGTCGCGTGGTCCTCGACGCCTTCCCGATGTCGGCCGGTGTAGCACAGCGGTAGTGCAGCGGTTTTGTAAACCGAAGGTCGGGGGTTCGATCCCCTCCGCCGGCACCACCACCCTAGTGGTTTTTGAAGCCAGCTTAGACACTTAGGTATCGCGCTGAGGCGCCCGTGGTGATACACGGGGTGTTACCGATGCCTTCGGTGCTTCTTGATACCGGTTTGCTACGAATCACAGTGCGATACGTCCGACCCCTTAAACGCGGTGGCCCGCTCTTTTATTATCGCCGCATCCCTGTGGACCTCCTGAGCCACTACCCCGGCAAGCGGTTCAGGCGAATCAGCCTCAGCACGCGAGACATGGCCGTTGCAGCCCAGAAGGCCACACAACTGGCGGCTCAGGATGATGCGTTGTGGACATCGCTGCGATCCAGGGAGGGACAAGCAGCTAAGCTGACCACGCCAGAGAACCGCCTTGCTGCCGTGGCCATCCTGAATGCCATTGGCGTTGCCCCAGGCGACCTTGCACCGGGCCGTGGCTGGGTGGATGGTCCTGATGCCGGGGACGCCTTCGACGCCTACTTTGAGCGCCGGTACGGACAAGCCTACACGGAGCTTCGCCACAACACTAACGCCCCGCGCGAATGGCTTGAGGACCAGTGGACCCCTGCTGAGCGTGAAGCTGTCAGGCTGGCCAAGGAAGACCCCGGCAAGCCCCGTGCTCTGCTGAGCGATGCTCTGGCGGCGTACCTTCAGAACCATGACAAAGGGAATCAGCCCAAGTTCGTGGCGGATACCAAGCGATCGCTGGGGCATGTATTCACGCTGGTTGGAGACTTCCCGCTTAACACGTATGAGCGGAAGCACGCTAACGCAGTACGGGACGGCTTGCTCAAGGAAGGAAACAAGACTACCACGGTTCGCAGACACCTAAACAGTATAAGGGCCGTCTTCAATTTCGGACTAAGAGAGTACAATCTGAGGAGTCACGGCAATCCATTTGAGGGCTTGAAAATACCTCGCGAGGCTGAGGATGCGGGTGGTCGCAAGCCATTCACCTCAGAGGAACTGCGGACCATCTCTGCTGCCTGTCTACAGAAGGGTGATGATATTCGCCAGATCATGGCCCTTCAGGCAGATACAGGGGCTCGCATCGCAGAGATTGTGGGCTTGCGGGTGGGCGACGTAGTGCTCGACCATGAAACTCCGCACATTAACATCAGGCCGCATCTCGCTCTCGGCAGGACCCTGAAGAACGCTAATAGCGAGCGGCTGGTGCCCTTGGTTGGCTTGGCGGTCTGGGCTGCCCGGAAGGCCGTAGAAGCCGCTCAGCAGGCTCCTGAGTCGTCAGGATGGCTGTTCCCTCGCTATGCCGCGGACAGGAACATCAAGGCTGCCAGCGCCGCTCAGACCATCAACAAGTGGCTGTCTGAGGCGCTCAAGATTGAGAAAACCACGCATTCCTTCCGGCACGCCATGAGGGACCGTCTGAGACACGCAGATGTCCCGGAGGAATTTCAGAACCTCATCGGTGGATGGGGAACGCGGTCTATTGGGCAGGGATATGGCCAGGGCTATCGCTTAGGGCAACTTCGCGAGCAATTGGAGAAGGTGGTTCTTGCGAAGGAATTGCGGTTCTCATAAATCGTGACTCCCCAACGACTTTCAGCACGCAATAAGAGGTACCCCTGTGAAGTGCCCCCACTGCGGAACCAGCATCCATGATCTCTGGTCAAGAAACGCCCTTATGTTGAACACCCATCCAAGTGGTTGGTTCGGTCGTATATGCAAATGTCCGGAGTGCAAAAATGACATCATCGAGATTGCCTTTAATAGAGAAAACCCTGCTTCTTGGCCAGCCGACTCGTCTCCTTGATTATGGTCTATCCTCGCCGCGCTAATAGGGGTCCAGTTTCAGAGCATGTGCCCGCGTCGCTAGCATCGGATTACAAAGAAGCTTCCGAGGTGTTATCGATAAGTCCGAAGGCTTCTGCTGCTCTTGCTCGCCGCTGTCTCCAGGCTGTGCTTCACAATAACGGCTATAAAGCTAGAGACCTAGCAAAAGAAATCGATCTTCTGCTAAACGAGACTGATGCCTCAAAAGCCATTCCGATCTCCTTACGGGAAACCATTGATGGCATTAGGAACTTCGGCAACTTCTCAGCACACCCGCTTACCGATGTCACCAGCCTTCAGGTTATTGACGTGGAGCCACATGAGGCAGAGTGGTGCCTCGATATACTAGATGAGCTCTTTGAGCACTTCTACGTGCGTCCTGCGCAAGCCAAAGCCCGCAAGGCGGCTCTCAACGCTAAGCTGGCCGCCGCTGGCAAGCCTCCCGCGAAGTAGCCTTGAGAGAGTCAGAACACGGCTGGAGACAAAAACCATCGATACAGGCAAGCCATGGCGGTCAGCATACAACTACTGAGCACAAGCTCAAACCGCCGCTTGCCAGTGACCATTGCCATACCAAATAAAGCAACAAAGAATGTAACGAAGGTAAATGTCCCAACGTCCAGCGCCCACCACCAATGCCCCGCCCGCTCCGATATCTCAATGATCCGATCCCAGTTAGTTTGCTGCTGAGGCTCTGGCGGCATGTGGTTTATCTCATCTATTTGCCTACCTGCGTTGGTAGCCAAACGGAAGCCCAAGGCAAGCCACTCGCCCTCGCTAGGCGGTCCTTTGTCCACAGTCACTCAGCACAGGCATCATGGATCATTGACACAGCCAGACCGCGTAGGCGCGTTCCGAGGCGAGGCCCGCTGTCCACACATAGGCTCTCCGCTGCAAGACTCGTAATAAATCGCACGCAATCTATCTTGTCTCAGACGTGTAGCTGCCTAAGGGAAATATGCCTATGCAAATGCACCCCTGCTTATGCAGAAATGCCTTCCAGTAGGTGCATAGGGTAACCCGGAGCCCCCTGGCGGCCCATAGCAGACCACGAGACGACAAAGCCCCGGGTTTACCCCATGCTGCTCCTTAGATGTCCATCTGCTCCAGAGCGGCCTCAAGCTCTATCTGCCCACGCCAAATCTCCATGAGCAAGGCAGGTAGTCCATCATTAATGAGATAAATGGCCCTCGCTAGTACCTCAGGATTGCGAGCAAGCTTCACACCTGTGTGCTTCACCACGGCTTGAGCTACCTGCTGAGCTTGTTGCTCCTGCCACTCCTCCACATCCATAGCTTCCTTATTGTTCTCCCTTCTGAGCACCCACCACCAGGGCTGCCCACGAACTATGTTGCCCTCGTGTTTGAGCGCCCTTCGCATCTTAGCGATAGTTCCCTCGCTACAGCCCGTTAGTTCCTGCTCCCTGTGCTTTGAGAACTTCTCAAGCTGAACCAACCGCCAAGCCCACTCGGTTCTGTCACTCCTTGAAGGAGACAGCTTCGGCCTCCGGTTCTCAGTCCACGACTGAACGAATGCCTCTACCAGACTTCCCTCAAAGACTCTGACCGGCACCGGCTCCGTCCAGCCAAACTGCTCATAGGCAGCAAGCCGGTGGTGGCCATCCACACAAAAGAAGTCTGGTCCAATGGCTGTAACCAGCACAGCCTCCAGTGGCCGCCCTTGGTTTCTCCTAAGCTCCTCCACAAGTACCGGAACGAAGTGGGTATCATCCAGCAGATTGCCCCGGCCGACCCGTGGCTGAAACACCTGCTCCGCCACTCGGATTTGATCCAACCTCAGAGCTTCTGGTGTCTCTTCGTTGCGAGGTTGAGTAGCTTCTATTTCGGCCAGATGCTCGTAAGTGAGTTCCGAGTCAGGCAGGCTTGTGGTCTGCTCTTGGCTATCCATGTGTCAGCCCCGACTTCCTGGATAGCCGGGCTTCCTCACACCGCGCACCAGCCCGCTAGTATGCGCTAGCTGCCTCAAGGCGGCTTGGCTGCTCTGAGCCTGCTGAGCTAGGGCGGTGGCTCCCGCGCCTCCCTGCGGTCCTCCTGGGCGTCCTGTGGCCCCTCCCAGGCGCCTAAGGGCTGTCTGACTCTCCATGAGACCCGCAAGCGCCGAAGGGCTATCGGCCAATCCTGGGCTTCGTGGTGCGTTGGCAAGCTGCTCAGCCTCAGCCTGCGCCTGGGCTCTCCGAGCTTCATCCTCAGCGTCCGCCTGGGCAAACCTCTGTTCGTTGGCTAGGCGTTGCTGCTCTTGGTCCTCATCGGCTTCCTGGTCACTGAGGCGACCCCGAGCCCACTGCTGGATGGCTGCGTGGTCCTCCGTGGTGAAGCCTTCGGTTCCCGGAGCCGGGAGCTTGGCAGGGTCCAGCATCGCTATCCGCATCGGCCCGAACGGCTGCCCTGAGCTTGCCGGGTCGAATGGCTGCCCTGGCCTCCACTGCCACTGAGCAAGCTTCGCGAGTGGGTCTATTGGCGTCTGTGTTGCCTGTGGGCCGGTCTGAGTCTCCCCCTGGGCAGTCTCTCGCCCACTGACAAGGTCGAATATTGATGGTGGTGGCATGGTTTCTCCGTGTGCGTGATCCTTGAGGCAAGCTGAAGCCGCCCCTTGTTCTCGGACCGTGTTAATCGAATGCCTGCCAGACCGCCTTGTGCAGCCGTGGTCAGCGCGAAGAAGCTATGTGATAGCAACTCGCATCAGTCAACGATCTTGTGAGGCGTGAGGACTACACATCCTCTGAGGGTTCATTAGGAATACGAGCAAAGACACGCAGTTAGAGACGCCGGGAAGACCAAAAAATCTGCATGAGTAGGACTCAGAGTAGGAGTTGTGGTGCCCTCACGCGCCGGCCGCACTCCCTACGCTCGCCACCCGTGCCAGCACGCGCGCGACCTGCACAGGACCCCAAAGGCCACCCTTGGTTGTCGGAATGCCCTTGCTGTTGAGATCGGCCGCTATCGCCCTCAGGGACGCCCCAGAGGCGTGTAGCTCCACCACGAGCGGCCCCAGGTCCTCCGCCCTCTGAGCGGCCTTCTCGACCCTCCTGGCCACGCTGGCGGCCACCCCTGCTGCTCTAATCTGCCCGATGTTCCCCCGGTCTCCCCCGAGCTTCGTCCCGCGGGCCTTAGCTGCCTGTAGCGCGGCCTTGGTCCTCGTGGAAATCATCTGGCGTTCGGCCTGAGCCACTACGGCCATGATGTGGATGGTGAGTTCGTTGGCATCGGGCATGTCAGCGGCCACGAACCGGAGACCCATCCGCTTCAGGTTGCTCTCAAGGGTCAGCAGGAAGGCGGCGTCTCGTGAGAGCCTATCGAGCTTCGCTATCACCAGCGTGGCGTTGTGGAGCCGGCACAGCCTCAGGGCCTCAGCGAGCTTGGGGCGATCATTGCGCCCTCCCGACTCCACCTCCACCACCTCGGCCACTAACGCCCCCTGGCCCGCGCTGAGGAACGCTGACACGGCCTCCCGCTGTGCCTCCAAGCCAAGTCCAGAGCGCCCCTGGCGTTCGGTGGACACCCGCAGATACGACACAAACCGCCCCTGAGCCATCGCTCTCCCCTGGTGTAACGCTGAGCCCTACGCTCGTTGCTATCGGTGTAACAGGCAGCGACTCAGCACAGCAAGGGATATATCCGGGTTGAAGCAACTATCTTTCATGAATATAGCCGATCTAAGCGTTCCCACCCATTGCCACCCCGGGCTATTCGTGCCATTTATATCGCTCACCCGATCACACTGGCATGATCATCTATGACCGTACTCTTCTGCATTATCTTCATTGCGCTGCTCATCAAGGGCAAAGGCGCGCTACGGAACCCGCTCCACATCTTAGGGGCGGCCTATGTGTCCCTGTGTGTCACGATGATAGCCTCCATCGCCTTACAGATTGTTGGGCTGTAGGAGGGCCGTGGCTGGGCATAGGGCGAATGTCTACCCTATGTCCCCGAATGTCTGCCCGTGTCCATGTGAATGACCCAGGCTGCCCTTAGCTCACTCACAGCCACTATTAGCCCTTGTGAGTGGACGCTGGCTCACCTCAGCGGGGTTGGTGGTCCATCAGAGAGCTTAGGAGTCCCAGGCTCAGAGCTTTTCAGATTGAGACCCCCACCACCCCATCTTCAAATTTTCGGTAAAGCCTCAAGTTGTTGTTGGGCCTTGCGGTGTGTTGTGGTCCTGCGGGGCCGGCTCACGGTCAACAACGGGTCCCATCGAGCTTGGGTGTCCGAAGCATCTAGGCAGTCATTTTGGCGAAACACGGGGCGCAGAAGGTTCATGCGAGACTCCGCGGCATGGAAGGCTGTGGGAGGCCAGTAGGAGCAGCCAGAAATAAAGCACTATAGGGGTTATTTCACATCATGCCACTTTCCATGGATTGGTAGTTGTCATCCTATGCAAGCATTTCAACAAGAAATAAGCTAGACAGCGTACGTTGATGGTGCCATAGAACCCGGGTTGCACAACGATGCGACTGAATGGGGCTCGAATGGCAGAATGACTGGCTTACTTGATCTGGTGGTCTACTCACTGCGGCCTAGCGCCCTTGGCGAGACACCATCGGTGTGCCTACAGGCGCTCACTCAACTCGGCCGTGACTGGCTTTTCACCCTTTGCATTGGCGTTCGGGCCGGTGAAGCTGTGATCCTGACAACCCTGGAGGACATAGAGGATGCCCTGAACGGCATACCTGAATCGCTCCATACAATGACCCTGGCCTAAAGCCAGAGACTTGAGGCTCCCCTAGCGGGCCTCTTTTCTGATCCGTATCCAAGCAGGTTACCATGGAATCGGAGGTGGTATGAACGAAGACACGCCCGCGGACTTCACGCAGGATGGCGACTATCTTCGGGGCCTCATGCGAGCCTTGTGGATACTAGACACCTTCCGAGGGATGAACCCCAGGATGTCTATCACCTACGCCATGGGATTCCTGATGGTGGCCAATCGGCCCGGCCTTGGTCCCACAGACTATGCCCCAATGCTCGGGACCACTCAGCCCATCATGTCCCGGATGCTGCTAGACCTAGGGCCGAAGACACGGGACAAGCCTGAGGGTTTGGGCCTATTGGAACGTCGTGTCAGCCCCGAGAGCTTGAGGCAGGTTTGTTATACACTGACCGCGAAGGGCGAAGAATTAGCAACGAAGATCGCCAGGATAGCATTAGGTCCCTCAGGCTACCCCGGCTAGCGCCAAAAGGAGTTAGCGTCAAAGTCTAGCTTTGCGGCCTTGAGTTCACCCACCAGTCGCGCCTTCCATCCGTCTGAAGGGTCCATTTCAGTGTAGATGACGCCAAACAAGTCCGATGGTATCTCGATACGACCCTTCTTCAGCAGGCAAACTCGTCCACGACCCAGCCTGCCAGCGAAGTAGCCCAGCTCGAAGATGACGTTCTGCCTAGCGCGCGTGTCCTGTTCTTCCGTGGTCTTGGCGCCCCCCATATCGTCCGGAGTCAGCAACACCACAGCATATCCAACATCGGTGGCAGATTGCTCGAACTTTTCGATGATGGTTCGGCCTTGGTCGGGCTGCTCCTTCAACACAATGGCTTCAAGGCCAAGCTTCTCGATGAATCGCGCCAATCCTTGAAGGGCCGCATCGTCATGACCGTGAACAATGAACACCTTGTTAGATGCAGCTTGAACAAGTCGTGGCTGCACATCGCCCCTGCTCAACACATATGCTTTGTAATCGCGAGCAAATGGAATCAGCACTTGCCCGACAAGGGAATGCAGACCCGCAATAAGCTTGTTCCCGGAATAGAAGAAGTTATGGGCAAAATTCAACGCATGACCGGGTTCGGCCGCCAGCTTCTCAATTAAAATTAGCGTCAATCCGAGAGTCTGCTTTTGGTCCTCCGGCCAAACCAAGTTGCCGCTACCGACCATGCCGCCAATAGTGGCCTCGCTTGCGGCGATGAAGCCCTCATAATCCACACCTGAAGTCAACTCACGGTTTATGTCCTGAAGATCGGGGCTTTGCAGGAGTCGTGCAAGAGTCTTCAGAGGACGCTCAAAACCCTGAAGGTGCGCACCTTGTAGGTCTAGGACAGCGTTGTTGATTTGAGTGAAAACGTCAGTTTTGCTGCTCATCTTCGCTATCACCCTTGAGGCGCGCGGCTGCCGCTCGTTCAATGATGGCTTCCCGGAACCGCTCCTTAGAAGCCTCAATCATCGGAGCTACCAAAGGGTTGCTGACATAGTCGCCCAGCTTCCCATCAATTAGAGCGTGCGCATGTTGAATGGCTGCCTCAATGCTTGCCGGGTCGTTGGGGTCGAAGCGCACTGTGCCAAGTTCGCCGTCCAGGTCTGCAAACGCCCGCTGCGCCTGCTCCAAGGTACGGGACATTTCATCAAGACCGGTGATCTTGAGCATAGTAGCCTCCACGCTCCCCGAGCGCATCATTGCATGGAGGGAACGAAATGAGAACCTTATGGTGTGCGGGCACCGCGCTATCCACAGCCGTCAGAGGTGATACGCGGGGTGATACCAGCCCTTGCACCAAGCGCATCGTTTCCAATAAGATCAAATGGTTAGCGCGCCTAGTTCGGTGCCTAAGTGCCCTCCGCCGGCACCAATCCACCCCCTGGCCCGCAGGATGGTCCGAGCCGCCGTCAGCGCGGCGGTCCGGTGTCGGGCCCGCACCGCGCGCATGCCGCCCGGGCGCCATGCGGTTCTCGATCGAGCGGTTCAGCCTCGCCATCCGGCAAGGCCGACATCGGCTGGCTGACTCGATGACCGGCCCGAACGGTGCCGCGCGAGGTCCGGATCAGCGAGACAGCGCCGGGCCGGCGGCACCCAGCGCCTGGACGGCGGGAAGGAAGCGCCGCCGCAGGGCGATCATCCGCGCGGCCTCGTCGCCGAGGCCCTGGTGCGCGCCGGGTCCTCCCGCTCGCCGCCGCACGGCCTGAGTGATGCTCACGATCCCGGGTTTCACGACCTGGCCTGCGCGCCTCGGCCGACGTGACTCGGCCGAAATGACTCGGCCTGCATGGCGGCGAGTGTGCCGGGTGACCGCCCCTCCGCGGCGGCGCCCCGTCCCGGCGGCCCCGTCATCCACACGCGACGCGCGCCATGCTTGACGGACTCGGCGCTCGCCCGCGGATGCCTTAACCCTATGGCCCGGCCGGGATCGGCCGGCCGGTCAGAGTCCGGCCGAGCGCCAGAACAGGGCCGTGATCGATGCCAGGATCATGAACCACGCCCCGAGCAGCAGGGGCACCGACCGGCGGCGCGCCGCGCGCCGGTTGTCGTTGCCGGGCCGCGGCGGCCGCCCGCGCAGCACGCCGTAGCCGTAGGTCGTCGCGACCGGGTCGCGACGCGGTGGGACGGACTTGCGCAGGCTCGACATGAAGACAGTTTACCACGGAGGGCGTCGAACGGGAGCCCTTCTTGCCAGCGTCTTTCGGCGATTTCACGGCGGCGCCGGCCGCTGCGGCGTCATGCCCAGTGGGTGAGCCAGCTGCGCAGCCGGCCGGCGGCGGGCCGGTCGCGGCGCCCGGCGAGGTGCTGGTCGATCCAGTGCGGGCTCAGGATCTCGCCGTCCTCGGTGACGATCCAGGGCAGCGCGTCGGGGTCGCCCGCGCAGTCGGCGGCCGCGAGGAGCGCCTGTTCCAGGGTCGGGTAGATCCGCGCCTCCCCGGGCGGCGCGGCACGGTTCGCGTGCCAGATCATCAGCTCGGCCGGACGATCCATCTGCGACATCGGCAGCGCTCCATCTTCCGAAGGTCGCGCCGATGATGCGCCGTGGCGGCTCTGGCCATGATGACCGCCGCATTGCCATCCCGTAATGCGGCGGGGCCGGTCCGCGCGCCGCCGGATCACTCACCGCCGGATCACTCGCCGCCGGATCACTCGCCCCCCAGCGCCTCCCGATGCGGGCGCAGTTCCGGCGCGCCGAGGGCGGGGGCGGCCTCCGGGACCGGGTCGGACCGGCTCTCGGCGCGGCTCGAATCGACGAAGACCCGCGCCTCGCCCTCGCTGATGCCGAGGCTGCGCAGGGCGTAGAGGGTCATGCCGAAACCGAGCTCGCGCTCGGGCATCAGGACGAGCCCGACCCCCTCCGCCTCCAGGTGCCGGCGCTCGGCGTCGCTGTGGGTGCGCACCAGCGTGTCGATGCCGGGATTCGCCTCCCGGGCGATGGCGATGAGGTGGCGGGCCTGATGCGCGTCGGGGCTCGCCACGACGAGGAGCCGGGCGCGCCCGATCCCGGCGGCCTCCAGGATGCCGGGCGCCGCCGCGTCGCCGAACACCGTCTCGCGCCCGGCCTTGCGCAATTCCTCGACCCGGCGGCGATCGCGCTCGACCACCACGTAGGGCAGGTCCCAGGCGTCGAGGGCGCGGCCGATGCTGCTGCCGACCCGTCCGAACCCGACCACGACCGCGTGGCCCGCCCGCCGCCCGCGCGCACCGCTCACCTGCGGCAGCGGCCCGGCGCCGCGCCGCTCGAAGCGGGCAGCGAGGCCGGGCCGGGTGTCGAGGAGCGCCACCAAGCGCCCGATCCCGGCGAAGAACAGCGGATTGAGGGTGATGGACAGCAGCGCGCCGGCCAGGATCAGGTCGCGCCCCTCGAGCGGCAGCAGCTTCAGCCCGATGCCGAGCCCCACCAGGATGAAGGAGAACTCGCCGATCTGCGCGAGGCTCGCCGCGATGGTGAGCGCGGTGGCGAGCGGGTGGCGGAAGGCCAGCACGATCGCGACCGCGGCGATGGACTTGCCGATCAGGATGATGGCGAGCACGGCGAGCACCGCGAGGGGCTGCGCCAGCAGGATGCCGGGATCGAACAGCATCCCGACCGAGACGAAGAACAGGACCGCGAAGGCGTCCTGGAGCGGCAGCGAATTCGCGGCGGCCTGGTGGCTCAGGTCGGATTCGGCGAGCACCATCCCGGCGAAGAAGGCGCCGAGCGCGAAGGAGACGCCGAACAGCTCCGCCGAGCCGAAGGCGATGCCGAGGGCGAGGGCCAGCACGGCGAGGGTGAAGAGTTCCCGCGACCCGGTCCGGGCCGCCTGGTCGAGGAGCCAGGGCACGAGGCGCCGCCCGCCGACGAGCATCAGCCCGGCGAAGGCCGCGACCTTGGCCAGGGTCAGGCCGAGGGTCAGCCAGAGCGGCCCGCCGGCCGCGTGCGCGGCGCCCGCCCCCTCGCCGCCGAGGGGACCCGCCAGCGCCGGGAGCAGCACCAGGGCGAGGACCATCGCCAGATCCTCGACGATGAGCCAGCCCACCGCGATCCGGCCCTTGTCGCTGTCGAGCAGGCCGCGCTCCTCCAGCGCCCGCAGCAGCACCACGGTGGAGGCGACCGAGAGCGCGAGCCCGAAGACGATCCCGGCGCCCGCGCTCCAGCCGAAGCCGAGGGCCAGGGCGAGGCCCATCAGCGTGGCGACGGCGATCTGCACCACGGCCCCGGGCAGCGCGATGGCGCGCACGGCCATCAGGTCGCCGATCGAGAAGTGCAGCCCGACCCCGAACATCAGCAGGATCACGCCGATCTCGGCGAGCTGGCCGGCCAGTTCCCCGTTTCCGACGAAGCCCGGCGTGTGCGGGCCGATGGCGATGCCGGCGATCAGGTAGCCGACGAGCGGCGGCAGGCGCAGGCGCTGCGCCAGCATGCCCCCGGCGAAGGCGAAGACGAGGCCGAGGGCGATGATGGCGATCAGCTCGGTGGCGTGCGGCACGGTGCGTCGGCCTCCTCAACTCGTGGTGTCGGGGCCAGGATAGCAGCTTCGGGCCCGCCTTGTGCGGATCCTGCCGCGGATCAGCGCGGGGGCAGGGACGCGCCGGAGCGGATCGGGTCCTCGGCCTCGGGGGCCGGTCCGGGCGTCGCCGCCGCGCCGTGGCGCGGCCAGCGCAGGGACAGCCGGCCCGGACGCGCCGCCACGACGATCACGATCGCGCCGACCAGGCCGGAGGTCATCACGAGGATCTCGATCGGGATCATGCGTGGGCCTTGCTGGGGGGCGGGCGGAGCCGGGCGGGCCGCGGCGCGGGCCGCTCCCTCGCCGCGGGTGCTCGCCCCCGGCCTCGCCGCTCTATCGCGGCGGCGCCGCGGCGGCCTATGTGACATCCGGCCATGTGACATCCCGCCATGTGATGGCGAGGCAGGCGACGGCGAGGCAGGCGACGGCGAGGCAGGCGACGCCCCGCCCCCGCCGGGGTCGTCGGCCCTCCCGCGCCGCGGCGCGCGGGTTGCGGCGCGGGCGGTCGCGTCGTACTTCCGCGCACGGCCGCACCGGAGGAGACCTGCATGATGAAGCCCTTGAGCCGGGGCCTTGCCGCCCTCGGCCTCTTCGTCCCCACGGCGGTCCTCGCCGCGCCGAAAGATCCGAGCGGCGTCTGGCTGACCGAGGACGGCCGGGCCCGGATCCGGGTCGAGAAGTGCCTCACCCGCAGCGACCGGGTCTGCGGCTACGTGGTCTGGTTGAAGACCCCGCTCAACGACCAGGGCCAGCCGCGCATCGACTTCAAGAACACCGATCCGAAGAAGCGCAACCGCCCCTCCCTCGGGCACCAGCTGATCATGGGCCTCAAGCCCAATGCCGACGACCATTACGAGGGTCAGATCTACAATTCGGAGGACGGAAAGAACTACGACGTCGCGATCTGGGTGGACGATCCGTCCGAGCTGACCGTGCGCGGCTGCCTGCTCGGCTTCCTGTGCGGCTCGCAGACCTGGAAGAAGACCGCCGACGTTGCGCCCGGCCAGCTCACCGGCCCGACCAACGGCGCGGGCGGCCCGCGCGCCGACGCGGAGTGGACGCCCAAGCCGCCGGCCCCGAAGCCGTCCGCGGCCGCGCCCGCCGGGACGCCCTCGGCCGCTCGGCCGGAGCCCTCGGCCAAGCCCTGACGACCCGGCCCCGGGGGCGCTCCCGCCACCCATCCACACCCCATTGCGGCCCGGGTGCGGCCGGCCCGCCTCTCTCATTGGTTGTATCGCCCGAGCGGCCGGCGCGGCCGGCCGGGCCGCCGCCGACCGGCCGCGCGGCGGCCGCCGCGGGCCGTTCCGCGCCCGACCCAAACGCTTGTCGGCGCGGAGGTTTGCGGCGCCGGTCCGCCCTCCGCACCGCCCTCCGGGCGCCGCTCGCCCCGGGGAAGATCCGCCGCAGGTCAGCTTTCGCCGAGAGGTCGTCGGTTCGTCGCTTCGTAACAACTTTAGTTTGGCTGAACCGAAATGATGAGCCCGCACCGCGGTAATCGGAAGGTCGGGTAAGCACAGAGCGGATCCAGATAACGATTGACGGTCGCAGCTTTTTCCCGCACCTGAAAAGGAGTTTCTCGGCGGGGCATTCCTCATGACCAGCGACCCATCGGCGGACCAGGCGGGCCTGGTCAATCTCGCGGCCGATATCGTGTCGGCGTATGTGGCGAACAATTCGGTGCCGCTGGGAGATCTCGGCGGGCTGATCGTGTCGGTGCACAAGTCCCTGGCGACGATCGTGTCGCCGCCGCCGCCGGAGCCGGCCAAGCCGGTGCCGCCGATCCCGATCAGGAAGACGGTGACGCCGGACGCGATCATCTCGCTGGAGGACGGCAAGCCCTACAAGTCGCTGAAGCGGCACCTGTCCGGGCGCGGGCTCACCCCCGAGCAGTACCGGGAGAAGTGGGGCCTGCCGCCGGACTACCCGATGGTGGCGGCGACCTACGCGGCCCAGCGCTCCGAACTCGCCAAGAGCCTCGGCCTCGGCCAGCTGCGCCGCGAGCGCGCGGCGCGCAAGCCCGAGCCGGCCCAGCCGCCCCGCAAGCGCGGGCGCCCGCGCAAGGCGACCTGAGCCGGGGCGGAGCGGGGCGTCTCGGCGTCGCGCGCACCGGCCCGGGGGGGACGACGGTCTTGCCCGATGCGCGTCTTGCCCGATGCGCGTCGGGGTCAGCCCTCGCGCGGGCGGGAGCCCGGATCCGCGGCGAGGGGGGCCGTGCGCGTCGCGCGCCCGCCGGCCGGGCCCTTCGCGCGCCGGTCGGCCGGGCCCTTCGCGCGCCGGTCGGCCGGGCCCTTGGCGTGGGCGACCTCGATGTTGCGGTAGAACTGCCTCGCGCTCTCGGCCCAGGTGTAGCGCAGGGCCTCGGCCCGGCAGCGCTCGCGCGGGATCTGCAGGGCGCCGAGGGCCGCCTGCCGGAGGTCGCGGTCGAGGACGCCGACGCGGGTCTCGCCCACCACGTCGAGGGGGCCAGTCACCGGGTAGGCGGCGATCGGCAGGCCGCTCGCCAGGGCTTCCAGCAACACGATCCCGAACGTGTCGGTGAGGCTCGGGAACACGAAGGCGTCCGCCGCCGCGTAGGCCCGGGCCAGCGCCTCGCCGGTGAGCGTGCCGAGGAACCGCGCGCCCGGGTGCTCCGCCTGGAGCCGGGCCCGGTCCGGCCCGTCGCCCACCAGCACCTTGGTGCCGGGCAGGTCGAGGGACAGGAAGGCCGCGACGTTCTTCTCGACCGCGAGTCGGCCGACGAACAGGAAGAGCGGCCGGGGCAGCCCGCGCAGGGCCTCGGGCTCCGGCGCGGCGCGGGGGCGGAACAGCTCGGTGTCGACGCCCCGGGTCCACCGCATCAGGTTGCGGAAGCCGCGATCCGCGAGGTCGCGCTCCAGGGACGGCGTGCTCACCATCGTGCCGCTCGCCGCGTTGTGGAAGCGGCGCAGCCACGCGTAGCTCAGCGCGGGCGGGACCGGCAGGCGCGCCGCGAGGTATTCCGGAAAGCGCGTGTGGTAGCTCGTGGTGAACGGCCTGCGCTCGGAGAGGCAGAGGCGGCGCACGGCGAGCCCGATCGGCCCCTCGGTGGCGATGTGCACGTGGGTGGGGCCGAAGGCGCGCCAATGGGGCGCGATGCTCCGGGACGTCACCAGCGAGAGGCGGATCTCGCGGTAGCCGGGCAGCGGGACCGACCGGAACAGCAGCGGCGTGACGAAGCTCGGCGAGACGCCGAGGCCGGGCCCGGCCTTGGCCATCTGCTCCAGGGAGCGCACGACGCCGTTGACCTGCGGATGCCACGCATCCGTCGCGATGAGCAGCCTCACGC
The DNA here is from genome assembly GCF_029714205.1 of Methylobacterium sp. CB376. Lineage (NCBI taxonomy): Bacteria > Pseudomonadati > Pseudomonadota > Alphaproteobacteria > Hyphomicrobiales > Methylobacteriaceae > Methylobacterium > Methylobacterium sp. CB376. The sequence goes on along the minus strand of NZ_CP121648.1, from coordinate 5,401,397 downwards.
CAAGGCCCGCGCGTTGGACGAGGTCCGCTCGGCGGCTTGCCGGGGGACCGACAGGGGCTCGACCGCCGCGACCGGCTCGGGCCGGGGCAGGACCCGCCGCGCGCCGCTCGCCTCGGCCCGCATCTCGGCGAAGCGGATCACCTCCATGCGGCCGTCGTAATGCTCGACGATCGCCGTGCAGGATTCGACCCAGTCGCCGGTATTGAGGTAGCGCAGGCCCTCGATCTCGCGGTTGGCCGCGTGGTGGATGTGGCCGCAGATCACCCCGTCGGCGCCCGCGCGCCTGGCCTCCGCCGCCAGCAGCTCCTCGAAGCGGCCGATGAAGTTGACGGCGTTCTTCACCTTGAGCTTGGCCCAGGCCGAGAGAGACCAGTAGGTCAGGCCGAGGCGCCGGCGCGCCCAGTTCAGGTGCGTGTTGACGAACAGGGCCGCCGTGTAGGCGCCGTCCCCGAGCAGGGCGAGCCACTTGGCGTGCCGGACGACGAGGTCGAACTGGTCGCCGTGGATGACGAGGTAGCGCTTGCCGTCGGCACCCTCGTGCAGGATCTGGTCGTGGACCTCGATGCCGCCGAAATGCAGGTCGAGGAAGTCGCGCAGGAACTCGTCGTGATTGCCCGGCACGTAGATCAGCCGGGAGCCCTTGCGCACCTTGCGCAGGAGCTTCTGCACGACGTCGTTGTGGGCCTGCGGCCAGTACCAGCCGGATTTCAGCTTCCAGCCGTCGACGATGTCGCCGACCAGATAGATCTCGTCGGCGTCGACCTCCCGCAGGAAATCGAGCAAGAGTTCCGCTTGACAGCCCTTCGTGCCGAGATGGATATCGGACAGGAAGAGCGAGCGGACACGCAGCGCATCGGCGTCGTCGGCCACATCCGTCTCCTTGCGGTCGATGGCCGCCATGCCAAACCGCATTCCCGTATCACTTTGATGACGAAGCTCCCCCCGGAGCGGAATTGGGCGGTCTCGACCGCGCGAAAACCAGGTTCAGGCCATTCTTGCGGTTCGATTAAGGTCCACATGCGCGGGCTGCAGGTCTGAGCACCGCCGCGGCCGCTGGCTCGGCCATTCGAAAAGTGGTGTGGAGAATTTCCTCTCGTCCTGCGTGCGACCCTCCCATGGCAGCCCCCGTCGTCCTCCCCGAGCGCCCGCTGCGCGGGGATGCCGCGCGCCCCGCCTCGTCCGGCCGGCCCTATCTCGGGATCGGCCTCAAGGTGCTGTCGGCGCTCGCCTTCACGCTGATGTCGGCGGGGGTGAAGGGCCTCTCGGACCGGCACTTCCCGACCGGCGAGATCGTGTTCTTCCGCTCGGCCTTCGCGATCCTGCCGCTCGTGATCTGGCTGCGCTGGCAGGGGAGCGTGGTCGAGGCGGTGCGCACCCGCAACCTGCGCGGCCACGTCCTGCGCAGCCTGATCGGCGCCTGCGGGATGTTCGCGGGCTTCGCCGGCCTGTCCTTCCTGCCGCTCTCCGATTCGATCGCGATCGGCTACGCCTCGCCGCTCCTGGTGGTGGTGCTGGCGGCCCTGGTGCTGCGCGAGCGGGTCCAGGGCTATCGCTGGGCGGCGGTGCTGGTGGGCTTCCTCGGCGTGCTGATCATGCTGGCGCCGCACCTCGAATTCGGGGCCGGCGGGGCCGCGGGCTCGATCGGGGCCCTGTTCGCCTGCCTGGCGGCGGTCTGCGCCGCGGCGGCGACGATCCAGGTCCGGCGCCTGACCATGACCGAGCGCACGGGCGCGATCGTCCTCTACTTCTTCCTGTTCACCTCGCTGCTCGGCCTCTCGACGCTGGTCCTCGGCTGGAGCCTGCCGAGCCTGCCCGAATTCGGCCTCTTCGTCCTCGTCGGCGTGCTGGGCGGCATCGGCCAGATCCTGCTCACCGAGAGCTACCGCCACGGCGACGCCTCGCTGGTGGCGCCCTTCGAGTACACCACCATGCTGTGGTCGCTGCTGATCGGCTGGTTCGTGTTCGGGCAATTGCCGCAGCCGGCGGTGGCGCTCGGCGGCAGCATCGTGGCGGCGGCCGGCGTCTACACGGTGTGGCGCGAGCGCAGGGTCGCGCTGGAGCGCGCCCGCGAGGCGGCCGGCGGCGCCCGCGCGGCCTGAGGCCGGGCGCGAAGTCGCGCGCAGGTTGACGCCCGGCGCGGCCGACGCTTACTCGGGGCGGGGCCGGAGCGGCCGGCCGGGAGGAAGGCGATGCGCCCCGTGGGCATGGATGGCACCGTTCCGGTCGACCTGCGGCTCTACGGCATCCTCGACGTCGGGGTGAGCGGCGGCGATCCCGCGCTGCTCGCGCGCATGGCCGGCGCGGCCGCGGCGGGCGGCTGCACCCTGCTCCAGTACCGCGAGAAGGCGATCCCGAACGCCCGCGAGAGCCTCGCCCGCCTGCGGGCGATCCGGGCGGCCCTGTCGGGCAGCGGCGTGCCGCTCCTCGTCAACGACCGAGTCGACCTCGCGCTGGCGGCCGGGGCCGAGGGCGTGCATCTCGGCCAGGAGGACCTGCACCCGGCCGAGGCCCGCCGGCTGCTCGGGCCCGGGGCGATCATCGGCCTCACCGTCAAGACCGGCACCCAGGCGGACGAACTCTACCGCCTGCCGGTGGACTACGCCTGCATCGGCGGCGTCTTCGCGACCGCGAGCAAGCGCAACCCGGACCCGCCGGTGGGGCTGGAAGGCCTCGCGCGCATCGCCTTCCGGGCCCGGCTCGCCCGGGGCGGCCTGCCGATCGGGGCGATCGCCGGGATCGATTCCGGCAACGCCGCCTCGGTGATCGGCGCGGGGGCGGACGGCATCGCGCTGATCTCGGCCCTGTTCGGCGCTCCCGACGAGGTCGAGGCGCGGGCGCGCGCGCTGCGCCAGCTGGTCGATCGGGCGCTCGCGGCGCGGGGGGCGGCGTGACCCCGATCGCCGTCACCGTCGCGGGCTCGGATTCCGGCGGCGGGGCCGGGATCCAGGCGGATCTCAAGACCTTCTCGGCGCTCGGCGTCTACGGGGCCAGCGTCGTCACGGCCCTGACCGCCCAGAACACCCTCGGGGTCCAGGCGGTCCATGAGGTGCCGGGCGACTTCGTGGCGCGCCAGATCGCCAGCGTCTTCGGTGACCTCGCGGTGGGCGCGGTGAAGATCGGCATGCTGGCGCGGGAGCCGGTGATCGCCGCGGTGGCCGAGGGGCTGGCGGCGCACGCGGCCGGCATCCCGGTGGTGCTCGACCCCGTGATGGTGGCGACGAGCGGCGACCGCCTCCTCGCCGCGGACGCGGTCGCCTCCCTGCGCGATCGCCTGATCCCGCGGGCGAGCGTGCTGACGCCGAACCTGCCCGAGGCGGCCATCCTCCTCGGCGAGCCGCTGGCCGCCGACGAGGCCGCGATGCTGGCGCAGGGGCGCCGCCTCCTCGCCCTCGGCCCGGGCGCGGTGCTGATGAAGGGCGGCCACGGCGCGGGCGAGGAGAGCACCGACCTCCTGGTCGGGCCGGGGGAGGACGTCCTGCGCCTGACCGGCCCGCGGCTGGCGACGCGGCACACGCACGGGACCGGCTGCACGCTCTCGGCCGCGCTCGCGGCCGGCCTCGCGCGCGGGCTGCCCCTGCCGGACGCCGCGCGGGCGGCGAAGGCCTACCTCGCGGCCGCGCTCGCGGCGGCCGAGCGGCTCGCCGTCGGCCGGGGCCACGGGCCGGTCCACCACTTCCACGCCCTCTGGTAGGGATCCCCGAAAACCTCGGCGCCGGCCCCCTTGGCCCCTTGCCCTTGCGCCGCGATTGCGTTTGATGGAGCGTACGGTCGTTCGGAATGCGGAACGACGGCGGGCGTGAGCGGGCGATGGGCGTCGAGCGGGGACGAGAGCGGGCCAAGGACCTGATGACGGGCGCCCAGGTCCTTTCGGGGCAGCTCGGCAAGACGATCCAGCGCCTGCGCAAGGCCTACAATCTGTCGCTGTCCGAACTCGCCGAACAGTCGGGCGTCGCGAAGTCGATCATCAGCCAGATCGAGCGCAACGAGACCAACCCGACCCTGGCCACGATCTGGCGCCTCAGCCAGGCGCTCGACGTCTCGATCGAGCGGGTGCTGGCGACGGGGGACGAGGAACCGTTCATCGAGAAGTCGTCCCGGGCCGACACGCCGATCCTGGTCTCGGAGGACGGCAAGGTGCGGCTCGCCATCACCGGCTGGATCAAGACGGTGGAATGGCTGCAATGGTACGACCTCACCGCGGAGCCGGGCGGGGAGCTCGATTCGGACGCCCACCAGCGCGGCTCGGTCGAGTGCCTCTCGGTGCTGGAGGGCGAGTTCGAGGTCGACGTGGCGGGGAGCCTGCAGCGGGCCAAGGCCGGAGAGACGCTGCGCTACCGCTGCGACCGGCCGCACACGGTGCGCTGCGTCGGCGACCGGCCCGGGCGGGCCACGATGGTGGTGATCATGAAGGCCGCCGTGATGGAGTAGGGGCGGGCGCCCCGCGAGGACGGCCTCGCCCGCGCGGGCGGGCGCGCGGTCATCCGGGGCGCGGCGGCCTTCCGGCCCGGTCCGGCGGGCGCGACCTCCCGCGCGGGTGCAAGCGGAGGCCCGCGACATCTGCAACCTGCCGCTGCGCCCCTGGCCCGCCGCCGAGATGTCGGGCGCGCAACGGTACGGCAGTCGCGCAACTTGGATTTTGACATCTTCGCCCACATCTTCCTCGTCGTGGACAGTCAATCCGGCGGGGATGCCGCCCCGGTTTAGTAATGGAATCTTCACGGCCCCCTCGCAAACCTGATCGGGGAGGGGGTTCAACGGATGATGAGAGCGATCAGGCGCTTTCTCGCTGACCGGACGGGGGCGGTTGCGCTGATCATCGGTCTCAGCCTGCCGCTGCTCGTGGCCGGGAGCGGCGCCGCGGTCGAGTACGCCCGCATCCACAAGCGGCGGGCGGAGCTGCAGAAGGCGGTCGACGTCGCGGCCCTCGGCGCGGCCGGCGAGCTCAGCGTGGCGGGCTCCGACGTCTCCGTCGAGGCGATGGCCAGGCGCCTCGCCTTCGACTCCGCCCGCGCCACGGATCCGGGCATCACGCGCGTCAGCGCCGCGGTGGTCGGCCGCGGCACCTCGGTCACGGTGGCGATCAACGAGACGGTGCAGAGCCTGTTCGGACGGCTCCTGACCCTGCCCTCGATGGAGATCGGCGCGAGCGCCACGGCCGAATCGTCGGGCTCGACCCGGGTCTGCCTCCTGACCCTCGACGAGGCCCGCCCGGACGCGATGCACCTGCACAAGAACGCCAACGTCGTGGCGACGAGCTGCGGCCTGTTCGGCGCCTCGGCGGACCGGGCCGGCATCCACATCGAGGACGGGGCCTTCGTGGACGCCGCGCTGATCTGCTCGGTCGGGGGCATCGCCCTCGGCCGCGCCACGATCCGCGGGGTCACCCAGAGCGGCTGCCCGCCGCGCACCGACCCCCTGGCGAGCCGCGCCGGCCCCGCGATCCCGCCCTGCTACTCCACCACCCAGACCCTCATCGACGGCACCAGGACCCCGACGGCCCTGCTGATGCCCGGCGTCTATTGCGGGGGCCTCAAGATCACCAACGGCGCCGTGGTGACCTTCGCGGCCGGCATCTACGTGATCAACGACGGTCCGCTGGTCGTCGACAAGAACGGCGTGATCACCGGGCAGAACGTCGGCTTCTACTTCACGGGCGACGCGGGCGGGGTGCTGTTCGACGTCAAGAGCAGCATCGACCTGACGGCGCCGAAGGACGGCCCGATGGCCGGGCTGCTGTTCTTCGAGAACCGCTCGGTCAGCGCGCCGGTCGCCGTCCAGTCCGACACCAAGCTGCCGCCGCCGCCGCCGCCGCCGGGCTCGCCCCCGATGCGCCAGTACCGCATCATCAGCAACAACGCCCGCAACCTGCTCGGCACGATCTACTTGCCGGCCGGTCGGCTCATCGTCGACGCGAACAATCCGGTGGCCGACCGCTCGGCCTACACGATCATCGTGGCGCGGCAGGTCGAGTTCTTCGACGGGCCGAGCCTCTATCTCAACTCGAATTACGGGTCGAGCGACATCCCGGTCCCGGACGGCGTCGGCAATACCCTGAAGCGCACCGTCAAGCTCGTGCAGTGATCCGACATCCGACGGATTGCGTCGCCATGCGGGTCGGGCTCGCTCAGGCGCCGCGCGGGTCTTCGCGGCGCGGGCGCGGGATGCGGCCGATCAGCCGCCGGCCCCGACCCAGCGCACCACGTCCGCGAGCACGAGGGAGAGGGCGCGGTCGAGGCCGTTCGCGGAGGCGCCCGGGCTCAGGTCCGCCACCGGGACCCGCGCCGCGAAGACCCGCGCGGCGACCACGCTCCCGGTCGCCTCCGACACCAGCTTGGCCGACAGGTCCACCACCGCCTCCCGGCTCCCGGCCGCGATGTCGAAGGCGCGGATCTCGGTC